>DASTOJ010000128.1:0-75946 GCA_035762565.1 Candidatus Methylomirabilota bacterium | reverse complement strand
CTGGGAGTGCGGCCTGCCGGCCCTGCAGTGTCTCGCCCATCTGTTCGCGGCTCAGGCGCTCGACGCCGCCGGCACGCCAGGCGCCGCCGTGCATCTGATCCAGGCCAGCGAGCTCGCGGAGCAGATGGACAGCGCCATCCTGAGATTCACGGCGCGGCTGATCGAGGCCCACGTCGCGCTGGGGCGCGGAGACGAGGGCGGCGCGATGCGGGCACTCGCGGAGGCGCTGCCGATCGGTCGCGGCCACCGGTACCTCAACACGTGGATGTGGCGGCCCCGCACGATGGCCGAGCTGGCGGCGCGGGCGCTCGATGCCGAGCTCGAGGTCGAGTACGTGCGCCGACTCGTCAGCGAGCGCCGCCTGGAGCCGGGCGAACCGCCGGTGCATCTCGAGGCGTGGCCGTGGCCGGTCAAGGTGTTCACGCTCGGGCGCTTCGAGGTGCTCACCGCCGAGCGGCCCGTGCGATTCCCGGGCAAGGCGCAGAAGAAACCGCTGGCGCTGCTGCAGGTCCTCGTCGCGCTCGGTGGCCGCAACGTCCGCGAGGACGAGATCGCCGAAGTGCTCTGGCCGGACTCCGAAGGTGACGCCGCCCACCAGGCCCTGGCCGTCACGCTCCATCGCCTCCGGCGGCTGCTCGGCCACGGGGGCGCCGTGCTCCGCAGCGACGGCCGCATCAGCCTGGCGCCCTCCCACTGCTGGGTGGACGTCTGGGCCGTCGACCGGACGCTGGCGCTCGCCGAGGCGGCCATCGCACGGAGCCCGGTGCGGGATCACGAATGGGCGGCCAGCATTCGCTGGACCGACCGCGCGGTCGCCCTCTACCGCGGCGAATTCCTGGGCGGGGATCAAACCATGCCCTGGGCCGCCGGCGTCAGCGGCCGGCTCAAGGAACACCTGCTGCGTCAGCTCCGCAAGATCGGCGGGGTCTGGGAGGCGATCGGCGACTGGGAGGCGGCCGCGGAGTGTTACGAGCGTGCCGTGGAGATCAACGACCGCGCCGAGGAGTACTATCGCCGGCTGATGCTCGCCTACAAGCGGCTGGGCCGTCGGGGCGATGCCGTCCTGGTCTACGAGCGGTGTCGGAAAATGTTGGCTGCGCTTGGAGTAACGCCCGCCCCGGAGACGGAGGCTCTCATGAAGACGATATAACATACCGATATCATTACGGTGTGATGCCTGGAGTCCTGGCCGAGTCAACTCGGACAGGGCGCATCCCAGGTAGGCCTTCCTCCAATCTGTACACGATCGGTAATCGAGGTGTGCAACGCTTCGCCCGCGCCAGAGGAGGCAAGAGGACCTTGACCCGGGCGGCGCGTCTCGAAACTTCGGCGTTGACGCGGGAAGACACGCGAACGATACTCACGCCACTCGATAGATCGGAGGCTCGGACCTGCCACCCCCGAAAGTGATGGTGCACGGCATGATTCCTCCCGCGAGACCGGTGCGCTGGATCGTCTGGCTTGCGTTGTACCTGGGGCTCCTCGGTCCGGCTCTCGCGATCGCGCAGCAACCCGGCGGCCCGGTGGCGAGGGCGGTGTCGGTCCAGGGCCTCGTCGAGGCGCGCCGGGTAGGCCAGTCGGCGTGGCAGCCGGTCAGGCTCAACGACAGCTTCTCCCCGGGCGACACCATTCGAGTCCAGGAACGGAGCCGGGCGGACCTCGCCATGCTCGACCAGTCGGTACTCCGGCTGAACGCCAACACCGAGATGACGGTCGAGGCGGTCAAGGACGAGCGCACCGGGGTGGTCAATCTGCTGCGAGGAGCCGCTCATTTCTTCAGCCGCGGCCCACGCAGCCTCGAGGTGCAGACGCCGTTCACCATCGCGGGCGTCCGGGGCACCGAGTTCTACATCGGCCTCGAGCCCGACCGGGCGCTGCTGACCGTCTTCGAGGGGACCGTCCTGGCCCAGAGCCAGGCCGGCAGCCTCACGCTGAGCAGCGGTCAGTCTGCCGTGGCCGAGACCGGCAAGGCGCCCGTGCTGCGCGTCGTGGCCCGTCCCCGCGACGCGGTCCAGTGGACCCTGCACTACCCACCGGTCCTCTACTTCCGGGCCGATGAGCTTCCGTCCGGACCGGACTGGCAGGGCGTCCGCCAATCCCACGAGGCGTACTTGAAGGGGGACATCAAGGGCGCCTTCGACGCCCTCGCGGGGGTTCCCCAGACCGTTTCGGACCCGCGCTTCTTCGCCTACCGCGCGCACCTGCTACTGAGCGTAGGGCGTGCGGACGAGGCCGCAGCCGATATCGAGCGCGCGCTGAAGCTGGCCCCGAACGACCCCAACGCGCTGGCGCTCCAGACCATCATCGCGGTTGCCCAGGGCGACCGCGACAGGGCGCTCGCCACCGCCCAGAGGGCCACGCAGAGTGCGCCGAAGTCCGCCACGGCCCAGCTCGCCCTTTCCTACGCGCAGCAGGCACGGTTCGACCTCGAAGGCGCTCGAGCCAGCGTCGAGAACGCCGTCGCCCTGGACCCCAACAACGCGCTGGCGTGGGCACGGCTGTCCGAGCTGTGGGCGTCGTTTGGTGAGCTCGGCCGGGCGCTGAAGGCGGCGGAGCGGGCGGCGACCCTGGAGCCGAACCTCTCGCGGACGCAGACCGTGCTGGGCTACGCCCACCTGATGCGCGTCAAGACGACGCAGGCCAAGGAGGCCTTCGAGAAGGCGATCGCGCTCGATCAGGGCGATCCCCTGCCGAGGATGGGGCTTGGCCTGGCGAAGATCCGCGAGGGCAAGCTGCACGCCGGCGGCCGTGAGCTCGAGGTGGCGGCCAGCCTGGATCCGAGCAACGCCATCGTCCGTAGTTATCTCGGGAAGACATATTACGAGGAGAAGCGCACCGGGTTGGACGAGCGCGAGTACGAGATGGCCAAGCAGCTCGATCCGAACGACCCCACCCCCTATTTCTACGGGGCCATCGCCAAGCAGACGACGAACCGACCCATCGAGGCGCTGCACGACATGCAGCGCGCCATCGACCTGAACGACAACCGGGCGGTGTACCGCTCCCGGATGCTCCTCGACTCCGACGAGGCCGCCCGCAGTGCCAGCCTCGGTCGCATCTACAGCGATCTCGGGTTCCAGCAGCTCGCCCTGGTTGAGGGATGGAAGTCGGTCAACATCGACCCCACCAACTTCTCGGCGCATCGGTTGTTGTCCGATTCCTACGCTGTCCTGCAGCGCCACGAGATCGCCCGCGTGAGTGAGCTGCTCCAGTCCCAGCTCCTACAGCCCCTCAACATGACACCGCTGCAGCCCCGGCTGGGGGAGAGCAACCTGTTCCTGGTCAGCTCGCTGGGACCGAGCGCGCTGTCCTTCAACGAGTTCAATCCGATCTTCAACCGCAATGGCGTCACGTTCCAGGCGACCGGGCTCGCCGGTGAAAACGACACATTCGCCGGCGAGGGAGTCCTGGCCGGCATCTACCAGAACGTCGCGTTCAGTCTGGGTGGCTTCCACTTCACGACCGATGGCTGGCGGCGCAACGCCGATCAAAAGGAAACAATCGGAAACGGCTTCGTGCAGGTCGACCTGACGCCCCGGACGATGGTGCAGGTCGAGGTCCGGAGCCGCGAGAGCGAGCTCGGCGACATCCAGCAGCGATTCTTCCGGGACGAGGTCTTCCAAGGGTTCACCGACAAGGTCGACACCTTTACCGTCCGGGGCGGTGCGCGTCACGTCTTCACCCCCAATTCCATCCTCCTGGCCTCGGTCGTCTACCAGAACCGCCGCGAGCTGCAGCGGTTCGAGCCGCGGGCGGACTTCGGGGGCGGCTTCACGGTCGATACGGACACCAAGGTGCCCACCGAGGGCATGAGCTATGAGCTCCAGCACCTGTTCCGGTCGAGATACTTCACGCTGACGAGCGGCGCCGGGTATGCCCACACGACGGGGGTGATTCGCCCCAAGATCTTCATCCCGTCGTTTGGTCTCACCTTCGAGGATCCGACGGCCGACACCGAGATCAAGCACGGCAACGTCTACGCCTACGCCAACATCAACGCCATCCCGACGGTGACCTTCACGCTCGGGGCCAGCCTCGACCACATGGACGGCAGTAGCGATGTCGTTCCTGACGGGGGCAAGACGCAGGTCAACCCCAAGGCCGGCGTCACCTGGAACCCGCTTCCGGGCACCACGATCCGGGGCGCCATCGCCCGGGTCCTCAAGCGGACGCTCGTCACCAACCAGACCTTGGAGCCGACCCAGGTCGCGGGCTTCAACCAGTTCTACGACGATCCCAACGTCACGGAGTCCTGGCGCTACGGGCTCGCGCTCGACCAGAAGCTGACGGCCGATCTGTTCGCGGGCACGTCATACTCGCGCCGTGACCTCACGATCCCGACCATCGACATTACGACGGGCCAAACGAGCGAGCGCAGCGGCGGCGAGACCCTCTGGCGCGCCTACCTCTTCTGGACGCCGCATCGGTGGGTGGCGCTCCGTACGGAGTATCAGTACGAGAAGCTCACCCGGGGCAACGCGACGAACGGAGAGGAAGCGCCGTGGGTCGTCACCCACCGGGTGCCGGTGGGCATCGGCTTCTTCCACGAGTCGGGATTCAGCAGCTCGGTGACCGCGACGTACTGGAACCAGGAAGGTAAGTTCTTCCGGGCCAGCAACGGAGTCGAGGAAACCGGGCAGGACGATTTCTGGACGGTGGATGCAGCCATCAACTACCGCCTGCCGTGGCGGTACGGGTTCGTGACGGTCGGGGTCACGAACCTGCTCGACAAGGACTTCAGGTTCTTCAACACGGACCGCGCGAACCCGTTCATCCAACCCGATCGGATGGTCTTCGGCCGAGTCACCATCGCGTTGCCGTGATCGACCGCACTGGGGCGGGACAAAGGAGAGCACCGATGTATATAAAGGTTATTGCACTGGGGCTGAGCATACTCGCGATGGCGCTGACCATGAGCTCGCCCGTCGAGGCCTATCCAGGTACCATCTCGGGGACGAGCACCACGCAGTGCATCTGCTTCAATGCACTGAATCAGCGCATCACCTGCCCCTCTACCTGTAGCCTGCCTAGCTGCAAGAAGGTCTGCAGCATCGACGTGGCGTCGATTCTGTCCGGGCTGGGGAACACCACCCCGAACGACACCTCCAATGCAGCCTACGCCGTCAACCTGTTCATCGAGCACGCCACAATCTTCTGCGTCAACAAACCGGGCAATGCCGAGCCCGCCCAGGGCCAGGCGTTCATCAACGAGCCGGTCGAGGTCGAGCACACCGACCTCATCGAGCCTGCTTCGATCACGAAGAACGGAAGGGCGCTCAGTGAGATCACCTTTACGGATCAGGATCTCCTCGACGCTCTGATCACGGCGGGCGCCCTCGCCGGGGCGTCGTGCCCCAACTCCAACTGGCAAATCCGGGTCTTCGTCGACGCGATGGAGGTGTTCGGCCGGCTGTTTCGCGACGAGGACGGGGCATTGGCAGGAGGGTGCGACCTCACCAACCCCGCTAGTCCCCCCTGCGTGCTGGCCGATGCGCTGAGCCAGCAGTGCAATGCCCCGAGCAACGCCAGCGTCAATCAGCCGTTCGACTACAACTGCAACACGCTGTGTCACAACGCCGATAACAAATTCGCCGAGTGTCCGGTCATACCGCAAGTCATCACGGATCCCACGCCTTAGCGTCCGACCGACCTCCCCTGTGTCGACGCGGGGGGGGTCGGTACGCCGTCGACGTCCCTTGGAGCGTCGACGGCATGGGGACGCGAAGCTTTCCTGGCGGCGCGTGCTGAGGTAGTGGTCGCGTTGGACCATCACGCCGAGCACGGGATGCTTCGCTCCCGGCGTTACCCGCCGCCTGACGTGTCCTGTCGATGAAACGCCCCCTCCTGCCCCGCGTCTCGATCGGCCGTCACTTCCGGCGCTCGGTCTGGATCAATCCGGCGGCCCTGATGGTCTACAGCCTCATCGCCGTCGTCACCGTGTACACCCTCAACGTCCATATCATCGAGCTCATCGAGCTCAAGACCTACGACCTGCGCTTCCTCTCCCGCGGGCCCGAAAACCCGTCGCCAGCGGTGGCGATGGTCGTGATCGACGAGAAGAGCCTCGAGGTCGAGGGCCGGTGGCCGTGGCCGCGCTCCAAGATCGCCGCACAGATCGATGCCATCTCGCGCGATGGCGCGAAGGTGATCGGGTTCGACATCATCTTCTCAGAGCCCGACGAGAACTCGCAGCTGGCCGTGATCGACGAGTTTACGGGAAGGTCGGACGAGCTCGCCATCGGCGACCCGCGACTGCGTCGCTTCGTGACCGAGCGGCGGCGGGCCGCCGACAATGACGCCACCCTTGCCGTGGCCATTAAGCGATCCCGGGCCGCCGTCGTGCTCGGCTATTTCTTTCACGACGAGTCCACCCTCGACTATCAGAAGATCGTCCCTGTTCCCGCCGGGCAGACGCTGACCTGTTCCCAGGCCGTCACCAACGTCGTCTCGAGCCAGAATGGCGGCATCGGGAAGGTCGTCTGCACGGCGCAGGTGCCCGACCTGCACACGTTCGACCAGTTCTGCTCCAGCGGTCAGGTCCCGATCGACTTCGTCCCGATTTCGTTCCTGTCGGACGTCACGTACTCCGACGACGCCGGGACGATCGAGTCGGCCAAACACTCGTGCACGCTTCCGAGTCGCGAAACCTGCAGTGGAAGAGGACGGCGAATCGGCCCGAGCGCCGCCCATACGACTGCCAGGGGCCGCTGCTGCCGTAGCCGACACCGTACGCCTCACGGGTCGGCGGCTCCGGTCGATGTCCGGAAGTCGCCGGCCCCTTCTCTCCTTCTCGCCATCGGAAGTCTGCGAAGTCCGGGCCACGAACGAACCTGAGCTGAGGGGCCGAGCCATGTGACCCCCGTCCACAGCTATGCTAGAGTAGCCGCGTTGGACCGCGGCTCAACAGACAACCAGAACAGTCTCTCGCGACGTCTCCCGTCGCGTGATGTGTGTCGTCGATGAGGCGGCTCCGTAAACCGGCCTTCTCCATCAAGCGCATATTCAGGCGCTCTTTCTGGCTCAAGCCGGCGTCGCTCATGGTCGGCAGCCTCGTAGCCGTCCTTGCCCTGTACAGCCTCAACGTCCACATCCTCGAGCTCATCGAGCTGAAGACCTACGACCTGCGCTTCGTCTCGCGAGGAGCCGAGAAGCCCTCGCCGGCGGTGGCGATGGTGGTCATCGACGAAAAGAGCCTCGAGGCCGAAGGGCGGTGGCCGTGGCCCCGGTCGAAGTTCGCCGCGCTCATCGATCTTCTCTCGCGCGACGGCGCCAAGGTGATCGGCCTCGACGTCATCTTTTCCGAGCCGGACGAGAACTCCCAGCTTGCCCTCATCGACGAGTTCACGGGCACGCTGGACACGCTCGCCATCAGCGATCCGCGACTGCGGCACTTCATGACGGAGCGCCGTCGAAATGCCGACAACGATGTCGCCCTCGCCGAGGCCATCAAGCGGTCGAAGGCCGCCGTCGTGCTCGGCTACTTCTTCCACGACCAGTCCACGCTCGACTACCAGCTCGATCCTGGCGAGACCGAGCGCCGACTGCAGAGCATTGCCGGGTCGAGCTATCCTCGCGTCCGCCGCACGGGACAGCGCGCTCACGAGCCGCCCTTCATCAAGGCCCAGGCGCCGCAGACCAATCTTCAGATGTTCAGCGACGTGGCGGCGTCCTCGGGCTACTTCACCCTGCAAAGCGATCGGGATGGCGTGCTGCGCTGGATGCCGCTCGTCATCCAGGGCGGCGGGACCTGTTCCCGCCGCTGGGCCTGCTGTGTGCCTGGCACTATCTCGGCCGGCCTCAGCTGACCGTCGAGATCAGACAGCACGGCGTCGAGGGCATCGAGGTCGGCGAGCGATTCGTGCCGACCGACGAGGCCGGCAAGCTGCTCATCAATTACCTGGGCCGCCCGAAGACGTTCCCGTACTACTCGGTGGCCGACGTCCTCGCGGGGAAGGTGGCGCTGGGCGCCTTCAAGGATCGGATCGTGCTCGTGGGGGCGACGGCCGTCGCCACCTACGACCTGAGGAATACGCCGTTCGATCCGCGGTACCCGGGGACGGAGGTTCACGCGACCGTCATCGACAACATCCTGACCCAGCGCTTCATGGCGAAACCCGAGTGGTCGCGGGCCTTCGACGTGGTCGCGATCGTGGGGATGAGCACGCTGACGGGGGTGGCCCTGACCCGGCTGGGTCCCCTCAGGGGCGTGCTGTTCACAGCCGGGCTGTTCGCGTTCTACATCTTCCTCGCGCGCTGGCTGTTCGTGGGCGCGCGGATATGGCTCAACATGGTCTACCCGCTGATGGCGCTGGTGACCGTGTACATCGCGCTCACCCTCTACTACTACGTGACGGAGCAGCGGGCGCGCCAGAGGATCAAGAGCACGTTCAAGCAGTACGTCGCCGAGCATGTGGTCGAGGAGATGATCAAGGATCCGGCCCGCCTGCGGCTCGGCGGAGAGGAAAAGGTCCTGACCGTCCTCTTCAGCGACCTCGAGGGATTCACCACGTACTCGGAACGCCATTCCGCGCACGAGATGACCGTGATGCTGGCCGAGTACTACAACCGGGTGACCGAGCAGGTCTTCCTCCATCGCGGCACGCTGAAGGAGTACGTGGGGGACGAGCTGCTGGCCTTCTTCGGCGCGCCCATCGAGGAGCCCCAGCACGCGCTGCGGGCGTGCGAGGCCGCGCTGGCGATGCGCGAGCAGACGCTCGCCCTGGCCGCAGAGTGGGCCACGATCGGGCGGCCGCACATCAGGGCGCGCACCGGGATCAATTCCGGGCCGATGGTCGTCGGCAACCTCGGCTCGAAGTACCGCTTTGCCTACGGCGTCGTCGGCGACCAGGTGAACCTGGGCTCTCGGCTGGAAGGGCTGAACAAGGTCTACGCCACCGACATCATCATCGGCGAGAACACCGCGCGGCTCGTCGAGCAGGCGTTCATGCTCCGCGAGCTCGACATGGTGCGGGTGAAGGGGCGCACGCAGGCCGTGCGCATCTACGAGCTGATCGGCAAGGCCGGCACGCCGGTGGCCCACCAGCACGAGCGGGCCCTGTGGACGTATGCAGAGGCCCTGGAGGCCTACCGGAAGGGCATGTGGGCCGAGGGCGCTGGCACTGTTACGGGAGGCGCTCGCCCTGCGCCCGACGGCCGGGTCCTCCCGCACCCTGGCCCAGCGGTGCGCCGTCTTCGAGACAGCGCCTCCCGACGCCTGGAACGGCGTCTGCGAACAGCCTGTCAAGTTACGCGACACGCCGCCGCCCGGCGGCGGCGATGATACGCTCGCGCGGTGACCGCTCCCCCGCCCACGGCCGTGGGGAGCTGGCCGATGGTTACGACTGCCGGCGCCTGCTCCAGATCTCGCAGGCGCTCTTCGCCTCGCCCGATCGGTTGGGGCTCCACAGCGGCCGCCGGCGTGATCGGCGCCTGGCGACGCAGCTCATCCTGCACGACATCGTCAGCCCCACGCCGCCGGCGAACGCCATACACCTCCACGCCGTTGCGCCCCATCCGCCTCACCACTCGCGGCGGACAATGGCCTCCCCGAAGCGCGCGATGTCGTTCAGCGTCTCCTGGAGGTAGGCGTGGACGCGCTCGTCATCCACGTCCCAGTAGAGATGCACCAGCCGGTTCCGGAAGCGCGCCATCGCCCGCAACGCGTCCTGCGCCCCGGGCTCGAGCACCCCTTCCTCGACCAGGACGCCGAAGCTGTCGGCGTTGTCCTTCGGGAACCGGTAGTTTTCGGAGGCGATGATGAGCGTCTGGTCAAGCTTCGCCTTGTCCACCATCCTCACAGCCCTAGCCTGGCAAGCTGGCGTAGCCGGGTCTTGTGCATGATCGCGAAGGTCTCCTTGTGGTCGTGATAATGCGCGAGAACGTAGCGTTCGAGAGCCACGCGCTGGGGATCGTCGCCCGAATAGATCCGGGTGCCCGCCTCAAGGACCCGCCCCCTGAGCTCCAGCGGGGCCTCGGCCAGATTCCTCAGGTCGACGGCGATCCCCACGGCGTCGACGAGCGCGGAAGCCAGGCGCGACTCCTCGCCCAGGGACAGAAGCTGACCGCCTCGGTATCCCCCAGGTAATAGCCGACGTCAACATCGCTCCCCGGCCGTGGCCGGCCCGACACTCTGCTGCCATAGGCGTAGGCGGCCAGAACGGGCGACCCGGGAAACACGGCCGCGGCCGCCGCGCGGAGTCGCTCGAACAACGCTGTCTCCATCCAGGGCACGCTAGCGCGGCCAGTGATGCGGCTTCCAGTTCGCCTCCCGCGGGACTCGGGCAACGATGCTACGATCACGGCGGTGACCGCTCCCCCACGGTCCGTCTCGACCCTCACGCCCCGCTTCGCGGCCCTCCACGCGCGCGACTACCGGCGCTACTTCCTCCTCGCCCTCCTGTCGATGACCGCCGAGAACATCGAGCACGTCATCAGCTATTGGGTCATGTTCCAGAAGTTCCACTCTCCGACGCTGGCGGGCTTCGCCGTCATCAGCCACTGGGTGCCGTTCCTGCTCTTCTCCTTTCACTCGGGGGCAGTGGCGGACCGCCACGACTGCCGCAAGCTGATCCAGGTCGCCCAGGGGCTGTTCATGCTGGCCTCGGGGCTGTGGGGCGTTCTCTTTCTCACCGACACCCTCGCGGTGTGGCACGCGGTCGTGCTCCTGCTCATCCACGGCGCCGCCGGCGTCATCATCTCGCCGGCTGTGCAGCTCATCATCCACGACATGGTCAGCCCCGCCCAGCTGCCCAGCGCCATCCGCCTCAACGCGAGCAGCCGCCACCTGGCCATCCTGCTCGGCCCCGCGGTGGGCGGCGGGCTCATGCTGCTGCTCGGTCCGGCGGGAGGCCTCCTCGCCAACGTCCTCATCTACCTGCCGTTCACGATCTTCCTCGCTCGGGTCCCCTACACCGGACACACCGAGCGTCCGGGCGGCCGGTCGCGACCGGAGCCGCACCTGCGGGATGCCTGGGTGCTGCTGGCGCAGATGCGCGCCGATCGGCGCCTGATGACGATGATGCTCCTCGGCGGCGCCACCTCGTTCTTCGTGGGCAGCGCCTTTCAGGCCCAGATGCCCGAGTACGCGCACGACCTCGGCTCCGACGAGGCGGGAGTCTGGTACAGCGTGCTGCTGGCGGCCAACGCGGGCGGTGCCATTCTGGGCGCGGTGCTGCTGGAGAGCGCGAACGTCGTGCAGCCCGGCGCGCGCGCGGCCATCCTCGCCGCCGCCGCCTGGGGGGTGACGATCGGGCTGTTCGCGGTCGCGCGCAGCTACCCGGTCGCCGTCACGCTGCTCGTGCTGGCCGGCGTCTTCAACATCGCCTTCTCGTCGATCGCCCAGACGCTGGTGCAGATGCTGGCGCCGCCGCACGTGCGCGGCCGCGTGGTGGGTCTCTTCAACACCGCCAACCTGGGGCTCCGCGCCGGCAGCGGCGTCACGGTGGGCGTGCTCGGCGCCCTCATCAACGTCCACTGGTCGCTCGTCCTCAGCGCCGCCGCCGTGGTCGCCACATGCCTCGCCCTGCTCGCCCGCGAAGCCCGGGGCCCGTGAGTGCCAGTCAGGACCCCTCGCAGACGGCATGGGGCGATCACGAGGCCCTCGCGGACGATCGAGGCGCGCCACGGCTCCGCCGGGGCGCGACGAGCATTTGGGGGGGGGCCATTTCGGGGCCCCCCACTTCATAGAGCCCGGTACTTCCGGATCATTGCGTGGTCGAGGGCGAGCCCGAAGCCCGGGCCGGCCGAGACGTCGATGAGCCCCTCCTTGGGAGCGGGACGGTTCGCCCACATCGACTGCCAGACGGGATCGCGCTCGGGGTCGGCGAAGCACTCCACGTAGGTGCCGTGCGGGACGCCGGCCAGCAGGTGCTGCGAGATCTGCGACTCCTCGTGGTGGGCCATCCGCACCCCCGCCGCGCGGCACAGGGCGGCGGCGCGCCGCCACTCGGTGACCCCGCCGCACTCCGAGGCGTCCACGTTGACGAGGTCGACCGCGCCGGCATCGAGCAGCCGGCGCACGCCGTGGCTGGTGATCTCCGACTGTCCGGCCGTGATCGGGATGCCCGTCTCCCGCCGCACGCGGGCCATCATCGCGGCGTCGTCGTACCAGTGGCACGGCTCCTCGAACCAGGCGATCCCCAGCGGCTCGACCAGGCGCGCGAAGCGCACCGCCTCCTCCACCGGCCAGCCGCAGTTGGCGTCGACGGCCAGGACGAAGTCGTCGCCGGCCGCGCGACGCGCGGCCTCCACCCGCCGGGCGTCCTCCTCGGGCGTGAGCCCACCGACCTTGAACTTGCAGCCGGCCATGCCGGCCCGCCGGTAGGCCTCCATCTCGCGGCCGATGTCGGCGAGCGTCTTGCCCTCCACGTAGTAGCCGCCGATGGAGATGATCGGCAGCGCGCGGCGCTTGCCGCCGAGCAGCTCGCAGACGGTCAGGCCCTGCGCCTTGCCGGCCACGTCCCACAACGCGCAGTCGACGCACGCGATCGCCTCCATCAGGAGCTTGCGGGCCCGCTGGGTGTGGCTGACCGCGAACATCGTCTCCCAGACGCGCTCGCCCTCGGAGATGCTGAGGCCCTTCACGCGCGGGGCCAGCACGTCGTGGATCAGGCGCACCAGCTCGCGGCCGTGTTCGCGGTTGTCGCCGTTGTACACCTCGCTGACGAGGCCGGCGTCGGTGCGCAGGCGGGTGACGATCGTGGAGCGCTTGAGGACCGCGTACGTGCTGCCCCCGAAGTTCCGCCGCAGCGGGATCTCGACCGGGATCGCCTCGACGCTCTCGACGCGCATCGCGCCGGCCGTCAGCGCCCGGCCTCGGCCGCCTGCAGCTCCTGCACGTGCTCGGCCCAGTGCCTGGCGAGCAGCTCCAGGCGCTGGCGGCCGGTCATGGTCTCGCCGTTGGCGCGGCGGAAGCACGGCTGGTCCAGGTCGGGCGCGCCGCGGGCCGCGCGGGTCAGGCGCGCGTGGGCCAGCCGCAGCTGGCCGATCAGCTCGTCCACGCTCTCGTGCTCGTGCAGGCGCCGGCACACCTCGTTGATCGTGTCGCTATCGGCGGGCAGCGTCCACATCGGCCCGCCCGTCGCGGCCGACTGGATCCCCCACGCGGTGGCATCGTGGAAGTAGAGGAAGTGCTGCAGGACGTCGCGGGCCTGCCAGCGGTCGACCCTCGCCGTGCTGGCGCAGCCCGGCCCGGCGAAGTACCCGAGCACGTCGTTGACCACGCGGTCGAGATTCTGGATCAGCGATTCCCTGTCGGCGACAGCACTCATGGCTGGCTCCTCCTGGACGTCACACCATCACGCGGCCGCCGTTGACCGAGATCGTCTGCCCGGTCAGGTAACCGCCCTCGGGCGAGGCGAGGAACAGGATCGACCCGACGATGTCGGAGACCTCGGCGATGCGGCCGAGCGCCGAGTCCTTGCCGATCGCCTCCAGCTGCTCGAGGCCGCGCACGGCCACGACCCGCTCGCTGGCGGTCGTCCCGGGGGCGACGGCGTTGGCCGTCACGCCGTGCCGGTCCAGGGTTGAGGTCGACGATGCGGTCCCACTCCTCCTCGGGCGTGTCCTCCACCGACAGCTGCTTCCAGAACCCCCCGGCGCAGTTGACGAGGACGTCGAGGCGGCCCGTCTCGCCGAGGATCCGCTCGAACGCCGCGCGGACCTGCACGCCGTCGGTGGCGTCGCAGGCGACGAACGCGCCCTTGCCGCCGGCTTCCCGGATCGCGGCGGCCGCGGTCTCTCCCGCTTTCTCATCGACGTCCACGACGTACACCCGCGCGTGCGCCGCGGCGAACGCCTCGGCCGCGCCGCGCCCGATCCCGCGCGCGCCGCCGGTGACCACCACCACCTGCCCCGAGAAATCGAAGGTCGTCCGTCCCATGACCGGGGAGCGTTGCAGCACCGCGCGACGCTGTCAAGCATTCGCGATAGGATAGGTCCCCCACCCGGCGTGGGGAGCAAGGACGGCGCATGGGCATCCTCGACGGCAAGGTCGCGGTGATCACGGGGGCCAGCAAGGGCATCGGACGGGTCATGAGCGCGCTGTTCGCGCGGGAGGGTGCGGCCGTGGTCTGCGCCGCCCGCTCGGGGGAGCTGGTGCAGGAGACCGCGGCGCTCGTCACGAAGGCGGGCGGCCGGGCGATCGCGGTGACCGGCGACGCCGCGCGGGAGGCCGACGTCAGGCGGATCGTGGCCGACGGCGTGAAGGCGTTCGGCAGGATCGACACGCTGGTCAACAACGCCGGCGACGGCGGCCCCACCAAGCCCGTGCAGGAGTACACCGAGGAGGACTGGTTCTACACGCTCAACTCCTGCCTGACCTCCTCCTACATGTGCATCCGCTTCGCCGTGCCCGAGATGATCAAGGCCGGCGGCGGCGCCATCGTGAACATCTCCTCGGGGGCGGGCCGGCGCGGCCTGCCCTACCGCATCGGCTACTGCTCGGCCAAGGCCGGCCAGGTCGGCATGACCTACGGCATGGCGCTGGAGCTGGCCCCGCACAACATCACCGTCAACTGCGTGGCCCCCGGCGCCATCGAGGGCGACCGTATCGACAGCGTCATCGCGGGCCAGGCCCGCGTGCGCGGCGTCACGCCCGAGGCGATGCGCAAGGCGATGCTCGAGCGCTCCCCGCTCAAGCGGATGGCCACGGCCGACGACATCTCGGCGGCGGCCGCCTTCCTGTGCAGCCCGGCGGCCCGCAACATCTCCGGCCAGGTGCTCGCGGTCAACGCGGGCGAGCCGGCCGGCTGAACCGACCCTCACCGGAGACCCCATGGCCCACAAGGGAATGAAGTTCGGCATCTTCCTGGCACCCTTCCACCGGCTGGGCGAGAACCCCACGCTGGCGCTCGACCGCGACATGGAGCTGATCGAGTGGCTCGACGACCTCGGCTACGACGAGGTGTGGATCGGCGAGCACCACTCGGCCGGCTGGGAGCTGATCGCCTCCCCCGAGATCTTCATCGCGGCCGCCGCCCAGCGCACGAGGCACATCATGCTCGGCTCGGGCGTCACCAGTCTTCCCTACCACCATCCGTTCCTCGTGGCCCAGCGCTTCGTCCAGCTCGATCACATGACGCGCGGCCGCGCCATGCTCGGGTGCGGTCCCGGCGCGCTCGTCTCCGACGCGTACATGCTGGGCATCGAGCCGGTGACCCAGCGGCCGCGCATGGACGAGGCGCTCGACGCCATCATGCTCCTGCTCAGGTGCGAGGAGCCGGTCACGCTGAAGACCGACTGGTTCGAGCTGCGCCAGGCCCGCCTGCACCTGGCGCCCTACACCGAGCCCCACTTCCCGATCGCGGTGGCCAGCGTCATGACGCCGGCCGGCGTCATCGCGGCCGGCCGCCACGGGCTTGGCGTGCTCTCGCTCGGCGCCGGCATCCCGGGCGGCCCGGAGGCGCTGGCCAATCAGTGGAGGATCGGCGAGGAGACGGCGGCCCGGCACGGCAAGACCATGGACCGGAAGAACTGGAAGCTCGTCGTGAACGTGCACGTCGCCGACGACGACGAGGAAGCGATGCGCCAGGTCAAGCGGGCCGAGCGGCACGAGACGGTCACCTACTTCGAGGAGACGCTGGGCCGCCCGCCCGGCCGCTCCGACGACCCGCTCACCGACGGCGTGAGGATGGGCACCACCCTGGTGGGCTCGGTGGACACGGTGGTGCGCGGGATCCAGAAGCTGTGGGAGCTGAGCGCTGGCGGCTTCGGCGGGGTACTCTTCCGCGCTCACGAGTGGGCCAACCGCGAGCAGACGCTCAGGAGCTACGAGCTGTTCGCGCGCTACGTGATGCCCCGCTTCCAGGGCTCGGCCGACGCCCCCCGCGGCTCCAACGAGTGGGCGCGCGGCAATCGTAAATCCATCTTCAGCCCCAACGTCGAGGCGATCCGCCAGGCCTACGCGAGCGCGGGCCGCGAGGTCCCCGCCGAATACCGCCAGCGCACCTCGGGCGCCCGCGATCTCGACGCCGACCCGCCCGCCACGACCACGACGCCGTGAGGCGCAGCACGGAGCGGTTCCTGACGACCCACACCGGCAGCCTGCCGCGGCCGGAGGATCTCGTACGCATGATGTTCGCCAGGGAGGAGGGCGTGCCGGTCGACCCGACCGCCCTCGCCGCGCGCATCCGCTCCGCCGTCGCCGAGGTGGCGCGTCAGCAGGCCGACGCCGGTATCGGCGTCGTCAACGACGGGGAGATGAGCAAGCCCTCCTACGCGACCTACGTGAAGGATCGCCTCACCGGCTTCGGCGGCGCCAGCCACCCTCTGCAGTACCGGGATCTCGTCGACTTCCCTGGCATGGCCCGGCGCGTGTTCGGCGACCCCGGCCGCGCCCGGCGCAAGGCGCCCGCCTGCACCGGCGCCATCGCAGTGCGGGACGCCGGCGCCGCGGCGGCCGACACCGACAACCTCCGGGCAGCCCTCGGCGCGGTGAAGGCCGAGGAGGGATTCCTGACCGCTGCTTCGCCCGGCGTCATCTCCCTCTTCTTCCGCGACGAGCACTACGGCAGCCACGAGACGTACCTGGCCGCCATCGCCGAGGCCATGCGCCACGAGTACGAGGCGGTGGCGCGGGCCGGCTTCATCCTGCAAGTCGACTGTCCCGACCTGGCGATGGGCCGGCACATCCAGTACGCCCAGCTCAGCGTCGAGGAGTTCCGCAAGAAGGCGCGCTTGCACGTCGAGGCGCTCAACCACGCGCTGGCCAACGTGCCGCCCGACCAGGCGCGGGTACACCTGTGCTGGGGCAACTACGAGGGTCCACACCACTACGACGTCCCGCTGGCCGACGTCCTCGACGTCGTGTTCACCGCGCGGCCCAGCGGGATCTCCTTCGAGGCCGCCAACCCGCGCCACGCCCACGAGTGGAAGGTCTTCGAGCGTGTGAAGCTGCCCGCCGGCAAGGTCCTCATCCCCGGCGTGATCGACTCCACGACCAACTTCATCGAGCATCCCGAGCTGGTCGCCGAGCGCATCGGCCGCTACGCGAAGCTGGTCGGCCGCGAGAACGTCATCGCGGGGACGGACTGCGGCTTCGGCACCTGGGTCGGGCAGGCGGCGGTCGATCCCGACGTCGTCTGGGCCAAGCTCGCGTCGCTGGCCGAGGGCGCGCGCCTGGCTTCCCGCGAGTTCTTCTAGCGCGCGGTCACCGCCGCGCCGGGCGGGCGGGGCCGGGGGCCTGTGTGGTTCGAGCGCGTGAGCCACTCTTCGCGGAGGAGCGCCCAGCGTTCGTGGACGCCAGCGCGAGCCCTTCCATCATCAATCCCCGCCCCGCCTCCGGCGTGAACGCGTAGTACCCGAGATACGCGCTCTGCAGCGGGCCGCGCACGATCTCGCTGATGTTCACCACGCCGACCAGCGCACCCGAGTCGCGGCGGCACACGAGATAACCGGCCTGGGTCGGCCGCCGCAGCCGCCGCACGTAGCGCCGGTAGGCGGCGTGCGTGGCCGGCGGCGCTACCCAGGCGCCGTGCAGCCGACGGCTGCGGCGCACCGCGAGGAGGAACTCGCGCTGGCGGGCCGGTGACGGGCGCTCGAGCCGCACTCGCGACTCGAGCCCGCCGCGCGTGCGACGCCGGACCACCCGCACCCTGTCAGGCGGAGGCGCCCACGACGAGGCGCTCGTGAAGCGCGGCCACGATCTCGTCGACGGCGGCGCTCGCCCACATCAGGAAGAAGGGCGACTGCTGAAGCGCGCCCCAGTCGCGTATGAAGCGCTCCCACGCCTGCTCGCGGGTCTCCCCGGGGCGCGCTACCTGCATGGCGCTGAACAGCCGCTCTTTGTGGTAGATCGCGGGGAACTCGACGTAGCGGTACAAGCATCGCATGTCCGTCGTGAAGAAGGCGGCCACCGGAACCGACTGGAAGGTCTGGTCGTCCTTCTCATTGAGGAACTGGTTGACCAGGTCGGCGTTTGGCGACTCGCGGGGATCCGCACGAGGCCCCCGGCCCACTTTCTGCCCGTCGCGCTGGAAGATGCGCAGCTCGAGCCCACCGGCCTCGGCCAGGCGGGCCAGTATGGGGACGTCACGCCGGCAGTCCGAGGACCACTCCTCGGAGATCACCAGGACCTTGGCTGGCCCGCCGGGCTGGCCCGCCAGCCACCGGATCGCGTCCATCTGCGCCCCACTGAGCCGCACGCGGGCGTGCCACGCGCGGAGCAGGCCGCTGAAGTCCCGTCGCTGCGGGCCCAGCCACCAGCCGGCCTCGCGCGCGAGGTTCGCGGGGGTGCCCGCGTACGTCACGTACTCGTCGAAGGTCATGCCCGTCGCGAACCGTTCCGGCGTCACCACGCGGGCATTATAGGCCCCCGCTGCGGGGCGCTCTCACCCGCTTTACGCTTGCCGACGCGGGCGCGTGATGGTTCAGTACAGCCCATGAAGGTCGTCGTCAACGCCAAGACCGCGACGCGGGACTTCGAGTGCGACCCGGGGGAGAAGATCCTCCACGCCGGGCTCCGCAGCGGAGTCGAGCTTCCCTACGAGTGTGCCACCGGCACCTGCGGCACCTGCAAGGTCCGGCTCGTGAGTGGCCGCGTCGCCAGCCAGTGGCCCGGGGCTCCGGGTCGCCGCTATCTCAAGGGCGCCGCCGAGCTCCTCACCTGCCAGAGCGTGGCCGAGGATGATTGCACGCTCGACGTCGGCGGCACGCTGAAGCCGCGCGAGCCCGGCACGTCCGCGCCCCGCGGTCTCGGGGGGGTCGTGCGGGCGCTCCGCCTCCTGACGCACGACGTGGCCACCTTCGACCTCGACCTCGAGGCGCCGCTCGACTTCGCAGCCGGCCAGTTCGCGCTCCTGTCCGTGCCGGGGATCACCGGGGCCCGCGCCTACTCCATGGTCAACTTCGAGCGCGCCGCCACCCGGCTGTCGTTCGTCGTGAAGCAGAAGACCGGAGGCGCCGTGAGCACGTGGCTCTTCGCCGCGGGGGCCGAGGGCACGCGCCTCGCCCTGTTCGGTCCGCTGGGGCACGCGACGTACCACCCCGGCGTGCCCAGGCACCTCCTCTGCATCGCGGGAGGGAGCGGCATCGCGGGGATGATGTCGATCCTGTCGCTCGCGGGCCGGGAGGGTCACTTCTCGGCGTGGGACGGTCACGTGTTCTTCGGCGTCCGGACCGCGCGCGACGCCTTCTTCCTCGATGAGCTGGACGCGTTCCGGGCGCGCCACGCCGGGCGACTCGCGGTGACGGTGGCGCTCTCCGACGAGGACGTTCCGGCAACGCTGGCCGGCGCCTACCCGGGATTCGGCTTTGCCCGGGGCTTCGTTCACGCCGTGGCCGGCGAGCGCATGCAGGGCCGCTTCACCGACGTCCGCGCCTACGTTGCCGGCCCGCCGCCGATGGTCGACGCGAGCCTGCGCCTGCTCCTGCGCGAGGCGCGGCTGCCGCTCGCCGACATCCGTTACGACAAATTCAGCTGAGAGGAGCGACGATGGGCCAGTACGATCGGCACGTGTTCGTGTGCACCAGCGGGGAGACCTGCCCGACCCAGGGCGACACCGAGAAGTACGTGAAGATCCTTCGGGCCGGCGCGCAGAAAGCGGGCCGGAGCGATATCCGCATCAACAAGTCCGGCTGCTTCTCGCAATGCGGCCACGGCCCGATGATCGTCGTCTACCCCGAGAACGTCTGGTACTCGGGTGTGCGGGAGTCCGATCTGGACGAGATCCTCGCCTCGCACATCATCGTCGGCCAGCCCGTGACGCGGCTTCTCTACCAGCCCGCGAAGCGGGGTCCGAACAAGATCGAGGTCGACACGACGGACGCGACGGCGGGTCAGCCGCCCGCGCCGGAGGCCGTCGGTCAGGGATCGGCCTGGACCCGCGTGTGCGGAGCCGCGGACGTCCCCGTCAACGGCATGAAGGAATTCACCGTCGACGGCGTCACCGTCCTCATCGTGAACACCGGGGATGGGTTCGCCGCCTATCAGGCCCTATGCCCTCACGAGGCCGTGCCGCTCGAGACTGGGGTCCACGATGGGTCCATCCTGACCTGCCTGGAGCACATGTGGCAGTTCGACCTCCACACCGGCGCGCCCCTCGGCGACGCTGAGGTGGGGCTGAAGGGATATCGGCTCAAGGAGGAGCGGGGCGACCTCTACATCACTTCTTGAACTCCTGCTCGAAGACGCCGTCCCACGCCTCGGGCGGAGCCGTCTTCTGGTAGAGCTCGCAGCGGCTGGCCATCGTCCGGGCCGCCCCGTCCGCGGGCCATAGCGTCAACGCCTCCCGGAAGAGTGCCAGGGCATCGTCCCAGACTTGCTGGCGATAGGCTTCCAGCCCGGCGGCGTACGACTTCAACGCCTTCTCTTGCTCCGGGGCCAGGGGGCCCACCGGGGCGAGCAGCTCGTAGACTCGCACGGTCTGGGCCCGGCCGACGACCCGGACCGTGTCGATCTCGCGGAGCCGGAACGCGTCGCCCACCAGGCGGGCGGTGTTTTCGCCGATCAGGATCTCCGTGCCGTACGCCTTGTTCAAGGCTTCCAGGCGCGAGCCGAGGTTCACCTGGTCTCCGAGGACGCCGTACGCAAAGCGGTACTTGGAGCCGAGGTTGCCCACCAGCATCGGGCCGGTATTGACTCCCGTGCGGGCCCGGAGTCGCGGGCGGCCGAGTGTCGCCCACTCCGCGGCGAGAACGAGGCGTTGCTCGCGCATGGCGAGCGCCGTCGCGCATGCCCGCACGGCGTGGTCCGCCTGCGGCAGGGGGGCGCCGAAGATGGCCATGAGCTCGTCGGCCACGTACTCCTTGAGCGTGCCCTGGTGGATGAAGACCTGTTCGGTGACCCGGTTGTAGTACTCGCCCAGCATCTGCGCCGTCTCGTGCGGGGCATAGCGCTCGGCGTGCGCGGTGAAGCCCTCGAGGTCGCTGAACAGCACCGTGAGGACCTTTTCCTCGCCCCCCAGTCTCAGGCGGCCGGGATCCTTGAGCATCTCCTCGACCACGAGCGGCGCCACGTACTGCCGGAAGGTCTCCTTCACCCGCTTGCGCTGGCGCTGCTCGGTGACGTAGGCGTACGCGGTCAGGGCCGTGTAGGTCGCCAGCAGCGCGAGCAGGGGGTAGACCATGTTCAGCCAGACCTGGGCGTACACGAACAGCCAGCGAGCGCCGAGGACGTAGAGGGCGAACAACCCCGCGGCGAAGCCGAGACCCCTGAGCGGGCTCAGCCGCGGCAGCGCGGCCCCCACCAGCCCTCCCAGCGCGACGATGGCCAGCAGGTCGAACACCTTCGACCACTCGGGCCGGGCCATGAAGCTTCCCGTCAGGACGTTCTCGATGACCGAGGCGTGAACCTCCATCCCGGGATACAAGGGACTGAACGGCGTGCTCCGCAAGTCGTAGGTGCCGAGCGCCGTGGCTCCCACGAGCACGATCCGGTCCTTGAACGTGCCGGCGGCGACCTTGCCCCTGAGAATGTCGGTGACGGAGACCTGGGCGAAGGTCTTGGGGGGACCGTAGTAGTTGATGAGCAATTGCCCGCTCTCGTCGGTGGGGATGAGCCGATCGCCCAGCTGGATCCCCTCGACGCCGTGGCGCCCGACCTTCACCGTGAGGCGCGGCTTGCCCAGGTAGTGCCAGGCGCACGCGACCGCGAGCGGCGGAAAGAGGTCCTCGCCGCCCTGGATCACGAGCGGCATCCAGCGAAGGATGCCGTCGGGGTCGCTCCGCAGGCTGAAGTACGCGGACGAGGCGGCCGCTTCGCTGAAAAGCTCGAGGTTGCTCTCCGGGGCGTACGCCCGGACGAACGGAACCGCCCCCGTGTCGGCAGTCGCATAGGCCACCAGCGGGTACTTGGACGCGGCCAGGCGCTTGAGCCGCCGGGCGATCTCGTCCGGCTCCAGGCGATACTCGAGCGCGGCCTCGCTCATGTGGAAGAAGTAGCCGAGGACGACGGCGGCCGACGAGCTCTTGATGGCGGTCGCCAGGGCCAGATCGTTGTCGGCGTGCCGCCGCCGTTCGCTGATGAAATCGCTCAGCCTCCAGTCCTTGATGGCCAGCGACTCCACCCGCTGCGCGAGCTGATCCATGAGGGTGATCTGGGAATTCTCGTCCGGCTCCGAGAAGGCGATGTCGAACGCGATCACCCGGGCCCCGTCGCGGGAGAGGGCGTCGACCAGGGCGGCGATCTTGGATCGAGGCCAGGGCCACCGCCCTTCCGTGTCGAGGCTCTTCTCGTCGATCGCCGCCATCACGACGGCCGATGACGGCTGCCGGGGGCCGCGGGAGAGGAAGCGGAGGTCGTACGTCTTCAGCTCGATCAGGTCGAGGATGGGTGTGCCGGACACGAAGAGCAGCGCCACCGGAAGGACGACCCCGACGGTCAGGGACGCCGTGTTCAGGCGGGGCCGGAATCTACGCCAGGCCGGCATGGCCCAAGGGTACTCTACCGGCACGGTCCGACCTAATCCTGCCTAGACAACGACGAGGGATGAAGAAGCGTCGGCTACGCCCGCTATTTCCGTGCTGGCTGCAAGTAGAGTTTTGCCACTCGCTGCCCCACCTTGCGACCGAGAGCCAGCCCGTCCTCGCACGCGCTGCGGAAGTGGATGCCGGCATAGACGCGCGAGTCGGCACTTTCCCGGGCCGCCTGCGAGAAGCTCGTGAAGGATCGGGTGATACCCTCGAACGGCTTTCCACTCTTGAACGAGAAGTTCGCCTGATCGCCGCCCAGGACACCGGCCAGGACCACGGCGGCGGCGCCGGCGTCGTGCACGGCCGTGTGCACCATCGCCAGCGTGCGCGTCGCTACCACCGGGCTCTGGCCGTTCGCCGCGATCGCCTTCATCGTCGTCTCGTTCCACTGGACGACTTCGTTGGCGGCAACCGGTGTGGCCCAGACGAGCGCCATGATCACCATCGCGAGGCAGGTGATCGGAACCGTCCGACTCAGGGCATGCAGACCCGACATCATGGCCCACCCTCCAGCCTTTCCAACGAGGTGCCGATCCTCGACCCCCGGGGGGCGCGATGTCAAGGGGTTGCCTCTCCAGGCGACTCCCACTACGATCCGCCCATGGCCCCCTTCACGGGCAAGGACTTCCTGGAGAGCCTGCGCGACGGCCGCGAGATCTGGATCTACGGCGACCGGGTGAAGGACGTCACGACGCACCCGGCCTTCCGCAACCCGGCGCGCATGCTGGCGCGGCTGTACGACGCCCTCCACGACCCGGCCCAGCGCGACGTCCTCACCTGCCCCACGGACACCGGCTCCGGCGGCGTCACGCACCGCTACTTCCGGGCGCCGGCGAGCGCCGAGGAGCTGGTCGCCGCCCGCGACGCGATCGCGGCGTGGGCGCGCCTGACGTACGGCTGGATGGGACGCTCGCCCGACTACAAGGCGGCCTTCCTGGCCACGCTGGGGGCCAACGCCGAGTTCTACGCGCCCTACCAGGACAACGCCCGGCGCTGGTACCGCAACGCGCAGGAGCGCGTGCTCTACCTGAATCACGCGCTGGTGCAGCCGCCGGTGGACCGCCACCGGCCGCCCGACGAGGTCGCCGACGTCTACATCCACGTCGAGAAGGAGACCGACGCCGGCCTCGTCATCAGCGGCGCCAAGGTGGTGGCCACCGGCTCCGCGCTCACCCATGCGAACTTCATCGCGCATCCGAGCACCACGCCGATCAAGACCAAGGAGTTCGCCGCCGTGTTCATCGCGACGATGGACACGCCGGGCGTGAAGCTGATCTGCCGCCCGTCCTACACGATGACGGCCGAGGTCATGGGCAGCCCGTTCGACTATCCGCTCAGCAGCCGCCTCGACGAGAACGACGCCATCCTCGTCCTCGACCACGCGCTGGTCCCGTGGGAGAACGTGCTCGTCTACGAGGACGTCGAGAAGTCGAACACGTTCTTCCAGCACTCCGGCTTCTTCCCGCGGGCGATGCTGCACGGCTGCACCCGCCTCGCCGTCAAGCTCGACTTCATCGCCGGCCTGCTGCTCAAGGCCGTGGACGCCGTCGGCTCCGGCGACAGCCGCAGCGTGCAGGCCTCGGTCGGCGAGGCGATCGCCTGGCGCAACCTGTTCTGGGGGCTGACGGACGCCATGGCCCGGACCCCGGCGCCGTGGGCCGGCGGGACCGTGCTCCCGAACCCCGAGTACGCGCAGGCCTACCGGGTGTTCGCCCCCGTGGCCTACCCGCGCGTGAAGGAGCTGACCGAGAGCATCCTGGCCAGCGGCCTCATCTACGTGAACTCGCACGCGGCGGACTTCCGCTCGCCGGCCCTCCGCCCCTACCTGGACAGGTACCTGCGCGGCTCCGACGGGACAGACGCGGTGGAGCGGATCAAGCTGATGAAGCTCCTGTGGGACGCCACGGGCACGGAGTTCGGCGGGCGCCACGAGCTCTACGAGCGGAACTACGCGGGCGCCCCCGAGACCGTCCGGCTCATCACGTGGCAGATGGCCCACGGCAGCGGCGCCGCCCAGCGCTTCCGCGGGTTCGCCGAGCAGTGCATGGCCGAGTACGACCTCGACGGCTGGACGGCGCCCGACCTCGTCCCCCCGAACGACGTCAACCTCTTCCTGAAGAAGCCTCTCAGCGGACCGTAGGCTTCAGCGCGCTCGCGCCCGCGGGACACGGCGGCGGCAAATCAATGCTCGTGATCGTCACGATCACGCCGGTCGATGGACCCCCACGCTCCGGTTGCAGGCGCGACGTCTCCGCGGCAGGATTGAGCCATGCATACCGACGACACGCCCGTGGGCCGATTGCTGAGCCGCCGTGAGGTCGTCGCCCTGCTCGGGCTCTCGAGCGGCGCGCTGCTGACCGGACGCGCCTGGGGGCAGCCGGTGCCGTCCTGCGTGGTGCGGCCGCAGCAGACCGAGGGCCCGTTCTTCGTCGACGAACGGCTCAACCGGTCGGACATCCGGTCCGATCCGGCCAGCGGCGTCGTGAAGCCCGGCGTCCTGCTGCAGGTCGCCTTCAAGGTCTCCCGGCTCGCCGGCAGCGGCTGCGCGCCCCTCGCCGGCGCGCACGTGGACGTCTGGCACTGCGACGCGCTCGGCGCGTACTCCGACACGAGCGGCTGGGGCGCGGACACCCGAGGGCAGAAGTTCCTCCGGGGCTACCAGGTGACCGACGAGGGCGGCCTCGCGCGGTTCACGACGATCTATCCCGGCGGGTACTCCGGCCGCGCCGTCCACATCCACTTCAAGATCCGCACGCAGCCCGCCGCCGCCCGCGGTGACGAGTTCACCTCGCAGCTCTACTTCGACGACGCCCTCACCGACCGGGTCCACGCCACGCCGGCCTACGGGGGCCGCGGCCCGCGCCGCGTGCGCAACGAGAGCGACGGCCCCTTCCGGAGCGGCGGACGGCAGCTGCTCCTGCCCCTCGCCGAGCGCGGCCAGGGCTACGCCGGGACCTTCGACATCGCCCTGGACCGCTCCCAGCAGCGGCGCGGCTGAGCGACTCCCGGCCTACTTCAGCGCATACGGGTTGATCGGCGTGCCGACCCCGCGCGCCACCGGCAGCGGCGGGGCCCTCGTAGAAGACGTGGGCCAGGCTGTCCCACTGGGTCACGCACTGCAGCGGCATCACGATCCAGTCGTCGGAGCCGCCGTAGCCCTGCATCTCGGCCACCTGGGCCGGCGTCCGCGGCCGGTCGCCGCCGTCACGGGCCATCGTGTGGATGGGGTTGAAGCGCTGCCGCGTGCCGCTCTGGGGCCCGTTGCGGTCGAGCGGGATCCCGAGCGCGAAGACCTTGCCAGCCGTGATGTAGTTGAGCGTGCCGATCTCGTCGTCCGGCCCCCACCTGCCCCAGTTCCGCACCCGCATCGCCAGCGCGCGCAGCGCCTCTTCGCTCATGTGGCCTCCCGGGCCCGAGGATGCGTTATCCTCGTCGCGTGGGCAACACCTGGGGCCGCCTGTTCCGCGTGACGACGTGGGGCGAGTCGCACGGCGCTGCCATCGGCGCCGTCGTCGACGGCTGCCCGCCCCGCCTGGCGCTGTCGGAGGCCGACATCCAGCCCGACCTCGACCGCCGCGTCCCCGGCCAGAGCGCCATCACCACCCAGCGCAAGGAGACGGACACGGTCAAGATCCTCTCCGGCGTCTTCGAGGGACAGACCCTCGGCACCCCGATCAGCCTCCACATCCCCAACCTGGACATGCGCCCGGGTGACTACCGCGAGGTGATGGAGAAGTACCGCCCCAGCCACGCCGACTACACCTACGAGGCCAAGTACGGGGTGCGGGACTGGCGTGGCGGTGGCCGCACCAGCGCCCGCGAGACGGCCGGCCGCGTGGCCGCCGGCGCCATCGCCCGCAAGCTGCTGGCCGAGCGCTTCCGCGTGACGGTCGTCGCCTGGGTCTCGAAGGTCGGCACGCTCGCCGTCGAGTGCGATCCAGAGCGGGTCACGCGCGACGAGGTCGATCTGACGCCGATCCGCTGTCCGGATCTCTCCACGGCCGAGTGGATGATCGCGGCCGTGGAGGCCGCGCGCAAGGACGGCGACTCGCTGGGCGGCGTCGTCACGTGCGCCGTCCGCGGCTGCCCGCCCGGCTGGGGCGAGCCCGTGTTCGACCGTCTCGAGGCCGACCTCGCCAAGGCCGTCATGAGCCTGCCCGCCAGCAAGGGATTCGAGATCGGCTCCGGCTTCGCCGGCACCGACCTGCGCGGCTCCCAGCACAACGACGACTTCTTCATGGAAGGCGGCCGCGTCCGCACGCGCACCAACCGCTCCGGCGGAGTGCAGGGCGGCATCACCAACGGCGAGACGATCTACTTCCGCGTCGCCTTCAAGCCTACCGCCACCATCATGCGCGAGCAGCGGACGGTCAGCGTCGCGCGCGAGGACACCACGATCACCGGCCGCGGCCGCCACGACCCCTGCGTGCTGCCGCGCGCGGTGCCGATGGTGGAGGCGATGACCACGCTGGTGCTGGCGGATCATGCCCTGCGCCACCTGGCCGTGACGGCCGAACCGAAATAGGCGACCTCTGAGATTCCCGCTCGACCTGCGGTTCAAGATCGTCGCCGTCGCGCCCCAGATCTCGGTGACGGACGCCTCGGGCGCGCTGCTCTTCTACGTGAGGCAGAAGGCGTTCAAGCTCAAGGAGTCCGTCACGGTCTTCCGGGACGCGGAGCAGACGCAGCCGCTCTACCGCATCGCGGCCGACCGTGTGCTCGACATCTCCGCGCAGTACCGGATCGACGAGGACGGCGGCGCTCCGATCGGCGTGCTCCAGCGGCACGGCATGCGCTCGCTCTGGCGGGCGCATTACGAGGTACATCGGGGCGGCGCACCGGCGCTGCTGATCCGCGAGGAGAATCCCTGGGTGAAGCTGCTGGATGGCCTGCTCGGCGAGATCCCCATCCTCGGCCTGTTCACCGGCTACGTCCTGCACCCTGCCTACCGCCTGACGCGGGCGGCCGGCGGGGGAACGCTCCTGCGGGCCGTGAAGCAGCCGGCCCTGTTCGAGAGCCGCTACCTCATCGAGCGGCCGCAGGAGCTTGGCCCGGCTGACCAGACGCTCGCGGTGCTCGCCTTCCTGATGATGCTCCTGCTCGAGCGGAGCCGCGGCTGAACGGGCAGAGCTTCACGCCAGCAGCCCTGCGCCACCTAGCGGTGAGGGGCAACCGACGTAGGGCGCTTCACGTCTGCACCGCCAAGGGGTGCAGGACGTCGATCGCGTAGCCTACGTCGAGGCGCTCGCCCAGCCAGCCTGACATCCCGGTGCGCGCGTGCAGTCTGAGCCCGTCAGCCTCGTTGCGCGCCCGGATACTCGCCACGGGATCGCCGGGCACCGCCGGCGGCGGCGGGACCTCGGGCAGCGCCCGGCCGTCCGGCCGGCGGAATCGCAGCTCGCCGTCCGGCTGTCGATCGACCTGGAAGCCCTCCTCGTGGACCGCGCGGTGATGCCGGCGGCACAACATCGCGAGATTCGAGAGCGTCGTGGGGCCGCCCTGGGCCCAGTGGTGGATGTGATGACCCTGACCGAAGCGCACGCCACAGCCCGGGAAGCGACAGCCGCGGTCGCGATGGTGCAGCGCTCGGCGCAGCGCCGGGGGAATCGTGCGGGTCCGGGCGTCGACCTCCACGACCCGCCCGTCCCCGCCGTGGCGCATCACCACCCGGCTGGCGTCGCACGCCAGGCGCTGGGATGTTTCAGCTGGAACATGCGCACCGTCCTCCAGGACCGACTGGCCGGCGGCCTCCGGGTCGGCCAGCACCTCGGCATCGACGTGAACGACGACCTGGTAGCGCTCGCCCGGGGCGCCGGGATCGATCGCGTGGTGTAGGGCGGTTTCTGCCAGCAGCGCCAGCGCGTCGGCCTGCTGCTGCTCCATCGTGGGCGGGTCGGCCTCCGGGGCTTGGTCACGCCGCCGCTGGTAGAGGATCTCGCGCGCGGCCGCGAGCGCCTTGGCGAGCAGGGCGCCGATCTCAGGGGTGAGCCGCCCGCGAACGAGCATCGTGCCGTCGCTGTCGGGATACACGTGCAGCGCCCGGCTGGCGTGCTGGCGGGCGGTGTCCTTGGCCTCGGCCTGCCGGTCCACCCGGCGCCAGCCGTGCACGATACGGGCGACGTGCTCGGCCGTGCCCGCGCGCCCCACCGCCAGCAACCGCTCCTCGGTCTCGGCCGTGGCCACGCGCGTCAGCTCGCGGACCTTGGAGTACGACACCTCGCCACAGGTGAGGGCCTGGGCCAGCCGGGGCAGGGCGCCGAGGGCGCGGGCCACTCGCACGTGCTCGCGGGCGGCGACCGGGCCGAGCCCCACGCGCCAGGTGAGCCAGGCGGCGCAAGACGCATGGCCGGTGGTCCAGCCGCCGCGAGCGTCGAACTCGCGTATGAGGTCGAGCAGGCGCGCGGTGGCGGCATCGAGGTGGGCGGCCAGCTCGGCGATCTCGTCGCCCAGCCGCTCCAGCTCCCGAACGGGCTCCGGCGTGTCAACGATGCGCAGTGGACCGGTCTCCATGGATGAGTCCCCCTGTGAGTGGGACGACTCTACACCCCGGTTTCGGGGCCATCTGGCAGGCGCGCCGCGCGGCGATCGTGAGCGGGATCGACTTTTTCGCGATGAGCCGCCCCATCGTGGCGTTCCCGGGCTTCCCCGGGCCGCTGGGCCGGCCTCCACGGTGAACTGCCGGATCGCGCTCACCTCCCGCGTTCGAGACTGTCAAGCGGAATTTCGATGGGCTGGAAGGCGGACGCGACAGAGATGCTGTGCGCGCCGAGCATGATGCGCGAGCAGCTGAGAGGGCAGACATCTTGTGATGCGCGAGCACAGAATTTAGACTTGGCCTGCTTACGCTGAATAGCGGGACGCGCCATTCAGGATTGATACACAGCCGGAGGTCGAAGCCCGGTTCGGCGCCGGGCGCCGACGCGCCGACGGAGGGATTCATGAACTACGGAGTCGTGCTTCCGATCTGGCAGCTCACCGTCGCCGAGGCCGAATCGCTCGCCGTCCGCGCCGAGGAGCTGGGCCTGGACGGCGTCTTCGTCCCCGACCACATCCTGGCCAAGCCGGCCACCACGCAGCACTACGGCGGCCACTGGCCGGATCCCTTCTCGCTCCTCGCGTTTCTGGCCGGGCGTACGCGGCGCATCCACCTCGGCGCCAGCGTCATCGTGCTGCCCTACCGCAATGCCCTGGTGGCGGCGAAGGCGGCGGCCACGGTCGATCAGGTGTCGGGCGGGCGGTTCATCTTCGGGGTCGGCGTCGGCTGGGACGAGGCCGAGTTCGTGGACCTGAAGCTGCCGTTCAAGGAGCGCGGCCGGTTGAGCGACGACTACATCCGCGCCATCAAGGCGGCCTGGGCCGCCGACGTCCCCGAGTACAAGGGGCCGTACGTGAGCTTCTCCGGCGCCACGTTCTCCCCCCGCCCGGCGCAGCGGCCCCACCCGCCGATCTGGGTCGGCGGCTCGCCCGCGGGCGTGTCCACCCCCGCCGTGCGCCGGTGCGCCGAGCTGGGCGACGCCTGGCATCCGCTCGCGCTCAGCCTCGACGACCTCGAGAAAGGCTACGCGACCCTGCGGGACCTCGCCTCCCGGGCGGGGCGGCGCGACGCGGTCGGTCTGGCGCCTCGCAACGCGCTCGACCTCACCGATGCGCCGAAGGGCAGCGGGCGGGCGGCGTTCCAGGGCTCGGTCGGCGAGGTGGCGTCCGACGTCCGGCGGGTGAGATCGCTGGGCGCGGGGTGGATGACCTTCGACCTCCCGCGGGCCGGCGTGCCGGCGATGATGCGGGCCATGGAGCGGCTGGCCCGCGAGGTGAAGCTCGCCGCCGCGTAGCGGTCAGGCCCGCAGCAGCCGCGCCAGCGGCGCCCGCAGCCGGTGCGGCGTCACGCGACGCTGCGTGACCGCGTCGCCTCCCACGAACGAGGCGAGCGAGCGGAGCGCGTCGGCCACGCCCGCGAGCGCCTCGTCCTGATCGAGGCGATCCCCTCCGGCCGGCGGCCCCGTCCCGGCGGCGAACCACGGCTCGAAGTGCACGTGGCGCACCTCGAGCCGGCGCTCGGCACGGTGGGTCTTGGCGTCGACGCGGCCGATGAGGCGGCCGTGGTGGAGAATCGGCAGCGTGTAGTAGCCGTGGACGCGCTGCGGGCCGGGCGTGTAGACCTCGATCCGGTAGTCGAAGCCGAACAGGCGCGATACCCGCCCGCGGTACCAGAGCAGCGAGTCGAACGGCGACAGCAGCGTCGTTCCCCGCGGCGCCGGCGCCCGCCGCGCCCGGGACAGCGCGGGCAGATCGCGGGTCAGCGCCAGCCAGCGGCCGGGCCGTCCCTCCACCTCCAGCTCGCTCACCTCGCCCCGCTCGAGCATGCTTCGCAGCGCGATCCGGCGGACGCCCGGCCCCGAGCGCGGAAACGTCAGGTAACCGGCCAGGTCCTGCTCCGTCGCCGCGCCCATCGCGTGGAGCGAGCGCTCGACGTGCCAGCGCCGGAACTCCTCCGCCGGCACGGCCTCGCACGAGGCTGCGCTCGGGAGCGCGCGCTCGAGCAGGTCGTAGCGCTTGTGGAAGTGCTGGCGCGAGTGGACGGTGAGCGTCCCCGACATCCAGAGATGGTGCAGCGCGTGCTGCACGGGCCGCCACGACCACCAGCCACCGGCACCGGCCGGCCGCCGTCCCTCGAAGTCGGCGTTGCTCATGGGACCGTTGGCGGCGACGGCCTCCCGCACGCGGGCCAGCACCCTGGCGTTACGGCGGAGCCAGTCCGACCAGCCGGTGTGGCGGCCCCGGTAGTCGAGCATGGCGCGCCGCCACCACGGCAGCGTCGTGGCCGGCACCAGGCAGGCGGCGTGCGCCCAGTACTCGAACAGGAGCCGCCGGCGGTAGATGATCCGGTCGAGCCGCGCGCGGTCGTACGGCCCGAAGCGGCTCCACACCGTCAGGTAGTGCGCACGCTCGAGGACGTTGATCGAGTCCAGCTGGAGCCCGCCGACGTCCTCGACGAAGCCCGTGAGCCGGCGGGGCGTCAGCGTGACCGCGCGCGGCCGGGCCAGGTGCTGCCGCTCGAGGAACAGCGCGGTGACGGCGCCCAGCGGAACCGCCCGGCGTGGCATTCCCCGGAGCCTACCACCGGCGTCCAGGCCTGGTCGCGCGGCGTCACGTCTGGCATGGGGAGGCGGACTGTAGCACGGGCGGAAGGCCTCGAGCGCCAGCGCGCGCTCCTCCGGTGTGAGGTTCGGGCGGAGGAGCAGCACCGGGAAGGCGGCACCGGCCTCGTGCGCTCGCCGCGGAGCAGCGCACGGATCTGCGTGACCATCCGGCGCATGCGCGGCACCGGCGGCTCGAACGGCGTGTCGTGCAGGCCCTCCGCGAGCTGCGGGGTGCTGGCGCCGAGGCCGAGCACGAAGCGTCCGCCCGACATCGAGTGCAGCGTCGCCGCGGCCATCGCGATGGTCGCAGAAGCCGTCGTAGCCGAGGCGATCGCCCTCGGTGGCGATACCGACGATCACCTCGCGCCGCGTCTCCAGCGGCATGACGGAGAGACCGATTCGTGGGAGGCGCATGCGGTGGTAGACCGCGACGTCCTCGGCACCCGCGAGCGCGCCGACTACCTGGCACGCGCCGGTGCCCGGCCGGCACGCGATTGACGTGAGCGCCAGCCCGGCCGCCACCGCCGCCACGGTGATGGACGCCGCCTTCGAGCGGCGGCTCAACGACGGCGAGACGATCGCGGTCAGCTCCGTCCGGGGCCGATCCCCGCCAGCGCCTGCCTGCTCGCGCGCGCCATGCACGCGCCGGGTGCCGGCGGCTGGGCGGCCTTGTCGCCCGCCGGGAGACGTTAGCCAGCCGGTGGCACCACGGTTGCAGACCGCTCGGCCGCATGCCCTACCTGCACGTCGCCCTCGCGTTTCTGTTCGCGCTCGTGGTGCCGACCGGTCGCGCCGAGGCCGGGGTGCCGACCGATCAGCTGAAGCAGCACGTGGACGAGGTCGTCCGACAGATGGAGGACCCGGCCCTGCAGGCCAGTCCCGCGCAGCGTCGTGTCGCCGTCCGGAGGATCTCCGAGCAGATCTTCGACTACAAGGAAACCGCCCGCCGCGCGCTCGGCCGGCACTGGAACGCCCGCACGCCGCAGGAGCGGGAGGAGTTCGTGCGCCTGTTCGCGGACCTGCTCGATCGCGCCTACTTCTCGCGGATCGATCAATACAAGGGCGAGCGGGTGCGGTACGCGGACGAGACCATCGACGGCGCCGAGGCCGTCGTCAAGACGGTCATCGTCACGGGCCGTGGCAGCGAAGTGCCGGTCGACTACCGGATGCGGCTGGCCGACGGCCGCTGGCGCGTGTACGACGTGAACGTCGAGGGTGTGAGCCTGGTGGCGAACTACCGGACCCAATTCAACAAGATCGTCGAGACCGAGTCCTACGAGAGCCTCGTGCGGAAGCTCCGCGCCCGGGAGGCCTCGCCGGCCGCGAGCGGCCGCTCGGACCGCCCCCTCACTCAGCGGTAACGGTCGCTCCCCCGGCCGGCCTTGACAACTCCGGCCGGCGAGCCTACAACGCCTTCAATCAATCTGAGCTCGATGTGTCCCGCCGCGCGCGGCGGGCCGCATGCGGAGGCGTGACATGGCCCCCCAGCACACCACGCGCTTCGGATCCCTCGAGCGCTACGACAAGGGCGGCGTCGAGGTCATCAACGACGACGCCCGCAACTACGTCTTCTCCAACGTCTTCGAGGTGGCCTCCCGGGCCAAGCCGTACGAGAAGGTGGCCGTGGGCAAGAACATCGAGTACGTCATCGAGGCCATCCGCACCGAGGGGACCTCGGGCTGGCGGGCGCCGGCCCAGGACGAGTTCGCGCTCGTCATGGACGGCGAGGTCGAAATCCGCCTGCTCAAGCTCGACAACCCGGGCGTGGTCCCGGCCGGCACCAGGGGCTCGGTGGGGCTGCCGGGCGCGCCGCCCGGGCGCAAGATGGGCGTCGTGCGCGCCCGACGCGGTCACATGACGCTCCTGCCGGTGGGCGCCGCGTACCAGTTCCACGCGGCCCGCCCCGGCGTGGTGTTACTCCAGACCCTGGCCGGCGCCGACACGATCGAGCGCTGGGCGGACATCTGCCAGACGTCGGCCCGGCCGAAGGCCTGAGCGCGAGCGAGGGAGGCACGACCATGAGCCAGCGCACCGAGACCGTTCCCGAGATCGGCTCGATCGAGCCCAACCGGCACGGCTATCGCACCTTCACGCTCGGCGGCTTCACCTTCAGCCGGGACGAGTACTTCGCCCACGTCGCCTGGCCGAAGAGCCACCACATGCTGCCGGCGGACGCCTTCCTGCGCGCGCTCCAGCGCGACATCGCCTGGGGCTTCTTCTACGGCATCGTGAACTTCGACGCGGTCGTGGGGACGGTGAACCACTACGGCTCGGTGGACCTCTTCGCCGGCCGCTTCAACGAGCACTATCGCAAGGCCGGGCTCGACCACAGCGAGCGGTTCACGACGCCGCTGATCCAGCGCGTCTTCGAGGCCATGCTGGACGACTGGACGAACGCGGGCTTCGACCCGTTCGCCAGCCCCCAGGAGACCGGCAGCGCGTTCGGGCCCAAGAACGGCGGCAACAAGGAGGCGATCACCCGCCACCGGGTGACCGCCAAGCGGATGATCGGCGCCCCCGGCGACGAGCCGCTGCGCAGCGACGAGAGCGGCTTCCCGGTGAACCGCCACTTCCGCGACGTCCCCCAGGACACGCCCGAGGTCATCGCCGAGCCCGGCTTCGAGGACGAGGTGGTGGCCTTCAACCTCTTCGCCTATCTCTCCCGCTCCGACGTGACCTGGAACCCGTCGATCGTGTCGGTCTGCAAGGCCAGCCTCTACTGCCCGACCACGGAGGAGTACATCCTGCCTGTCATTCACGGCAACGACCGCGTGGAGTGGTTCGTGCAGCTGAGCGACGAGATCCAGTGGGAGGTCGAGGACCGCGACACCGGCGCCGTGCGCGCCCGGGTGACGATGAAGGCCGGCGACGTCGCCGCCATGCCGGCCGACATCCGCCATCGCGGCTTCTCGCCCAAGCGCTCGATGCTGCTCGTGTGGGAGAACGCGTCGCCCGAGCTGCCGCAGCTCTACGCCAGCGGCAAGATGCCGCCCTCCCCGGTGCAGTTTTGAGCTCGGAGGTGGGCTTCGCCCCACGATTGAGGGTTGGGCGGCGGGAGTTTCTTCGTCTCGGCGCGGTGGGGGCGGCGGCGGCGGCGGTGGGGCCTCTTCCGGCTTCCGCGCAGGGGCGCTCGATCAAGATCGGGTACGTGAGTCCCCAGACGGGGCCGCTGGCGGGGTTCGGGGAGGCGGATGCGTTCGTGGTCGGGGGCGTGCGCAAGGCGCTCGGCAAGGGGTTGACGATCCGGGGGCGGTCGCACCCGGTCGAGATCCTCGTCCGCGACAGCCAGTCGGACCCGAACCGGGCGGCCGAGGTCGCCTCGCGCTTGATCCTGTCCGACAGGGTCGACCTCATGCTCGTCGCCAGCACGCCGGAGACGACCAACCCCGTGTCCGACCAGTGCGAGGTCAACGGCACGCCGGCCGTGTCGTCGGTGTGTCCGTGGCAGCCGTGGTTCTTCGCGCGCGGCGGCAAGCCCGACGTCGGCTTCAAGTCGACCTATCACTTCTTCTGGGGGCTCGAGGACATCATCGGCGTCTTCATCGACATGTGGAACTCGGTCGAGACCAACAAGGTCGTGGGCGCGCTGTGGCCCAACGACGGCGACGGCAACGCGTGGGGCGACAGGGAGCGCGGCTTTCCGCCCGCCCTGGCCAAGGCCGGCTACAAGGTCGTGGATCCCGGCCGCTACCCGAACCTCTCCGACGACTTCTCCGCGCAGATCGCGACGTTCAAGCGCGAGAAGGTCGAGATCGTCACTGGCGTGCCGATCCCGCCGGACTGGACGACATTCTGGAAGCAGGCGGCCCAGCAGGGCTTCCGCCCCAAGGTGGCCTCGATCGGCAAGGCCCTGCTCTTCCCGCGCTCGGTGGAGGCGCTCGGCGATCTCGGCGACGGCATGTCGACCGAGGTGTGGTGGACGCCGCAGCACCCGTTCAAGTCGTCGCTGACGGGCGCCAGCGCCGCCGCGTTCGCCGCCGAGTACACGCGCGAGGCGAAGAGGCAGTGGACGCAGCCCCTCGGCTTCATCCATGCGCTGTTCGAGGTCGGCCTCGACGCCCTCAAGCGGGCGCAGGGCCTGGACGACAAGGGCGCTGTCGTGGCCGCCATCAAGGCGACGAGCCTGGACACGCTGGTCGGCCCTGTCAGCTGGGCCAAGGGGCCGGTGCCCAATGTCACCAAGACGCCGCTGGTGGGCGGCCAGTGGGGCCGCCTCAAGACGAAGGATCCTCGCTTCGACATGACGATCGTGAGCAACCGCAGCGCGCCGAACATCCCGACCAGCGGCAAGCTGCGTCCGCTCAAGCAGGCGTAGTCCGACGGCGTTCCTCGCGCTCCGCGAGGTGTCGCGGGCGTTCGGCTCGCTCCAGGTCCTCGACCGCCTCACGCTCACGGTGGGCGAGGGGGAGGCCGTCGGCGTCATCGGACCCAACGGCGCGGGCAAGACCACGGCGCTCAACGTGATGGCCGGCCGCCTGCGGCCGGATCGGGGCGCCGTCGTGTTCCAGGACCGCGACGTCACCGCGCTGCCCGCCCACGCGCGGTGCCGGGCCGGCATCGCCCTCACCCACCAGATCCCCCACCCGTTCGAGGCGATGACCGTCTTCGAGAACGTCCTCGTCGGCGCCACCTATGGTGCCGGCCGACCCGAGCGCGACGCCTACGCCGGCTGCCTGGCGGCGCTCGAGCTGACCGGCCTCGCCGGCAAGCCCAACACGCGCGCGGGCGCCCTCACGCTGCCCGAGCGCAAGCGGCTGGAGCTGGCGCGCGCGCTCGCCACCCGGCCGCGCGTGCTCCTGCTCGACGAGATCGCCGGCGGGCTCAGCGAGCCGGAGGTGCTGGCGCTCGTCGCCGTCATCCGTGACGTGCGCGCCCAGGGCGTGGCCGTCCTGTGGATCGAGCACATCGTCCACGCGCTCCGCTCCGCGGTGGACCGCCTGGTGGCGATCGACTTCGGCCGCAGCGTGATCGATGGGCCGCCGGACGTCGTCATGGCGAGCCCCGAGGTCCGGCGGGTCTATCTCGGGGTCGACGCGTGACGCTGCTGCGCGTGCGGGGGCTGTCGGCCTTCTACGGCGACTTCCAGGCGCTCTTCGACGTCTCGCTGGAGGTCGCCGAGGGCCGGACCGTCGCGGTGATCGGCGCCAACGGCGCCGGCAAGTCGACCTGCCTGCGGGCGCTGGTCGGGGCGCTGCCGGTCCCGGCCGGCGCCGTCGAGCTCGACGGTCGGCCGGTCGGCGGCCGGCCGGCCCACGCGCTCGTCGACCTCGGCATCGTGCTGGTGCCGGAGGGACGGAAGATCTTCCCGAGCCTCACGGTGCAAGAGAACCTGCTGGTCGGCGCCTATCGCGGCCGCCCGGGCCCGTGGACCCTCGAGCGCGTTCACCGCCTGTTCCCCGTTCTCAGCGAGCGGCGTGATCAGCCAGGCACCAACCTCTCGGGCGGCGAGCAGCAGATGCTCGCCATCGGCCGCGGCCTGATGGCCAACCCTCGCCTGCTGCTGGTGGACGAGATCTCGCTGGGGCTGGCGCCGCTGGTGGTGCGGCACCTCTACGAGGTGCTGCGCGCGGTCAACGCGGAGGGCGTGGCGCTGCTCGTGGTCGAGCAGGACGTGAGCCAGGTGCTGGCGGTGGCCGAGCGCGTCTACTGCTTCCGCAAGGGCGTCGTCGCGCTCGAAGGCGAGCCGGCCCGGCTCACCCGCGCCGAGATCTCGGCCGCCTACTTCGGGACCTGAGCCGTGGCCTGGCTGGACAGCGTCGTCCAGGGTGTGCTGCTCGGCGGGCTCTACGCGCTCTTCGCCACCGGGCTGTCGCTGACGTTCGGGGTCATGCGGCTCGTCAACCTCGCCCACGGCGACTTCAGCATCCTGGCCGCGTTCCTGGCCGTCGTGGTGGTGCAGGCCCTCGGCCTCAACCCGCTGCTCGCGCTGCTGGCAGTGGCGCCGCTCATGGCGGGGATCGGCTACGCCCTGCAGCGGCTCGTGCTGAACCGGCTGCTGGGGCGCGGCATCCTGCCGGCCGTGCTGGTGACGTTCGGCCTGTCGATCGTGATCCAGAACGGGCTGCTGGAGACGTTCTCCGCCGACTCGCGGCGCCTGAACCCGGGCGGCATCGAGACGGCCAGCCTGCCGCTGGGAGGCGGCCTGGCGGTCGGGACGTTTCCGCTCCTGACCTTCGGGGTCGCCGTCGTGCTGCTGGTCGGGCTGCAGCTGCTGATCGGCCGCTCCTCGGTCGGCCGCGCCTTCCGCGCGGCCTCCGACGACGGCGCCACGGCGGCGCTGATGGGCATCGACAACGGCCGGCTCTACGCGCTGGCCATGGCGCTGTCGCTGGCGATCGTGGCGGTGGCCGGCATCTTCCTGGGCATCCGCACCACGTTCACGTTCGCCAGCGGGCCCGACCGGCTGCTGTTTGCCTTCGAGGCGGTGATCATCGGCGGGCTCGGCTCGCTGTGGGGCACGCTGGCCGGGGGCGTCATCCTCGGCGTCGCCCAGACCACCGGCGCCCGCCTGTCGCCCGGCTGGGGCGTGCTCGCCGGCCACCTCGTGTTCCTCCTCGTGCTGCTCTTCCGGCCGGCCGGCCTCTTCGCGCGGTCGCGGCGCGTGGATTGACGCCCGCCGGCGTCACGGTCGAGCGCACCACGCGCGCCAGCCGGGTCGGCGCCGGCGCTGCCGCCGTCGTCCTGACCGGCCTCATCGCCCTGCCCTGGCTCGGCGACGCCGGGCTCATGCGGGCGATCGTGGAGCTGATCGCGCTGCTGGTGCTGGCACAGATGTGGAACCTGCTCGCCGGCTACGCCGGCCTCGTCTCCATCGGCCAGCAGGCCTACGTCGGCCTCGGCGGCTACGCGCTGATCGTGCTGGCCGACGATCTTGGCGTGAACCCGTTCCTCGCCGTCCCGCTGGCCGGGCTCATCGCCGCGGGCTTCGCGCTGCCGACGGCGGCGCTCGTGTTCCGGTTCCGCGACGCCTACTTCGCGGTCGGCACCTGGGCGGTGGCCGAGGTCTACCGGCTGCTGATCGCCAACAGCGACGCCCTCGGCCGGGGCACCGGGCGCACGCTGCGGGCGGTGTTTCCGCTGGCGCGGGAAACCCGCGAGCTGGTGACGTACGCGATCGCGCTGGCGGTCGGCGTGGGCGCGGTGGCCGCCGTCTACGTGTACCTGCGCTCGCGGCGGGGGTTGGGCCTCATGGCCGTGCGCGACAGCGAGCCGGCCTCCGAGGGCCTCGGGGTGGACGTCTTCCGCGCCAAGCTGCTCGTCTACCTCGTGGCGGCCTTCGGCACCGGTGTCACCGGCGCGCTGATCTACCTCAACCTGCTGCGGATCTCGCCCGACGCCGCCTTCTCCATCAACTGGACGGCCTCGACCGTCTTCATCGTGGTCATCGGCGGCCTTGGCACGCTGGAGGGCCCCGTCGTCGGCACGGTCGTCTTCTTCCTCCTGCGCGAGCTGCTGGCCGACCACGGGGCCTGGTACATGATCCTGCTGGGCGCGCTGGCCGTGGTCGTCATGATGCGCTACCCGCAGGGGCTCTGGGGGCTGGTGGCCGAGCGCTGGGACCTGCGCTTCTTCCCGGTGCAGCGCCGGGTCCGACTCGACGAGCCGCCGCCGGGGTGAGCCGGCGGCTGCCAGCGGCAGGATGCCGCCATCCCGCCCGCTGCCTGGCACCGCGTGTGCACCGCTCGAATGCCGGGAGGTCGGGCATGGAGCACCATGACCACGGCGAATGTCCGATGTGCGGTTCACTCATGGGCGCCGAGGCGCAACCGGCAGCCATGCGGAAGCACGCGGAGATGCTCGATCAGCTCGACATGCTCGAACGCCGTCTCCACGAGGTGGAGGGCGGCAGGTGGCGAGTGACCGTCGTCGACGTCCTGTGCCCGCCCTGCCGGGAGACACTCGTAGGCATCGACCTCGAGCGCGGCGACGCGCTGGTGGCGCCGCTCCGCGCGCGCATCGCCGCGCTCCGGAGCGCACACGTCGAGGCGCTCAGGCGTTCAGCCTAGCGATCCGGCAGGACGATCGTGGGCTCCTGTCTCCGCCGCCGATAGAGCAGCGCGGTGCGGCCGATCACCTGGGCCAGGCGCGCGCGCGTGAGGCGCGCCAGAGCCTCGGCCGTCGCGTGACGGTCCTCGGGCGCGTTCTCGCCGACCCGCACCTTGATCAACTCGTGCGCCTCGAGCTGGGCGTCGGTCTGCCGCAGGACCGCCTCGCTCACGCCCTCGTGTCCCACGTGCAGCGTCGGGCTGAGCCGCTGGCCGAGCGCGCGCAGGTGTCGGCGCTGCTTGCCCGTCAGCTCGGTCATCGCGGCCTGGCTTGCACGATCACGCCGGCGCCGAGCAAGCGGTCGATCTCCGCCTGATCGAAGCCCGCGCCGCGCAGCACTTCGGGGGTTCGGATGCCATCGTCCGGCTGACGAGTATAATCCCCCGCCAAGAGGAGACCGAGCGATATGCGGACGCACATCGAGGGCGGGTGGGTCGTGGCCTTCACCGGCCAGAGCCACGAGGTGTACGAGCGGGGCAGCGTGGTCTTCGAGGGCGACCGGATCGTCCACGCCGGCTCCGCCTACGTCGGCCCGGCCGACACCCGCCTCAGCGCCACCGGCAAGCTCGTCTCACCGGGCTTCATCAACACGCACGTCCACACGGCCGGCAACGCCGGCGACTACCTGCTGCTCGACATGGCCAGGAACGACTACCGGACCTCGAACTACATGAGCTTCGCGGCGCCGCTCAAGGGCAAGATGACGCCACCGCGCCCGCCGGCCGTCGCCGCCCTCCGGACGTTCGTGTTCCTCCACGCGCTCCGCAACGGCACCACCACGCTCATCGACGTGGGCGGCCTGCGAGGCGACTGGGACGGCTACGCCAGGCTGGTGGACGAGCTGGGCGTGCGCGTCTACGGCAGCCCGCCGTTCCGCGACCGCGACACGTACATGGACGCGCAGGGCCGGCTGACCTACGAGGAGGATCCGGTGGTCGGCCGCGAGCGCCTCGAGGAGGCCGTGGGCTTCGTCAAGAGCTTCGACAAGTCCGCCCAGGGCCGGCTGCGCGGCATGCTCAACGCCGCCCAGGTGGAGACGTGCACCGAGCGCCTGCTCCGCGAGGGCAAGGACGCCGCCCGCGAGCTGGACGTGCCCATCCACACCCACGCCGGCGGCAACATGATCGAGTTCCAGCAGATCATGGCCGAGTATCGCAAGACGCCCATCCGCTTCCTGGCCGACATCGATTTCCTCGACGACCGGACGCTCATCGGCCACGGCGTCTTCACCGCCGGCCACCCGTGGACGGCCCATCCGTTCGGCGACGATGTCCGCCTGCTCGCCGAGCGCGGCGCCACCATCGGGCACTGCCCGCACAAGTACGCGAAGATGGCGATGACCCTGCACTCGTTCCAGCGCTACCTGGACGCCGGCGTCACGCTGTCGATCGGCACCGACACCTACCCGATGGACATCGTCGCCGAGCTGCGCCTGGCCTCGCTGCTGGCCAAGGTGACCGATGGCAACTACCAGGCCGGCCAGCACCGCGACGTCTTCAACGCCGCCACGCTGGGCGGCTGTCGCTTCCTCCGCCGCGACGACCTCGGCCGCCTGGCGCCGGGCGCCAAGGCCGACATCCTGCTGATCGACCTCGACCGCCTGGGCTCGTTGGTCTACGCCGACCCGATCAAGGCCCTGGTCGACGCCGGCAGCGGGCGGGACGTCCACACTGTCATCGTGGACGGCAAGGTGCTGGTGCAGGACGGCCGTCTCACGCGGGTGGACGAGGAGGAGGTCTACGCGAAGGCGCGCGAGGCTACGCGGCACTACTGGAGCAACGTGGCGACCTGGCGGTGGGACGGGGCTGGCGTCGAGCGCATCATCCCGCCGGCGTTTCCGATACACCAGGCGGGGTGACCGACAAGACTGTGTCGCACATGATCCAGCTGTCCTGGTGCAGTCCAGGGTGGCGGGCACGACCTGGGGGAGCGATTTCCCCGGGGGTCGCGGGGGGTAAGATGGTGCAGGCCGTCCGGGCGGGTTTCCGCCGTCGTGAGAGGGTAGGACAGATCGAGGCATGGCTTGATGAAACGTCTCTGCATCGTTGCTCGCAGCGCGCTCATGCTGTACGGCTATCTGATCGTGGCCTTCGAGCGCGAGCTCGAAGGGCCCGATCGGATGGAGATTGTCGTCGATCGCCGTCGGCCGGCGTCTCCTCCTCGAGGCGCTCCCCTGGGGGTGGAGCGCCGGAGGCACTCCGCGGTCGATGAGGCCCTGCAGACCCAAGGTTACGTGATCCTCGACGAGAACGGGAACGTGGCTCCGGAGAAGCTTCCGGCGTCGCGCAAGGCCCTTCTGCTGTGGAAGTCCGCGGCTGGATGGGCGGGCGAGCGGGGGCGATCGGCGTGGGAGGCCCGTCCGGCGACCGGGACCGTCGTGAGGCTGGGGGCGCTCGCCGTCTCGGCCGTGCTCATGGCTGCGCAGTCCTCGACTCGCGCGGATCGGCGGGTAGTCCTGCGCGGCGCGGAGTCTGGCATGGCCAGCGCACCCACGCAGACCGCCATGGTGGCGAGCCCGCCAACGGTCGCCGCCCCTCCGGCGCCGGTGGTCGTCCCGCCCGAGCCCGAGGCCGATTCCGTGGCCCCCGTCGCCAGCACGCCGGAGCCCGCGGTCGTCGCGCGCGTGCTGGCGGACCGGCCGCCAGCGCCGGCCGAGCCGCCCATGCGCCGCACGCCCGCCGCGGCGCCGCCGAAGCCGACGCCGCAACCGTCCGCCCCGTCGCGCGCGGAGGCATCACGGCCGGCGGTGGCCTCCGTCACGACCCCCGCGCGCGAGTCAGCGCCCGCGAGCGAAGCGCCGACGGCGCCTGCCGTGGCGCCGGCCACGGCCGTGGCACCTGGTCCGCCACGCGTCGTGCTCGAAACCGAACCGCAGGGGAAGGGCAACGAGCGGAGCATCACCTACACCGCGCACGTCTTGGATGCCAGTGGCCGCCCGCTGACGGATGCCGAGGTGTCGCTTCACGGCTGGATGCCGGACGGCAGCGACCTGGAGGCGCGGCTCGGCTCGACCTCCACGCCCGGAACCTACCGGGGCAGCGTCGAGGTCGGCGTGCGCACGCCCGGCAACCTGCGCGTCAGGGTCGCGCACGGCGGCCAGAGCTTCGACATCGCGCCGCAGCGTCGTCAGCGCTTCTCAGGTCCACACGAGCATCCGGCCGCCGCGGCTGAAGCGCGCGGTGTCATTCGACGAGGACAAAGCGGTGCGGATGCCGAGTGAGTGACGGGCCCCAACGGGAGGCGATCGAACTTACATAATTCGAGTACACGATTTCATTGCTCGCTGATCAGACGAATCGGTCACTGAGATTCTCGAGCAGACGGACCCGGCCCAGCTGACCCCAACGCCTCGCGCCACTCTGGTAGGCACTTCCGTTCAGCTTTGTGTCAACTCCGCCGCTCCTCACCGACCGTCGTCATCATTCCCGAGATTCGCTCATCACCTCTTGGGTGTGTAATGACAAGGTCATTACGATATACTGATGCGACTGGAGGACTTCATGGCCACGGAACACGGCGCCAAGCGCGACACGCTGAACATCCGGGTCAAGCCCGAGCTGCGCGGCCTGATCGACCGCGCGGCGCGCCTGCGGGGCAAGAACCGAACGGACTTCGTGCTCGACGCCGCCCGGCATGCCGCGGAGGACGCGCTTCTCGACCGCACGATCTTCGCGGTCGATCCCAAGGCCTATAGCAACTTCCTGGCGCGGCTCGATGCCCCGCCGCGCCCGAATAACCGGCTGCGCCGCACGCTCCGCACTCCGCCGCCCTGGGCTGAATGAAGGGGGCGCTGTCACCACCCGAGCCGCTGGCGGACCATCACGAACTTAGGGATTTCGATTCCGGCGAGCCCTCCCTGGACGACTGGCTCAAACGCCGGGCGCGCGCCAACCAAGTCAGCGGCGCCAGCCGAACGTACGTGGTCTCGGATGACAACCGCGTAATCGCCTACTACGCTCTCGCTTCAGGCGCCGTCACCATGGACACCGCCACCGGCCGGTTCAGGCGGAACATGCCGGATCCCATCCCGGTCGCCGTACTGGCTCGCCTCGCCGTGGACCGGGCCTGGCGCGGTCAGGGCATCGGCCGCGCCTTGTTCCGCGACGCCGCGCTGCGGGTGACCAATGCCGCCGATGCTATCGGCATCCGTGGCATTGTCGTCCACGCGATCTCCGATGAGGCCAAGAGCTTCTATCTCGCGGCCGGCTTTGACCCCAGCCCCCGCGAGCCAATGACGCTGATGGTGACGCTCCGGGATATTCGCGCCGTCCTGGACGAGGAGGCCGGCACATGATCCCCGTGGCCGAGTTCAGCCGGGCAATATGAGCGCCGCAAGGATGGACCATCGACAGCGTCATCGCCCATATCGCAACGGCTTACCACGCCGGCCTAGCAGCCCGTGGTGAAAGTCATCAGAAATCCAACCACTACTCGTAAACCCGCGCATTCCACGGCCGGATCGACGATCCTTGACCCTCAGAGAGTCTCCGGCTAGGGTCGGCTCACTCGTCCGCGTCGCAGATCGGTCCGGCTGCCCAGGAGGCCCCCGGCATGCAGTGTCCCCGGTGTCAGCACGAGAACCCGCCGCAAGCGAAGTTCTGTCTGGAGTGCGGAGCCGGGTTCGCCGTCGCCTGCCCCCAGTGCGGCACCAAGCTGCCTGTTGGTGCCAAGTTCTGCCTTGAATGTGGGAAGCCGACCGACAGCCACGGGACCGGGCCGACACGGTTCGCCTCCCCTCAGTCCTACACTCCGAAGCATCTCGCCGAGAAGATCCTCACCTCCAAGGCCGCTCTTGAGGGAGAGCGCAAGCAGGTGACGGTGCTCTTCGCCGACCTCAAGGGCTCGATGGGGTTGCTCGCCGACCGTGATCCCGAAGAGGCCCGAAAACTTCTCGATCCGGTACTCGAACGCATGATGGAGGCTGTCCATCGCTACGAGGGCACGGTCAACCAGGTGATGGGCGACGGGATCATGGCTCTCTTCGGCGCGCCGCTGGCGCATGAGGACCACGCGGTGCGCGCGTGCTACGCGGCGCTGCGCATGCAGGAGTCAGTCGCGCAGTACGCGGACAGTATCTTCCGTTCGCAGGGAGTGCCGATCCAGATCCGCGTGGGGCTTAACTCCGGGGAGGTGGTCGTCCGCGCCATCGGGTCGGATCTGCACATGGATTACACCGCGGTCGGTCAGACGACGCACTTGGCCGCCCGCATGGAGCAGATGGCGACGCCCGGCACGATCCTGCTCGCCCCCGCGACCCTGCAGCTCGCCGAGGGCTACGTGCAGGTCGCCGCCCGGGGGCCGGTCGCGGTCAAGGGTTTGCCCGACCCGGTGGAAATTTATGCGCTCACCGGAGTGAGCGCGCAGCGGACCCGGCTCCACGCCGCCGCCGCGCGGGGATTGACGCGGTTTGTGGGCCGCGACGCCGAGATCGAGCAGATCCGCCGGGCGCTCGCCCTCGCGCAGGATGGACGCGGCCAGCTCGTCGCCATCGTGGGGGAACCCGGCGTGGGGAAATCCCGCCTCGTCTACGAGTTCACCCACTCCCACCGCACCCAGGAGTGGCTCATCCTGGAAGCGGGCTCCGTGTCCTACGGCAAGGCGACGAGCTACCTGCCGGTCGTCGACCTCTTCAAGGCCTACTTCAAGCTGCACGAGCGCGAGACCCACCGCGAGATCCGCGAGAAGGTCACCGGCAAGCTCCTCACGCTGGATCGCACCCTCGAGCCGATCCTGCCAGCCCTGCTGGCCCTGCTCGACGTGCCGGTCGAGGACGCCCATTGGCAGGCGCTCGATCCCGCCCAGCGCCGCCAGCGCACCCTCGACGCCGTCAAGCACCTCCTACTCCGGGAGAGCCAGGGGCAGCCGCTTCTTGTGGTCTTCGAGGACTTGCACTGGATCGATGCCGAGACCCAGGCCCTGCTCGACGGCTTGGTCGAGAGTCTGCCCACATCCCGGTTCCTCCTGCTCGTCAACTACCGGCCGGAGTACCAGCATGGTTGGGGGCGCAAGACCTACTACACCCAGCTCCGGCTCGACGCGCTCCCGCCGGAGAGTGCGGGCGAACTTCTGGGTGCCCTTCTGGGCGCCGACCCTGGGCTGGAGCCCCTCAAGCGCCTGCTGGTGAAACGCGGCAATCCCTTCTTCATCGAGGAGAGCATCCGAACGCTCGTGGAGACCGGGGCGCTCACCGGGGAGCGCGGCGCGTATCGTCTGACCCGGCCGATCCAGGCGATCGAGGTCCCGGCGACCGTGCAGGTGATCCTAGCGGCCCGGATCGACCGGCTCCCGGCGGAGGACAAGCAGCTGCTCCAGACGGCCTCGGTCATCGGCAAGGACGTGCCATTTGTGCTGCTCCACGCCGTGGCGGAGGCGGCGGAGGATGCCGTGCATCGGGGGCTCGCGCATCTGCAGGCGGCGGAGTTCCTGTACGAGACGCGCCTCTTTCCGGATCCCGAATATACCTTCAAGCATGCGCTCACCCATGAAGTCACCTACGGCACCCTGCTCCAGGAGCGGCGCAAGACCCTGCACGCTCGCATCGTCGGCGCCATCGACCGCTTCTATCCGGACCGGCTGAGCGAGCACGTCGAGCGGCTGGCCCACCATGCCGTGCGGGGCGAGATGTGGGAGCAGGCGGTCACGTACCTCCGTCAGGCCGGCGTAAAGGCCTTGGCGCGATCGGCCAACCGGGAAGCCCTGAGCTGCTTCGAGCAGGCGCTGACGGCCCTCGAGCATCTGCCCGAGACCCACGAGAGACTGGAGTTGGCACTTGATCTTCGCTTCGACCTTCGAACTGCACTCTTTCCGCTCGGAGAATTCGAGCGGATCTTCGGCTGTCTCCGTGAAGCCGAAGGCCTGGCGAGGGCGCTCGACGACCAACGGCGACTCGCGCAGCTATCCGTCTATCTGTGCCACAGCCTTTGGATGACTGGTCATCCGACGGAAGCGCTCGCGTTCGGCCAGAACGCCCAGGCCATCGCCGAGTCGCTTGGGGATGTTCCGCTCCAGGTGACGGGAAATCTCTACCTCGGCGCGGCCTGCTTCGCGACGGGCGACTATCGACGGGCCGAGGATCTTATCCTGAAAGTCCTGGAATTGCTTGAAGGTGATCTGAGCCGGGAACGGTTTGGCCAGGCCGGATTTCCCGTCGTGATGGCCCGCTTCATTTTGGGCTGGATTTTTGCCGACCGGGGAAAGTTCGAGGAAGGGATCGCCCACGGCCAGGAGGGTATCCGCCTCGCTGAGGCACTGGATCACCCCTACAGCCTGGCCGCTATATGCACACCTCTCGCCTATCTCCATATCGCCAGGGGGGAACTCAGCCACGCCGTTCCCCTGCTCGAACGCGGGGTGGCGCTGTCTCGCGAGTGGGACCTGACCTTTATTTCAGCGCAGAACACGGGGATCCTGGGCTACGCCTACGCCCTCTCAGGGCGGGTTGCTGAGGGCATTCCGTTACTGGAGCACGCGCTGAGCGCCAATGAGACGATGGGATTCGCGGCTTACCAGCCGTTCTTCCTAGTGTATCTGGGCGAAGCGTACGTCCTCGCTGACCGGCTCGAGGACGCTCTCGCATTCGCCGGGCGAGCCCTGACCCTTGCCCGCGAGCGCGGTCAGCGCGGCTACGAGGCGTGGGCCCTCCGGCTCCTTGGCGAGGTCGCCGCCCACCGCGATCCCCCGGAGCACGCTGACGGCCACTACCGTGACGCGCTCGCACTCGCCGAGGAGGCGGGCATGCGGCCCCTCATCGCCCACTGCCACCTCGGCCTCGGCAAGCTCCGCCGGCACACCGGCAAGCCGGAGCAAGTGCGAGAGCACCTGGCCGCCGCGACAACGTTGTACCGCGAGATGGACATGCGCTTCTGGCTGGAGCAGGCAGAAGCGGAGATGGGAGCGTGACCGCGAAACTCATCGAGCCCATGCTTCGGCAGTCAAAGGTGACGTGATGACCCACGCGGACAATGCACGGAACCGCGTCCCGACCGACATCGAGCTCACGGCGCTCGACTCGGCGTTCCGCACCGATCCCCATCCGGTCCTGGCGCACCTGCGCCGGCGCGAGCCTGTGCACTACGACTCCTTGATCAAACGGTGGGTGCTCACGCGTCAGGACGACATCGAGCGTGTGCTGCGCGACCGCACGATGGCCAGCGACCCTCGCAAGGCGAACGACGGCACCTACATGCGCCTCTTCGTGCCCCCTCGCGACCGCAAGCCCAGCCTGCTCCTCCTCGACGCTCCCGACCACACCCGACTGCGCGCGCTCGTCACCAAAGCCTTCACCCAACGCGCAATCGAGCGCCTGGCACCCCGCATTCGCGAGATCATCGAGGAACTGCTCGATGCCGTCGCGGAACAGGAGAGATTTGACCTCATTGCGGCGTTCGCGGGGCCGCTGCCGGTCATCGTCATTGCGGAGATGCTCGGCATCGACCCTGCCGACCGCGACGACTTCAAGCGCTGGTCCGATCTTGATGCCATGACGTTCAATCCCATGCTCTCCGACGAACAACGTGCCGTCCTGGCCGAGGCGATGAGTCAACGCGACGCGTATCTGCGGCGGGCGCTCGCCGAGCGCCGGGCCAAACCGCGTGACGACCTGCTCAGCGCGCTGATCGCCGCCGAGGAATCCGGCGATCAGCTCAATGACGACGAGATTGTGACAATGTGCGCGCTGCTGCTGGCCGCCGGCAACGTGACAACCACCGACCTCATCGGTAACGGGGTCTGGACCTTGCTTCGGCACCCGGACCAGCTCCAGAAGCTGCGCGACGATCCGTCGCTGATTGGGAATGCCGTCGAAGAGATCCTGCGGTTCGAGTCACCGGTCGTTCAAACCGCGCGCATCCCGACGGCCGATGTCGAGATCGGGGGCTGTCCGATGCGCCGGGGTGAGTCGGTGCTCACATTCCTTGCCGCCGCCAATCGCGATCCGGGGGCGTATCCGGAGCCCGACCGCTTCGACATCACGCGCAAGGATGTCCACCATCATTCGTTCGGCGGCGGAGCGCACTTCTGCCTCGGCGCGCAGCTCGCGCGACTCGAGGCACAGCTCGCCATCGCCGCGCTCGTCGGGCGTTTCCCGCGCCTGCGCCTTGTTAATGAGCCGCTGGAGTGGAGGGCGCTCCCCGCGTTCCGTGGCTTGGTGAAGCTTCCAGTGTTGGTGTAGACGCTGTCCGACGAATCCGTTGGCATCCCACCAGTAGTCCGCGAGGTGGATCACGATAGCGAGCTGCTCCGGCGTGGGGCATCCCGCGGCGCTCGGCCTGGCGATCGAGGAGCCGACGGTCGGCGCGATCGACACGGCCGTGAACCAGTTGCCTGAGTGTGGTCATGGCGGTCCTCAGCACGATCAACTTGGCGATCAGCGGCTCGATCCAGACAGAAGACGACTGAACACCTGATCGAATCGCAGCCAGAACGATCGTGCTTTGGAGACGAGGCGTTGAGCGGCGCCTCTGGCAGTACTTTATCTTGCCGTAAGAATCCGTTGGCTCCTGAGCTACCCATTCGTCGCTCTCCTCCAGGTCTCACTTCGAGATTGGCCGCGACACGACTCCCGATCTCTCGCGAGCCACATGCAGGGCGTCGGCAACTCGCCTGCCAAGGTGGCCGGGAGTCCGACGGCGGGCGTGCGATCGGGCTATGTGCTCGTGCTGACGGCGTGAACCTGGCCGACGCCATCCTGGAGCTCGGTCGCCGCAACGCAACGACAGACTCCGAGGCGATGTGAAACGCATCGCCGGTGTGCCGGCGCGAGCCTGAATCGATCGATCTCCCCTCCCCCTCCAAAACACCAGAGACGTGCGTCCCGGCCGCTTGGTGGCCGAGGAAGCAGAGGGGAAACACGCAATGGGCAAGCTCGAGGGCAAGGTGGCGATCGTCACGGGCGCGTCCAAGGGGATCGGCGCTTCCATCGCCCGCCATCTGGCGGCGGAGGGGGCGGCAGTCGTGGTCAACTACGCGTCCAGCAAGGAAGGGGCCGACCGCGTGGTTGCCGAGATCGTGGGCAGCGGCGGCCGGGCTCTCGCGGTGCAGGCCAACGTGGCGAAGCAGGCGGAGATCGGCCGGCTCTTCGCGGCGACCAGGCAGGCGTTCGGGCGGCTGGACATCCTCGTCAACAACGCCGGAGTCTACGAGTTCTCGCCGCTCGAGGACGTCACCGAGGAGCACTTCCACAGGCAGTTCGATCTGAACGTCCTCGCGCTGATCCTGGCCTCGAAGGAAGCGGTCAAGCACTTCGATGGCTCGGGCGGGAGCATCGTCAACGTCAGCTCGGCCACGACCACCCTCACGCCGCCGAACACCGCGGTCTACAGCGGCACCAAGGCGGCGGTCGATGCGGTCACCCGGACGCTGGCCAAGGAGCTCGGCGCGCGCGGCATCCGCGTGAACGCGATCAACCCGGGGATGGTGGAAACGGAGGGCGTTCACGCCGCCGGCTTCGCCGCCAGCGACTTCCGCAAGCAGCTCGAGGCGCAGACCCCGCTCGGCCGCATCGGTCAACCCCAGGACGTCGCGCCGGCCGTGGTCTTCCTGGCGTCTCGGGATGCGGCCTGGATCACCGGCGAGACACTGCTCATCGCCGGGGGCCTGCGTTGATACGTCACCCCGCCGGCGCTCTCGCCGGGCTCACGATGGCTGGGATGCGGTCACTCCACGGCTGGGCGGTCTCGAAGGCTGCGGCCGCCCGCAAGACCGCAGCCTCGCCACGCCGCCTTCCGGTGATCTGCAGGCCCACCGGCAGCCCGGCGCGTGTGAAGCCACACGGGACCGAGATCGCCGGCAGGCCCAGCACGGAGAACGCGTAGGTCAGGAGCGAGCGCTGCATCGCCTTGCCGACGGGCTGGCCGTTGATCTCCAGGACGTGCGGGTGCTCGATGGGGAACGCCGGCACGGCCATGGTCGGCGTGATCCACACGTCCCGGCCGTCCAGGAACTCGCGCACGCGCTGCCACTGGCGCGTGCGCAGCAGCTCGCCCCGCGCCACGTCGCGGGAGGACAGCGCCAGCCCCTGCTCGGTGTTCTCCACCAATCCCGGCTGCAGGATCGCGCGGTGCTCGGGCAGCTTGTCGGCGTGGCGCGCGACCATCAGGAACCCGCGGGAGAGCCGCACGATCTCGGGCACGTCGCTCACGTCGGGGCAGGCCGGCTCGACGCGCGCGCCCAGCGAGCGGAACACGCTCATGGCGCGCTCGACCAGGGCTCGGACCTCGTCGTCGATCATCACCAGCCCGCCGAGGTCCGGCGTCCACACGATCCGCCAGCCCTTGACCGAGGGCGCCCTGGTCGCGGCTACCAACGGGCGTACGTCGACGTCGTAGGACAGCGGCGCCCGGTCGTCGGGTCCGGCCATCACCGACAGCATCAGCGCCGTGTCGGCGACGGTGCGCGCCATCGGCCCTTCCACGGAGTAGGTGTCCCAGGCGAGTGCCGACGGGTACCGCGGGATCAGCCCGGGCGTCGTGCGGAAGCCCACCACGCCGCAGAACGACGCCGGCCCCCGGAGCGAGCCGCCCAGGTCGGAGCCCTCGGCCAGCGGGCACATGCCGGTGGCGAGCGCCGCCGCCGCGCCGCCGCTGGAGCCGCCGGAGGTCCGCGTGAGATCCCAGGGGTTGCGCGTCGCGCCGAACACCGTGTTCGTCGTGTTGGGACCGAACGCGAACTCCGGGGTGTTCGTCTTGCCGAGCACGATGGCCCCGGCCGCGCGCAGGCGCTGGACCACGAGGGCGTCCTCGTCCGGCACGTGGTCCTCGAACAGCTTGGAGCCGTACGTCGTGCGGATCCCGGCCGTCGGGGTGACGTCCTTGACGGTGACCGGCACACCGAACAGCGGCGACAGCGGCCCGCCACGCTTGAGGGCCGCGGTGGCCCGGCGCGCGTGCCACAGCGCCGCCTCCCGCGCCAGCGTCACCACCGCGTTCACCGCCGGGTTGACGGCGTCGATGCGCGCCAGCAGCGCCTGGACGACTTCGAGCGGCGAGACCCGACGGGCTCGATAGAGCCGCACCAGCTCGCCCGCTGCCGTGAACGTGAGGTCGCGATCGGTCATGGTCCCGGATAGTACCGCGGCCGCGCCGCGAACGGCGGCTACTTGAGGCTGCCGGCCGTCAACCCGCCGACCAGGTAGCGCTCGATGAGCGCGAAGAGCACGACGACGGGCACGATGGCCAGCACGGAGGCGGCGAACAGCGAGTTCCAGTGCTGCACGTAGGCGGTCACGTAGGTCGTGATGCCGACGGTCAGCGGCTTCATGGCCGGGTCGGTCATGAGCGTCAGCGCCACGATGTACTCGTTCCAGGCCGCGATGAAGGCGAAGATGGCCGCCGTCACGATGCCCGGCAGCGACAGCGGCAGCACGATGCCGGCCAGCGTGCGCAGCCGGCCGCAGCCGTCCACGGCGGCCGCCTCCTCGATCTCGCGCGGGATCGAGGCGAAGAACGCCCGGAGCATCCAGATGGCGAACGCCAGGTTGAAGGCCGCGTTGGTCAGGATCAGCGCGGTGTAGGTGTTGATGAGGTCCAGCTCGAAGAACTCCCGGTAGAGCCCGACCACCAGCGCCGTCGGCGCGAACATCTGCGTGACCAGCACGAGGAACAGGAAGGCCCCGCGGCCGGGGAAGCGGTGGCGCGCGGTGTAGTAGGCGGCCGGCACCGCGGCGAGGATGACCAGCAGGGTCGAGGCCGCCGCCACCACGAGCGAGACCGACAGCCAGCTCTGGAAGGCATCGTCGCGCAGCACGTCGACGAAGTTGGCGAACCGCCAGTCGACCGGCAGCAGGCGCGGCGGCGTCGTGCGCAGCTCGGCCGCGGGCTTGAGCGCGGTGAAGAGCATGACCAGGTAGGGCGACAGCAGCCCCAGGGCGAGAACCCACCCCGCGCCCCCCAGCGCCGCCCGCCGCGCCGCCCGGCGCGTCATCAGGCCTCCTGCTCCCGCCAGCGGACCGTGCGCAGGTAGACGAACACGGCGACCAGGATGGCCAGCACGTTGACCACGCCGAGCGCCGCCGCCAGGCCGACGTCGCGCAGGGCGCTCTTGAAGGCGATCTTGTACATGTAGGTGATCGTCGTGTCGTAGCCGAAGCCGGGGTTGCGGTCGTTCAGCGTCCACACGATCGGGAACGAGTTGAAGACGTAGATCAGGTTGAGCACGGTGGCCACCAGCAGCGCCGGCCGCAGGAGCGGCAGCGTCACCGACCGGTACGTCCGCCAGACGGAGGCGCCGTCGACGCGCGCGGCCTCGTAGACCTCGCCGGGGATGGTCTGCAGCCCGGCTAGCAGCACGTAGGTCGTGAACGGCAGCGACACGAAGACGCCCACGGCGATCATCGCCGCCATGATCGTCGCGCCCTCGCCGAGCCAGTCGACGGGGCGCGCAAGGATGCCCACCGACAGCAGCGCGTGGTTGAGGATCCCGAAGTAGTAGTCGTAGATCCACACGAACAGCTTGGCCGTCATGATCAGGGAGGCCGCCCAGGGCACGATGAGCGCCCACCGGACGAGGCGCCGGCCCGGGAAGTCCTGGTCGAGGAGCTGGGCGAGTCCCAGCGAGATCACGAGCGTCACCACCACGACGACCGCGACCCACACCGTGGTGTTCGCCAGCACGGCCGGCAGCGCCTCCTGCTGGACGAGCCGCGCGTAGTTCTCCACGCCCACGGCGCCCTGGTAGAGACCGGTCAGCGAATACCGGCCCAGTGAGGCGTGGACGAGCTGGGCCGCGGGATAGAGCACGACGCCGGCGATGAGCGCGAGGCTCGGGCCGAGCCAGAGCAGCGCTCGCCAGTGGCCGCCGCGCGTCAGGGTCGTGTCAGCGACCGCCCGCTGCAGCGGTGGCGTTCTTCTGGAGCTGGTCGAGGACCTGCCGCGGGTCGCCGCCCGGCTGCACGGCCAGCCCGATGTTCTGCTGCACGTCGAGCTTGACCCGGTCCCAGGCGGGATCGGTGGTCGGCACGAGCTTGGCGCTCGGGAGTGCGTCGAGGTATGGCTTCAGCTTCGGATTGTCGCTCATCCGCCGCAGGCCGGACTTCGTCACGGGAAGAAAGCCCTCGGCGGCGATCCAGCGGGTGATGTTCTCCGGCTGGTAGTAGAGGTCGAGGAACTTCTTCACAGCGTCCTGGTTGCCCTCCCTCTTGAACGCCATCAGGTAGTCCTCGACGCCGAGCGTGACGCTGGCGCCGATGTTGGTCGGCATCGTGGACACGCCGTAGTCGACCTTGCCCTCGGCGTCGAGCTGGGCGGCGAGGGGGCTGAAGCCCATGACCATGCCGACCTTGCCGTCTTTGAAGAGCTGGAAGGCGCCGTCGGTGCGGTTGGTCTTGCCCGGGTTGACCTGGGTCACCCGATACTTGTTGGCGAGGTCGGCCAGGAACTGCAGCGTTTGCACGTTGCGCCCGCTGTTGATCGTCCATTGCTCGCCCGACTTCCAGTCGCCGCCGTTGTTCCACATCCAGATCGACCACTCGGCCTGCGCCTCCTCCGGCCCCAGCGGCAGCGCGTAGCCGATCGTCTCCTGCCCGAGAGCCTGGATCCGGCTGGCGGCCTGGACGAACTCGTCCCACGTCCCGGGGGGGCCGGCCAGGCCGGCCTTGCGGAACAGCGCCCGATTGTAGAAGAACGCGCGCGCGCTCGACAGGATGGGAAAGCCGTACAGCTTGCCGCCGTACTCCCCGCCCCGGGCGAAGGCGTCCAGGAAGTCGTCCTTCGTCTGCGGCGAGAGGATCTCGTCGGCCGCGTAGAGCAGGCCGTCCTTGGCGTAGCTGGAGAACGAGTTGAGGTTCAGCACGTCCGGCGGCTGGTTGTTCTGCAGCATCGTGCTGACCTGCTGGTCGATCGAGTTCCAGTCGACCACCTGCAGCTCGACCTTCGCGCCCCCCTGCTTCATGTACGTCTCGGCGAGCGCCTGCCAGAAGGGCCGCGTGTGGTCCTTGCTGTAGTCGGCGATCACGACCTTGATGCGGCCGTCCGACCCGCGCCCGCAGCCCGCGAGCGCGGCGGCCGCGGTCGTCGCGGCCAGGGCCAGGAACCGGCGTCGCCTCACGGCCGGTCCAGCTCCTTGCGCAGGGCCTCGGCCAGCCGCTCGTACTGCTCGCGGCGGTTGTAGAGCTGCGCGGAGACGCGGATGAGGCGCCGGGGCGCCGCCGGCCAGCTCACCACCGGCACCTCGATGCCCCAGCCGTCGAACAGCTGCCGCTGGAGCGGATCCGGACGCCGCCACGCGACGTCCGCGGTCCCGTCCGGCAGCGGGACGCTGGCGAGCGAGCCGAGCATCGCCTCCGGGCACGGCGCCGCGGCGCCCACCGCCGCGCAGAGCAGGTCGCGCGCCTCACGGGCCAGCGCGCGGTTGCGCGCCATCACCGCCGGCCACCCGCCCGGCAGCAGCGAGCCCACGTACTCGATCGCCCTGGGGACGGTCAGCCACGCGGTCGGATCGCTGGTGCCCGTCCAGTCGAACTCCAGGCGGAAGCGCGAGCGGTCCGGCCGTACCGCGCTGGCGCCGTGGCTGATCGTGAGCGGGTGCACCGTGGCCTGCCGATCGCGGCGCACCCACAGGAACGCCGAGCCCTTCGGCGCACAGAGCCACTTGTGGCAGTTCCCGCTGTAGTAGGCGGCGCCGAGCGCGGCCAGGTCGAGCGGCACCATGCCCGGCGCGTGGGCGCCGTCGACCAGCACGTCCACGCCGCGGCGGCCCAGCTCCGCGCTCAAGCGCTCGAGCGGCAGGATCAGCGCCGTCGGGCTGGTCACGTGATCCACCAGCGCCAGCCGCGTGCGGGGCGTGACCTTGGCCAGCACCGCCTCGACGACGTCGTCGGGCGAGCCCACCGGAAAAGGAATGGTGGCCACCATCACCCGGGCGCCGGCGCGGGCGGCGACGAAGTCGAGCGTGTTGCGGCAGGCGTTGTAGGCGTGGTCGGTCGTCAGCAGCTCGTCACCCGCCGCGAACGCCAGCGACCTCAGAACCGCGTTGACGCCCCCGGTGGCGTTGGTGACGAACGCGAGGTCGTCGCCGTCGGCGCCGACGAACGCGGCCAGCGCGTCACGGGCCGCCTCGAGCCGGTCGTCCAGCTCGCGCGAGAGGAAGCGCACGGGCTCGGCTTCCATCTCGGCGCGCAGCGCGTCCTGGTGCCGCAGCACCTCGGCCGGGCAGGCGCCGAAGGAGCCGTGGTTGAGGAAGTCGAGGCCGCGCTCGAGCGGCCAGAGGGCCGCGAGGTCGTGGCTCACGCGCTGCGGTAGGCCGCCAGCACGGCCTGGGCCATGTCGCGTGTCTTGGCGCCCCCGCCCTGGTCGGGCGTCAGCGTCGTGCCGTCACGGTACACCCGGCCCACCGCGGCACACAGCCGCTCCGCCTCGGCGCCGAAGCCCACGTGCTCCAGCATCATCGCCGCCGACAGGATCGTCGCGGTCGGGTTGGCGATGCCCCGTCCGGCGATGTCGGGCGCCGAGCCGTGGACCGACTCGAAGTACGCCCAGCCGTCGCCGAAGCAGCCCGAGGGCGCCAGGCCGAGCCCGCCCGCCGTCTCGGCCGCGAGGTCGGACAGGATGTCGCCGTAGAGGTTCATGCAGAGCACGACGTCCATCGAGCGCGGGAAGCGCACGAGCCGGCGGGCGGCGTCATCCACGTGGAAGTGCTCGAACTCGAGCCCGGCCCCGCGGACGATCCGCTCGGCGGTCTCCTGGAAGAGCCCGTCGGTCTGGCGCAGGACGTTGGACTTCGTCACGCACGTGACCTTGCCGGGCTTGCCCCGGGCCCTGCGCTGCCGCGCCAGCTCGCAGGCGAAGCGGGCGATGCGCCCGGCGCCGGCCGGCGTGACCACCTTCACCGCGAAGCGCCCCTCGGCGCCGTAGTCCGTGATCGTGCGGCCCGTCCGGTCGCTGAGCCCGGGCATGAGCCGCGCGATGTCGGCCAGGGTCCCCTCGCGCCCCGGATAGAGGCCCTCGCTGTTCTCGCGCAGGATGACGTAGTCGATGCCGCCGGGGTCGGCCAGCGGCGAGTGCATCCCCGGGTAGAAGCGGATCGGCCGCACGCCCGCGAACGCGTCCATCTCCCAGCGCAGCCACGAGACGATCGGCGACGAGGACGGCCCGGCGGCGCCGAAGAGGACCCCGTCCGCCTCGCGGGCCGCGCGCTTGGTGTCGTCGGGAATGGGGGAGCCGTGCGTCTTGATCGCGGCCGCGCCCTGGGGGGGCGTGAGGATCTTGAGCGGCAGGCCCGTGCCCGCCAGCACCTCGCAGGTGGCGTCGACGACCTCGATCCCGATCCCCTCGCCCGGCAGCGCGACGATGGTCTTCATGGGCGACCCCCTCACAGCTCGGCGACGTCGGCCGCGCGCTCGCTGGCCGCGCTGCGGGCGACCGCATCGGTGAACTCCATGTAGCGCACGCCGTCCTCGAAGTTCGTGTGCGTGACCTTCTCGCGCCCGCGGATCGCGTTGACGAACTCCTCCTCGACGCGCCAGCCGATGCGCTGGTCGGCCGGGATGGCGATCTCGGCCAGCGCCTTGTCGCCGCGCCGACCGCCCGACAGCCGCCTGGCGTCCGGCTCGATCCGCAGCGTGCCCTCGCTGCCGTAGATCCAGGCCTCGGCCGGCGGCGCGAGCGCCGTGAGCGAGCTGAAGCGCAGGTGGCCGACGGCCCCGCTCTTGAACGCCACCAGGATGTCGGCGTGATCGGGCACCTTCACGTCGTGCCAGGCGCCCGTCTCGTCCCGGCGCCGGGGCACCGCGATCTTCGTCATCGCCATCACGCGCCGGGCCGGCCCCAGCCAGCGCATCATCGCCTCGTACCAGATGCCCATGTTCAGGATGTTGTTGCCGCTGAGCCGGATGTCCTGCCGCCAGTGCATCGCGTCGCCCAGCTCGGCGAAGCGCGCCTGCTGGGTCGCCTGCACCTCGACCGCCTGCACCTCGCCCGCGTAGCCCTCGGCCAGCAGGCGCGTGAGCGTCCCGTCCAGCTCGAGCGTGTGCGGCGCCGGCACCAGCTGGGCGACGAGCTGGGGTGCCTTGCGGGAGGCCTCCAGCATCTGGCGCCCCTCGGCGGCGTTCATGGCCATGCGCGCCTCGCACAGCACGTGCTTGCCGGCGGCCAGCGACGCCACCGTCAGCTCGCGGTGCATGTAGGGCCAGGTGCCGATGCAGACCGCGTCGACGTCCCGCGCCTCCACCACCTGCCGCCAGTCGTCGTGCACGCGCGCGATGCCGAACTCCTTGGCCACGCGCTCGCCCGACTCCTTCGACCGGTTGGCGACCGCCACCAGCTCGACGCCCGGCTGGGCCTTGAGCTTGGGAATGTGATGCTTGCGGGTGTTGGCCCCGGCCCCCACGAATCCCACGCGGATCGGTTTGTCAGCCATGGCGGGATGGTATCACCCGCGGCCGGAGGAAGCCGCCTGTCCGGGCCACCGCCGGGGGAAGAGTGGCGTGGCCGTCCGGACCCGGGTGCCGGCACCCAGGGGCTGTCCCGGGCAAGCTCGGGGCAGACCCCGGGACGAGTGATATCATCCGAGCTCGGAGGAGCCATGCCGACCGCGCGCATTCCGTCTCTCAAGGGCCCCGTCGACCTCTATTACGAAGAGACCGGGCAGGGCTTCCCGCTGGTCTGGTGCCACGAGTACGGGGGCGATCATCGCTCGTGGGAGCAGCAGGTGCGCTACTTCTCCCGCCGCTACCGCGTCGTGACCTGGAACTACCGCGGCTACCCGCCGTCGGAGGTGCCGAAGGACGGCGACGCCTACTCCGTCGAGATCCTGGTCGAGGACCTGCGCGGCCTCCTGGAGCACCTCGGCATCCGGCGCGCGCACATCGGGGGCCTGTCGCTGGGGGGCGGCGTGACGGTGAACTTCGGCATCCGGCACCCCGAGCTCGCCGCCAGCCTCGTCATCGCCGGAGCCGGCGCCGGCAGCGACAGCCCCGAGGAGTTCGTCAAGAACGCCGAGCGCCAGGCCAGGCTCTACGAGACCGAGGGCGCCGAGGCCAAGGCGCGGAACTTCGCCGCCAATCCGGCGCGGCGCGGCTTCGCCGAGAAGGACCCTCGCGGCCACGCGGAGTTCATGCGCAACGTGCTGGACCACTCAGGCGTGGGCTCCGCGCTCATGGCCCGGGGCGTCCAGATGAAGCGTCGGACCATCTACCAGCTGGAGTCCGAGCTCAAGCAGATCGCCGCGCCGGCCCTCATCGTCGTCGGCGACCAGGACGAGCCCTGCCTGGGGCCGGGCCTTTTCATGAAGCGGCACATCCCGCACGCCGGCCTCGTCGTGCTGCCGATGACCGGCCACACGGTCAACATCGAGGAGCCGGGGCTGTTCAATTCGCTCGTCGCCGAGTTCCTGGCCTCGGTCGAGAGCGGGCGCTGGGGACCCTGGAAGGGAGGATCGCGTTGAGCCACTACAGCCTGGAGCAGTTCCTCGCCGATACGCGCGCGACGATCAACGCCAAGGGCGTGCCCTCGGGCCTGGCCGAGATCCGGGACCACCTGGAGAAGCTGCTCCACAATCCCGAGCTGCTGAAGAAGCATCTCGGCGATCCGGTCCCCTACGTCGAACGCACCACGATCGGTCACGACCCCGAGACCGACGTGCACGTGCTGGTGCACGGCCGCGCCAAGGCCGGCAAGTCCGCGGTGCACGACCACGGCCCCTGCTGGGTGATCTACGGCAACTACCAGAACCCCACGCGGATGCGGCGCTGGCGCCGGCTCGACGACGGTCGGACGCCCGGCCACGCCGAGGTCGAGCTGCAGAGGGAGTTCCTCAACGAGCCCGGCCACGCCGCGGTGTTCGCGGTCGGCGACATCCACTCGATCGAGTTCGGCGACGACACGTTCTTCATCCGGGTGACGGGGGGCGATGTCGAGACCAAGAAGACGCTGAAGTTCGACCCCGACAAGAAAACCGTCGAGGTCGCCGACCGCGCCCTCAACCAGCGCTGAGCGGCGCCAGTTGCGAGGGGGAGACTGGCCCGAGGCCATGGCTGGCGAGACCGCCCGCGACGCCCGTGAAGCCGCCGCCGCCCGCCTCCGGGCTGCCCTCGCGATGTTCGAGACCGGGGTGGAGATGATGCGGCAGAACCTTCGCCGTAGTCATCCCGCCCTTCCCGACACGGAGATCGAGGCCCGGGTCAGGGCTTGGCTGCAAGAGCGGCCGGGCGCCGAGTTCGGCGATGCCGTCGGACGGCGCGCCTCCTGGCCCCGCCGCTCCGAGTGAACCACCTCGAGGCCGTCCTCCGGGCGGCCGCACTGGACCTGGCCGAGCTCCGCCTCCGATGGGCTCTCGTGGGCGGCCTCGCCGTCTCGGCTCGAACCGAGCCCCGCTTCACGCGTGACGTCGATCTCGTCATCGCTGTCCGTGGCGACCCAGACGCGGAGCAGGCGGTTCACGCGCTCCAGCAGCGGGGCTACCGGCTCCAGACCCTCGTGGAGCAGGAGGCAGCGGGGCGGCTGGCAACGGCGCGGTTGCTGGCCAAAGGGGGCGACGAGGACGCCGTCGTCCTCGACATCCTGTTCGCCTCGTCGGGAATCGAGCCCGAGATCGTCGAGGCGGCCGAACCGCTGGAGATCCTGTCCGGGCTTCGGGTGCCGGTGGCGACAATCGGCCACCTGCTGGCGCTGAAGCTGCTCTCACGAGACGACCGGACCCGGCCTCAGGACCGGGTGGATCTCGCTCAGCTGGTGCGCGCGGCGGCACTGGCCGATATCGACGTGGCACGCCGGGCCGTGGCCCTGATACAGGCGCGCGGCTTCCAGCGCGACCGAGATCTCTGCAGGGATCTGGAGCGATTGATCGTCCACGGAATCTGAGACCGCGCCCCAGGCCAGGACGGAGCTCCCGTCGCGGGAGCTCGTCAACGCCGCCAGACGCGCGCGTAGTGCTCGGCCAGCTGCGCCCGCGCCGTGCCCACGTCGGGGCGGCGACGGGCCTCGACGTAGGCCCCGCGCGTGGCCGGATCCGTCAGGTCCACCGCTCCCCGCTCGCAGCACATGAGCGAGCGCGGGTCGGCCACGTGGGGCAGCCCGAGCGCGTGGCCCAGCTCGTGGGCGAGTACCTGGTAGAGCACGGTCTCGCGGCTCGTCTGACCGCGTGCCGCCGGCTCCACGACGACGATGGTCACCGGGAGCTGGATGATGCCGGCGTCGTCCGTGCTCAGCTGGGTGATGCCCATCAGCCCCTGGGTCGCCGGCGCCTCGATGCTCACGCGAACCTGGGCGCTCTCCCGCGGCGCGTCCGCCGCGAAGGCCGCGACGCCCAGCGCATCGCGGGCCACGGCGTTCCAGTCGTCGACGGCCCGCCGGGCGGCCGCGTCGAGCTGCGCGTCGCCGGAGAGCTGCACCCACAGCCGCAGGGGCAGCGCCGCGCGCGGATGTCCTTCCAGTCCCGAGAGCCCGGCGTCCGATCCGGCCGCCGGCCGCGCCGGCGCGACGAGCGCCACCAGGGCGAGTATCATCACGGCCATCACGAGGCCGGAGGGACCGCGATGATCGAGCGACGGCCGTTCGGACGCACGGGTCACCTGAGCACGGTCACGCTGTTCGGCGCCGCCGCGCTGGCCCGGGCCAGCCAGGACGACGCCGACCGGGCGCTGGAGATGCTGCTCCGGTACGGCGTCAACCACATCAACACCGCCGCGCGTTACGGCGACTCCGAGCTGCGCATCGGCCCCTGGATGGCCCGCCACCGGAAGGACTTCTTCCTCGCCACCAAGACCGGCAGCCGGACGGCGCGCGAGGCCCGCGAGGACATTCACCGCTCGCTGGAGCGGCTGCGGGTGGACCACGTCGACCTCATCCAGCTGCACGCGCTCTGGCACCCCGACGACTGGGACCAGACGATGGGGCCAGGCGGCGCGCTGGAAGCGGTGATCGAGGCCCGCGCGCAGCGCCTGACGCGCTTCATCGGCGTGACCGGCCACGGCTGGGCCATTCCCGCCATGCACCGGCGCAGCCTGGCCCGCTTCGACTTCGACTCCGTCCTGCTGCCGTACAACATCTTCTTCCACCGGGACCCGCGCTACCGGCCGGCGTTCGAGGAGGTGCTGGGCATCTGTCGCGAGCGGAACGTGGCGGTGCAGATCATCAAGTCGATCGCGCGCGGGCCGTGGGCGGCCGCCGAGCGGACGCATGCGACATGGTACCAGCCGCTGGAGGCGCCGGCCGACCTCGATCGCGCCGTGCACTGGGCGCTCGGCATTCCCGGCACCTTCCTCAACACCGCCGGCGACCTCACGCTCCTGCCCCGCTTCCTCGACGCCGCCAGCCGCTTCGAGCGCCGGCCGACCGACACGGAGATGGCCGCGATGCTGGACGCGTCGCGCATGACGTCGCTGTTCGGCCTGCCGACCTGAGCGACGTGAGCGGCCCGGCGCCCCGGCGCCCGTTTCTGACGGCCGCGCCAGCGTGGTGGGCTTTCGCTTTCTCGGCGACCGCTACTCGAGCCCCCAGCTCGTCACGTGGGTGGGGACGACCCGGAACATGACGCGGCTGGGCGGCATCGCGCGCCCGCCCCACAGCCGCTGGAGCCTCGGGTACTTCGCGTGAAAGCGCTCCGCGAGCGCGAGCCGCTCGGGACCGTCGGGCAGGAACTGCGCGCACCCCTGGATGGTCACGCCGCGCGCGTCGCCGCCGTCGGCGCCGGCCGACTCGACGACCACGCACACGCGGGGGTCCCGCCGCAGGTTGCGAACCTTCTGCGTGTCGGCGACGCTGATCATGGTCAGCGTGCCGGGGTCGTGCAGGAACCACATCGGCATGGCCAGCGGGCCCCCGTCGGCCTGCACCGTCGCCAGCACCGCGATGGGCCGGACGGCCAGGAATCCCTGGATTGCGCGCTCGTCGAGCACGGGCGGTATTATGCTCCAACCGCGGACGGGGGAGACGGAGACCATGACGACAGCGGAATCCTCCAGGAACATGCGGCTCCTGGCCCAACACGATCTCGGCGGGTTCGGCAACGTCGGCGAGGGCATGGTGATCCAGCTCGCGCGGGACGGCCGGCGCGTGCTGTGGCTGGCCCACGAGTCGGCGCCGAAGAACGTCACCGCCGTCGACGTGACGGATCCGCGCAAGCCCTCCGTCATCCTCCAGACGGACCTGCCGCACGGCGACATGCGCTCGAACTCGCTCGACCTGGCGGGCGACCTGCTCGTCGTGGCCTACCAGACCAAGACCGTGGGCCTCAAGCCGGCCGGCTTCGAGATCTTCGACGTCGCCGACCCGGGCAAGCCGCGGCCGGTCGCGTTCTTCGACGCCTCGGGGCCGCACTCCCGCGGCGTGCACCACCTGTGGTCCGTGGACGGCGCCTACGTCCACATCGCCAGCGGGGCCGCCGACTTCAAGGCGCGCAACCCCAAGGACGACCAGTGCTACCGTATCGTCGACGTCCGCCAGCCCACCAAGCCGGTCGAGGTCGGGCGCTGGTGGCTGCCGGGCACCCGCGACGGCGACGCCGAGCCGCCACCCGTCCGCCATCCCACGTTCGACGCGGGCTTCCGCGCCCACAACACCAACGTCTACCCGCAGCGGCCCGACCGGGCGTGGGTCGGCTACCTCGACGGCGGTGCGGTCATCCTCGACATCGCGGACATGGCGCATCCGAAGCTGGTGAGCCGCTGGGACTATCACCCGCCCTTCCCCGGCTTCACGCACACGGTGCTGCCCCTGCTCAGCCGCGGGCTCATGATCGTCTCCGACGAGGCCGTGCGCGACGGCGGCGAGGACTGGCCCAAGCTGGTCTGGGTGGTGGATGTGCGCGACGAGACCAACCCGGTGCCGATCGCCACCTGCCCGCTGCCGCCCCTCGACGAGTTCAAGAGCCGCGGCGGCCGCTACGGCGCCCACAACCTTCACGAGAACCGGCCGGCGCCCGGGGCCTGGGTCTCGGACACGATCGTCGTCGGCACCTTCTTCAACGGCGGCGTGCGCGCCTTCGACGTGTCGGACCCGTTCCAGCCCCGGGAAGTCTCCCATCACGTCCCACCGGCGCCGCGCGGCACGCGCGCCGGCGCCGTTCAGATCAACGATGTCTTCGTGGACGACCGCGGCATCGTCCACGCGGTGGACCGGTTCACCGGCGGCCTCTACCTGCTCGAAATGACCGTGTAATGCTCCGGCCTGCTCACGTCCGGACGGAAGGAGAGCTTCCATGAGCGCTCAGCGCGTGCTGCACGCCACCCTGGCCGCAGGCCTGATCCTGGCGATCCTGGTGGGCGCAGGGTTCGTCGAGACCGCGTGGGCGGACGAGACCTGCAACTCCCCCTACATCGCCAAGCTCATCAAGGGCCAGGAGGACTACGTCTACGTCTGGACCCTGGGCGTCGAGGGCGTCGGCGACGGCTTCGACAAGCTGGTGACGATCGACGTGCACCCGAAGTCGAAGAGCTACGGCAAGGTGCTGGGCTCGGTCGCGGTCGGCACGCGCGGCGAGGCCCATCACATGGGGTTCACCGACGACCGGCGCTTCATCTGGGCCGGCGGACTCGCGGAGCCGACGATCTACGTCTTCGACATCGCCACCGACCCGGCCAGGCCCAAGCTCGTGAAGACCATCGCCGACATGGCGGACAAGGCCGGCTACCTCGGACCGCACACCTACTACGCGCTGCCGGGGCGGATGCTCGTGCAGGCGCTGTCCAACACGAAGGACAAGGGCGGCGTCACCGGCATGGCCCTCTACAACAACCAGGGGGAGTTCATCGCGTCCTATCCGATGCCGACCGAGGGCGGCGGCGACGGCTACGGCTACGACCTCGCCGTGAATCCAAAGAAGAACGTCCTGCTCACCTCCAGCTTCACCGGTCACGCCAACTACATGCGGCCGCTCGGGGAGGTGGTGAAGGACGCCGAGGCGATGAAGCGCTTCGGCGGCACGATGGTGGTGTGGGACCTCAAGGCGATGAAGCCGCGGAAGATCCTCAGCGTGCCCGGCGCGCCGCTGGAGATCCGCTGGTCGCTCAACCCCAGCGACAACTGGGCCATCACCGCCGCCGCCCTCACCTCCAAGCTCTGGCTCGTCAAGGCGGACGCCAAGGGCGAGTGGCACGCTCGGGAGGTGGGCACGATCGGCGACCCGGCCAAGATCCCGCTGCCGGTGGACATCAGCATCACGCGCGACGGCAAGGGGCTGTGGGTCAACACGTTCATGGACGGGACGACCCGGTACTTCGACCTGACCAACCCCGAGACCCCGAAGCAGACCTACGCCAGGGTCACCGGCAAGCAGGTCAACATGATCTCGCAGAGCTGGGACGGCAAGCGCGTCTACATCACGTCCTCGCTGCTCGCCAACTGGGACAAGGGCGGAAGCGACAACGAGCAGTTCCTGCGCGCGTTCGCGTGGGACGGCAAGGCGCTGAAGCCGGTCTTCGAGGTCGACTTCACGAAGGAAAAGCTCGGCCGCGCCCACCACATGAAGCTCGGCTCGAAGGCGCTGAAGTCGCCGTGAGGCGGACGGCGGCGGCGCTGGCGCTCGCGTGGCTCGCCAGCGCCGCCCCCGTGTCGGGCCACGAGCGAACGCCGCTGCCCGCGCTCGACTTCGAGCCGCCGGCGCCCGGCACCTACCGGCTGCATCGCATCATGGTGGCGCCGGACGGCGACGTGCTGGATACCGCCGGCCGCGCCCATCGCTTATCCACGTTCACCCGCGACCGCATCACGCTGCTCGGGTTCATCTACACCACCTGCGTCGATCCGGACGGCTGCCCGCTCGCCTACCGGGTATTCGACGCCCTGAGGCCCGCCATCGAGGCCACCCCGGCCATGCGTCACAGAGTCCGGCTGGTCACGCTGTCCTTCGACCCGGCGGTCGACACGCCGGCCGCGATGCGGCGCTATGCTGGCAGCCGCGAGCGCGAGAACGGGCCAGGGCCGCGGTGGAACTTCCTCACCACGGGTTCGGCCCGAGCGCTGCGGCCGCTGCTGGACGGCTTCGGCCAGGACGTCCGCGCCCCGGCCGACCGGCCCGCTGGCGGGCCACGGCGCGAGCTGACGCACGTCCTGAAGGTCTTCCTGATCGACCCCGCGGGGATCGTCCGCGAGATCTACTCGTCGGCGTTCCTGCACCCGCGCACGGTGCTGAACGACATCGAGACGCTCCTGACGGGCCCCTGAGACGGGAGATGGCACGCTCGATCCTGCGACATCCGACTGCGACGAGGTGGACGACATGAGCGAGCCAGGCGCGTCGGCGACGGTGGTGCGAGGCGGCGACGACGGATGGCGCCCGGGGAGGGTCCCCGGCGTGACGTACAAGCTGCTGCGCCGTAACCCGGAGACGGGCGAGTCGACGACGCTGGTCCGCCTCGAGCCGGGGGCCCGCTTCCCGGCTCACAACCACCCCGCTGGCGAGGAGGTGTTCGTCCTCGAAGGTGACGTGCTCATCGGCCCCGACCGGCTGAAGGCCGGCGACTATCTCTACACGCCGCCCGACGGCAAGCATGCCGCCTCCAGCCAGGGCGGCTGCGTCTTCCTGGTTACCCTGCCCCGACCGGTCGAGATCCTGTCCGACTGACCGGGCATGAGACGGGCGCTCCTGGCTGCTCAAGACAGCCCGCGCCCTCGGCGTGACCGTTCCTCGCCCGCTGCTCCTGCGCGCCGAGCGCGTGATCGAGTGAGACCGGCGGTGACTACGCGCCGCCGGCCGCGCCCGCTCCTACCGAGAAGGGGCCGACCACGGGACCACTGCCCGCGACGGTCGTCCGGCGCAGAACGCGGCGGTACCTGGCGTAGTCGTAGGGGATCGCGCGGTGCAGCAGGCAGCGGTTGTCCCACATCACGAGGTCGTTGAGGCGCCAGCGATGGTAGTAGCAGAAGCGCGGCTGGCTGACGTGCTCCCGCAGCCAGTCGTGCAGCGCCTGGCCTTCCTCGAGCGTGCCGCCGCCGATCTCACGCGCGGTGTTGCACGTGAAGTACAGCGAGCGCCGCCCGGCCCGGTCGGGGTGTACGCGGATCACCGGATGGGACACCGGTGGAAACGCGTCGCGCTCAACCGCCGCTGTCGGCGGCATCTCGGGCTCGAGCCGCCGGATCCCGTCGTAGTGGTGGACCATGTGCAGGGGCTCGAGGCGCCGCTTCATGGCGTCCGGGAGCGCCTCGTAGGCCAGGAGCATGTTCGAGAACCCGGTCTCGCCGCCCTCGGCCCCTTCCGGCAGCACCTCGACACCGTACAGTATCGAGGCCAGCGAGGGGACGAAGCGGTAGGAGCTGTCCGTGTGCCACCGGGCGTTGTTGCGCTGGAAGATGACGTGTGGATCCTGGGCCGGCAGATGCACGCCCTCGGGGGAGACGTTCGCGACGTTGTAGACCTCGATCGTCCCCTTCGTCTTGTCCTTCTCGGGGAAGGCCTCGAGCGGGCCGAACTGCAGCGAAAAGGCCATGAGCTCGGCGTCGGTCAGACGTTGCTCACGGAAGCACAGCACGTGATGCTCCTGGAAGGCCTCGCGCATAAGCCTCAGCGTCGCGGCGTCGAGCGGCTGCGCCAGGTCGACGCCGAGCACCTCGGCGCCCAGCGCCGCAGACAGGCGACGGATGGTCAGAGTGTCGGTCAACGCTCCAGGCATGGCGTTCCTCCCGTCCGTGGCTGCCTTCAGTCGCTCGGAGTATAACGGAGACCCGCGCTACAGGACCACGCTCCGCGGCCGGCGGGCGAGCAGGAAGAACACGGAGCCCACCGCCGCCAGCGCGGCCAGCACGCTGAAGCCGGCGACGTAGCTGCCCGTGCGGTCGGCGAGGATGCCGGCCACCAGCGGGCCGCCCATCATCCCGACCATCAGGACCATGGAGGAGATGCCGGTGATCATGCCGAAGGAGGCGCTGCCGAAGTAGTCGGCACGGATCGCCGACATCAGCGGCCCTCGCATCCCCCAGGCCAGGCCGTGCACCACGGCGAAGGCGAGGACCATCCAGAACGCCGTCGCCACCGCCAGCACGACGAGGCCGACGGCGTGGCCCAGCATGCAGGCGGCGGCGATCCGGCGCTTGCTGAAGCGGTCGCCGAGCCAGCCCCCGCTCAGCTGCCCGATCGCCTGCATCACGGTCATCAGCGCCGCCACCGACGCGGCCTGGGGGAGCGAGAAGCCGAGCCGCTCGGTGACGTGGATCACCATGTGGACGAGCACGGCGGAGACGACCAGCAGGGCGGCGCCGTGGCCGGCCGAGATGTACCAGAACGCCCGCGTGGCCAGCGCCTGGCGGGGCGTGAAGTTGCGCTCGGGGCCGGCGGCGCGCGCCGGCATGTCGGCCGCCACCGCCCGGGGCGGGTCGCCGTCGGGGGTCAGGCCGTACGCCTCGGGACCGGAGCGCACGAGCTGGGCCAGCGGCAGCCCGGCCGCGATCACCAGCACGCCCGAGACGAACGCGGTCCACCGCCAGCCGAAGCGACTCATCGCCAGGACCACCAGCGGGGTGAGCAGGCCGCCGATCGCCATGCCGGTCGCGCTGATGCTGAGCGCCAGCGCCCGCTGCCGCCGGAACCACCGGACGATGGCGACGCCGATCGGCAGGTAGCCGCCGAGGCTCGAGCCGAGGGCCATGAGGAAGAACGTCACGAAGAACGCGACCGGGCCGCCGATCTGGCTGAAGAGGATGAAGCCGGCGCCGAAGACGACCATGCCGACCCGGATGAGCACGCGGGGCCCGAAGCGGTCGGTGAGCCAGCCCTGCACCGGCCCCAGGATGCCGCTCTCCGCCCGCGCCATCGCGAAGGCCGCCGAGAGCATGGTCTTGCTCCAGCCGAACTCCTCGCGCAGGAGCACGAGGTAGGCCCCGTAGGCGTGGAACATGAGGGCGCCGATCAGGCTCTCCAGGCCGAAGCCGGCGGCGACGATCCACCATCCGTAGAACACCCGACCCCGCGGCATCGAGAGAACGGCTCGCTGACTAGCGCCGTGCCGGCGACTCGTAGCCGAGGTCCAGCTCCGCGGCGACCGCCGCCAGCCGCCGGTCGCGCGTCCACAGTCGGGCCGGGGCGGCCAGCGCCGCCGAGGCCAGCAGGTGCACGTCGATGTACCCGATGCCGCGCCCCATGAGAACCCGCCGCTCGAGAAAGTCGAGAGCCTCTGCATGACCGGCGATCGGAACCGCCGGCAGCCTTCCGAGCAGATCGAGGACTTCACGCCGATTTCGGAGGGTCCCGCAGGCCAGCTCGCCGATCACGAAGGGGTGCGCGAGCACGCGTCCCGCCCCGAGCTCGTCGGCCAGGCGAGGATTCCCGGAGCGGAGGTGCTCCACCCAGACCGACGTGTCGACCAGAATCACCTGGCTTTCGCGGTCTTCGGGCGGCGGCGCGGCGGCACCCGCAGCGAGCGCTCGGTCGCCCCCAGCCGCGCGAGTCGCCGGGCACTCTCGCGCTCGATCAGGGCGCGCAACCCCTCATGGATGAGGGCGGTCCGCTCGGTCATCCCCGTGAGGCGCTGCGCCTCACCGAGCAGGCCGTCGTCGAGATTGAGGGTGGTTCGCATGGCCGCCTCCTCACGTCTGCATCGACCGTACATCACATGATGCCTGATGTCACGTGTCGCCTCGCGGGGTCATCCCGGACGCTGCCGCGGGTAGGTGGGCCGGCCCATCCGCACCTCGCCGAGGCCGGTGCGCATGGCCTCGACGTCGAGCTCCTGCTCCAGCCGGTGCAGCACCTCGTCGCTGATGACTCCCTGGTCGCGCAGCCCGACGACGGCCTGCCGCTCGGCGTCGAGCGTCGCGTGTCGCAGCCGGCGGTAGCCGGCCTGGGCCGCGGCCGCCGCGGGGTCGGCACTCTGGAGCAGCGGCGAGGAGCGGGCCAGGCGCTGGGCATAGAGCATGCGCATGCGCTCGACCTGGTCCCGGCGCGCCCACGGCGCCGCGGCGACCTCGTCCAGCCGGGCGAGCGCCGCCCGGGCGGCCGTCTCCCGCGCCCGGGTCTCCTCCTGCTCCAGCGTCGCATCCTCGCCCAGGTGCAGCGTCCGGATGAGGGGCGATAGCGTCAGCCCCTGCACCACCAGGGTGCTCAGGATCACGGCGAACGCGAGCACGATGATCTCCTCGCGGAACGGAAAGGGCACGCCGGACGCCGCCGCCAGCGGCAGCGCGAGCGCGGCGGCGAGCGAGACGATGCCGCGCATCCCCGCCCAGCCCAGGATGAACAGCGCGGGCCACGGCGGGCCCGGTTCCCGGGCCCGGAGCGCGGGGCTCGCGAGCCGCGACAGCACCGCCGCCAGCGGAACCCATGCCAGGCGGACCGCGATGGCCGTCGCGCTGACCACGGCGCCGTGGGCCAGCAGTGTCGGCCACGGGGTGGCCAGCCCGCCCTGCCGGATCGCCGCCAGCTGCAAGCCGATCAGGATGAAGATCAGGCCGTTGAGCACGAAGACCAGCAGGTCCCAGACCGCCCGCGCCTGCAGGCGCGTGGCCGGGCTCACGACCTCGCTGAAGCTCTGCCGGACGTAGAGGCCTCCGGCCACGCAGGCGAGGACGGCCGAGGCGTGGAACCGCTCGGCGATGATCCAGGCGGCGTACGGCGCCAGCAGCGTGATGGCGATCGCCGCGAGGCTGTCGGTCGTGAGGCGCAGCGCCCACCGCGTCACCACGCCGACGACGAGACCGACGGCGACGCCGCCGGCCGCCGCCAGGACGAACTGGCCCAGGATCTCGCCGACCGCGAAGCCGCCGCTGACCGCGGCCGCCACGGCGCCGCGGTAGAGCACGAGCGCGGTGGCGTCGTTGACGAGACTCTCGCCCTCCAGGATCGTGACGAGCCGGTGCGGGAGCCCCAGCCGCCGCGCGATCGCCGTGGCCGCCACCGCGTCGGGGGGCGAGACGATCGCGCCCAGCGCGAACGCCACCGGCCAGCTCAGCCCCGGAATGACGAGCCGGGCCACGACGGCCACCGCGGCGGAGGTCGCCAGCACCAGGCCCACGGCCAGCAGCATGATCGGGCGCAGATTGGCGACGAAATCGCGCAGCGACGTGAAGTAGGCGGCCGACCAGAGGATGGGCGGCAGGAAGATGACGAAGACGAGCTCGGGGTCGAGCGGGACGACCGGGGCCCACGGCAGGAGGCTGACCGTCAGGCCCCCGATGACCAGCAGGATGGGATACGGGACCAGGACGCGGTTGGCCAGCGTGACGAGCGCGACGACGACGATCAGCAGCAAGACGACCGTCTCGAGCTGGTAGAGCGTCGACATGGCGAGCGTCCCGGGCGATCCGACGGGCGCTACAGGGTCCGCTGGAAGAGAGCCAGCGCGATGCCCATGCCGACGCGCGCGGCCTCGGGGTCGTAGCGCGGCCCCTCGTCGCGCATGAAGGCGTGCTCGGCGTTGAACTCGTGCCAGGTGAAGCGAACGCCGGCGTCCCGGAGCGCCGTGTAGATCGCGGCCCGCGCCCCGTCGGGGATGTGGGGATCCTGGCGGCCCCAGAGCATGACCAGCTCGCCGCGGACCTCGCCCGCCCGGGCCAGCGTGTCGCCGCACTTGCCCTCGCCGAGGATGCCGCCCTGCAGGTCGGTCGGATAGAAGCAACAGGCGGCCAGGATCTCCGGCTGCAGCGCCGCCCGGAAGGCCAGGTGCCCGCCGATGCAGAACCCGACGGCGCCGATGCGCCCGTTGCAGGCCGGATCCGCGGCGAGCGCGCGGAGCATGACGGTGGCGTCGTCGTCGAACGTCGAGAGGCGGGTCTTCTCTTTGTACGCGTTACCCTTGTCGGTCCCGGCCGTGTCGTAGGCGAGCACCGTGCCGGGCGGCTCGTGCTCGTGGTAGATCTCGGGCGCCATCACGACGTACCCGTGCCCCGCGAACTGCATCGACAGCCGCGCGATCGGGCCGGTCTGCTGGTAGATCTCCGGGTAGAGCAGCAGCCCCGGGAGGCGCCGCGACCCCGGCGGGAGCGCCGGCGCGTAGACGTGAGTCCGCATGGTCCCGGTCGGGGTGCCGAGATCGCGAACCTCGTAGCGGACGATCACCTGACCTCCTGGTCGGCAGATCTTAGGGGTCCTCGGCGGCGGCGTCAATGCGTGCGGGCCCGGCGGTGCGGTATCCTGGCGCCATGAACCTCCTGCGCCCACTCGACCGCGACCTCGTCGTCAACGGACTGCGACTGCACCTGCTCGACTGGGGCGGCGAGGGCCGCCCGCCCCTGCTCCTGCTGCACGGCTTCACCGGCCACGCCCACGCCTGGGACACGCTCAGCCTCGCGCTCCAGCCGCACTTCCGCGTGCTGGCCCTCGACCAGCGCGGCCACGGCGACAGCGAGCCGGCCGACGCCTACAATCCCGTCCTCGCCTTCGACGACCTCACCGGCGTCGTCGACCAGCTCGGTCTCGCCTCGTTCACGCTCGTGGGGCTGTCGATGGGCGGCCGCAACGGCATGTACTTCGCGGCGAAACGGCCGGAGCGCGTGGACAGGCTGGTCGTCGTCGACATCGGGCCCGAGATCAGCGCCAAGGCGAGCGCCCCGTCGGCGGGGCCGCCCGAGCCCGAGACGTGGGAGAGCATCGAGCAGGCGGCCCAGCACCTCTACCGCGCCAACCCGTACCCCGGCATCCACTACTACCGGTGGGTCGTCTCCCACAGCCTGCGCCAGCGGCCCGACGGCGCGCTGGTCTGGAAATGGCACCCGAGCGTCAAGACCCGCCGCTCCACGGGGGACGTCGACTGGTGGGCCACCCTGCGCGCGATCACGGCGCCCACGCTGGTCCTGCGCGGCGAGCACAGCACGGTGCTGGACCGCGACGTGGCCGAGCGCATGGCCAAGGAGCTACCGCGCGGCTGCTTCGTCGAGATCCCGCGCGCCGTCCACACGCTGCACGAGGACAACCCCGAAGCCGTGCTGGCCGCGCTCCGGGACTTCCTCGCCTTCTGACGCATCGGTCGACTCGCTCGCAGGACAGGAGGGTCGTCATGCCCCACGCGCTGCTCGCGTTGTTCATCACGCTGATCGTCGTGGCGCCCTCCGCCGGCGCCGAGATCGCCATCCAGGCCTACGACCTGCCCAAGGGCGGGGGCGCCCACGACGTGGCCGTCGGCGCCGATGGCATCGTCTGGTACACCGCGCAGCGCAGCGGCCACCTCGGCCGTCTCGATCCGGCCACCGGCAAGGTCGAGCTGGTGCCGCTCGGTCGCGGCGCCGCCCCGCACGGCGTCGTCATCGGCCCCGACGGCGCCCCCTGGGTCACCGCGAGCGGTACCAACGCGATCGTTCGCGTCGACCCAAAGACCCGGGTGGTGAAGAGCTGGGCGCTGCCGGAGGCGCGCGGCTACGTCAACCTCAACACGCTCACCTTTGACCGGCGCCGCCGTGTGTGGTTCACCGGCCAGAACGGCGTCTACGGCCGCCTCGATCCGGCGACCGGCGACCTGCAGGTCTGGGACGCGCCGCGGGGGCGGGGCCCCTACGGCATCGCGACGACCCCCGACGGCGCGGTCTACTACGCCTCGCTGGCCGGCAGTCACATCGCGCGGATCGATCTCGACACCGGCGCCGCCACTGTCATCGAGCCGCCCACCAAGGGCCAGGGCGCCCGGCGGGTGTGGTCGGATTCCAAGGGGCGCGTCTGGGTCAGCGAGTGGAACTCCGGCAACCTGAGCCGTTATGACCCGAAGGCCGGCGACTGGAAGACCTGGAAGCTGCCGGGCGACGCGCCCCGCGCGTATGCCGTCTACGTCGACGACCGGGACAAGATCTGGGTGAGCGAGTGGAGCGCCAACGCGATGGTACGCTTCGACCCCGAGACGGAAACCTTCCAGGCGTTCCCCAGCGACCGGCGCGGCGCCAACGTGCGCCAGATCCTGGGCCGCCCCGGCGAGGTATGGGCACCGGAGTCGGGCGCCGACCGGCTCGTCGTCTATCGCACGAAGTGACGCGATCGTGCGTCAGCTGATGAAGCGCCCACCCATGACGCGGATGGTGTCGCCGGTGACGTAGGCGGAAGCGTCGCCGGCCAGGAACACGCAGGCGTCCGCGATGTCCTCCGGACGCCCGAGACGGCCAAGCGGGATCTGCTTGACCTGCTCGGGCGCGCCCGGCGGGGCCTGCTTGAACTCCGGGTACCAGTCGGCGTAGCGCCGCTCGGTGTCGATGAAGCCCGGCACGACCATGTTGGCGCGGATGCCGAACGGTCCCAGCTCCGCGGCCAGCGCGCGGACCAGGCCGAGCAGGCCGGTCTTCGCGGTCGTCACCGCGGCGGTGTTCGGGCGCCCGGTGAGGCTCGACAGCCCGCCCAGCGCGATGATGCTGCCGCGTCGGCGCGCCTTCATGCCGGGCAGCACGGCGCGGGTCAGGTAGAAGGCCGAGTGCAGGTTGACGGCGAGCACGCGGTGCCAGTCCTCGAGCGACGTCTCGGTCACGCTCGTGTGCGGCCGGATGGCCGCGTTGCACACGAGCACGTCGATCGCCCCCAGCTCGGTCACGCCACGGGCGACCATGGCGTCCACGGCCGCCGCGTCGCCGACGTCGGCGAGGATGCTGACGGCCCGCACGCCGGCCTTGCGGCACTCCGCGGCGACCGCCTCCAGCTCGTCGGCGTTCGCGCGGGTATTGAGCACCAGGTCGGCGCCCTCGGCCGCGAAGGCCAGCGCGATCGCGCGGCCGATGTTGCGGCTGGCGCCGGTGATGAGCGCGATCTTGCCGCCCAGGCGCACGGACCCCGCCCTACCGGACCGCGAGCCCGCGGCGGGCCAGCTCGCCCTCGAGGTCGAGCGGTCGGGTGCCCGCCGGCGTGCCGCCGGGCACCGTCCAGAACAGCTCGAACTCCAGGCCGTCGGGGTCCTTGGCGTAGAGCGAGAGGCTGGTGCCGTGGTCCGACTGGCCGACGAGGGAGCGCGCCTCGGTCAGCCGCTGCCGCGCGCGGGCCAGGTCGGTCAGCTCGCCCACCTCCCACGCCGAGTGGTACATGCGCGCCACGCGCTCGTCGGGCGGCCGCACGCCGGGCTGCGCGAACAGGCCCAGGTGGTGATCGTCGGCGGTGCCGGGGATGATCAGAAACGCCGCGTTGGGATACCGCCGCTGCACCTCGAAGCCCAGCACCTCGCAGTAGAAGCGCACGCTGCGCTCGACGTCGGACACCCACAGCACCAGGTGCTGCAGCCGCCTGAGCCCGAAGGGGCCGCCGCTCATCGGACCGGCCCGTCGTCCATGCTGACGGTGATGGCGGCGCACGCGATGAGCGTGTCGGAGCCGGGCACGCGGAGGCCGCCCGCCACGGGCCGCACGGTGACCTCGCCGTGCGGCAGCTCCTTGCGCACCCGCTCGACGTCGACCGCGGCCGGGTCGGGCACGGCCACCGTGACCTCGACCAGCATCTTCCCGCCCCGCGCGCGGACCTCGGAGAACAGCGGCAGGCTGGAGTGGCGGATCGCGTCGGACACCGCCCGGCAGGCGGCCTTGGTGCCGTCGAGCCCGTGCACGTCCACGCCCATGCCGAACTCGAGGACGACCGGCCGGGCGCTCACGCGCGCAGCCCCGGCATCGTGAAGCTCCGGGCGTCCAGCTCGCTCACCAGCGCGCGCGACTGCTCGGGCGTGAGCGCCACGAGCGGCGGCCGCACGGTGGCCCAGCCGGCGTCGCCGCCGTAGTGGGCGACGGCCGCCTTGAGCGCCGGGATCATCGGGAACTTCGCGAACGTGCCACGGATGTCGTCCAGCCGCGCCTGCTGCGCGTCGGCGCCGGCGGCCTGCCACGTGTCGAAGAGCCGGGCGATCGGCGCCGGGTTCACGTTGGCCGTCGCGCTGATGCAGCCGGCGCCGCCGTGGCGCATGCCCTGCAGCAGGAACGTCTCCGCGCCGGGGAACACGTCGAAGCCGCCGCGGGCGAACGCGTCGAGGAACGCCTGCGTGTTCTTCCAGTCGCCGCCGCTGTCCTTCATCCCGGCCGTCTGCACCGGGTAGACCTTCAGCAGGCGCTCGACCAGGCCCAGCGTGATGGGGACCTGGGCCACCGGCGGGATGTGATAGAGGTACACGCGCAGCCGTGCCTCGCCGACGCGCTCGATGATCTCGGCGAAGTTGCGGAACAGGCCGTCGTCGCTCACGCCCTTGTAGTAAAAGGGCGGCAGCATCAGCACGCCCCCGCAGCCCAGCTTCACCGCGTGCGCGGTCAGCCGCACCGAGTCCGGCAGCGCGCAGCAGCCCGTGCCCGGCATCATCCGCGCGGGGTCGACCCCAGCCCCCACCAGCCGGTCGAGCAGCTCGATCTTCTCCTCGACCGACAGCGAGTTGGCCTCCGAGTTCGTGCCGAACACGGCCAGCCCCACGTTCTGCGACAGGAGCCAGCGGCAATGGCGCACGAACCGGTCGGGATCGGGCGTGAGGTCGCTCCTGAACGGGGTGACGACGGGGGAGAGCACGCCCTGCAACCGCTCGCTGGTCATCGCGGGACTCCTTCGCGTGAAGTGTCGATCGACGCGAG
>DASTOJ010000127.1:0-16082 GCA_035762565.1 Candidatus Methylomirabilota bacterium | reverse complement strand
AGTAGCGTTCGTTTGGCCGGGGCGCAAAACCCCACGGCGTTGGCGAAGGCATGCACGTTGGACACCGCGAGCTGGAAATAGGGGCCCTTACCGAAGGTGCCTGAGCCGGCGGCGATCTTGGTCAGGTGACTGTCGACTCCGACCGAGCTCAGAAGGTGCTGGATCCCGACCAGCAGTGCGGGGGACGAGGAGACGGTGGAGACCTGATGTTCTCCGACCCACCCCTCTCCATCGAAGAATCCCCGAACGAAGCCGGCCCGTTTGTCGCTTGGCAGCGCGAACACGAAACTCGGCACCCGGCGTCGCGGGCTGCGACCGAAGGCAGGCCCCAGAACCCGCTCGAGAAAGCGTCCCAGTGGCAAGGAGTGGCACGTGAGCTCGAAGTTCCGGTGGGGGCCCCGCTTGATCCGCGCGGGACGACCGAAAACCTCGACGAACTTCCGGCCGTAGACCTCGAGGTTCGTGCGGTCCTTGTCGGCGATGGACAGCCGATCGCGCGTGAAACACCCGTCCGCGACGATGTATCCCAGAAGCTCGTAAAAGGCGACGGACTGGCATACACGGGCGCACCACGCCGGGGGCTTTGCGCTCGAGACATCGGCGTCCAGGCCGACGGCGTCGACCGGGCGGGCGAGGACGCCCGCCCGGAGCGAGGCGCGCATCGGATGCGGTCGGATGACGTTGCCGAGATGCGTCCGGGACACCCCAACGGACGCCGCCACGTTCGCGTAGGTTCGCCCTGACTTCCGGTACGCGGTATGAAGCAGGCGCTTGTCGGCGGTCGCCAGCTTGACGATGTCGTCGGCGAACTCAAAGACCGGCTCGTCGCGCCGTCCGAGGTGAAGCGATTTGTGAAGCGGCAGCCGATCACCCACCCGGAGCTCGGCCGCACCGACGACCTCTGGTCCCGTATCCGAGTATCGCACGAACTTGTGCTCGGGCGTCACGTCGAGAAGACGCCCCCCCACCAGGATGCGAAGGACCCGAGGGGCGGACCGCGGGACCACCTTGCGCACTGACGCTCGTGTCACCCGGAACGCGTCCGGATCGAAGCTCACCAGCTCGTCCCCGGCCTGGATGTCGTCGGCCCGCTTCAAACCCGCCGAGGTCGCGATCAGCGTGTCAGCGGTCACACAACGATCCACCTCGTCGACAAGGAGGACGGGGGCACGATCCTGCGTGATCGCCTGCAGGAGGGGCCGCTTCAAGAGGAACGGCTCGGAGAAGATCTCCTGCTCCTCCTGGTCGATCGCCCGGTGCGCGCCCTCGTGCAGCTTGATGTGCAGCAGCTGCTTCTGGTAGTTCCACTCGTACAGCGCGGCGGACGCGTCGAGGCCCTCGTAGCACTGCAGGCGGATGAGGTTGGTCGCGAGCACGCGGGCCATGACCTTGGCCACCTCGGTCTTGCCCACGCCGGCATGGCCCTCGATCAGCAGCGGCTTCTTGAGGCTGAGGGCCAGGTGCACCGAGGTCGCCACCGGCGCGTCGGTGACGTACTCGGCCGATTCCATCAGCGCCTGGATCTTGCGGATCTCCTCGCGCACGGGTCGCTATTGTACATGAAGCCGCGCGTAGTCCTCGGGGGTGTCGACGTCGGGCGGCATCGGCGCGTCCACCGGCACGCGCGCCACGCGCTCGGGACGGGCCTGCACGACCGACCGCGCCCCCGCGTCGCCGTGCAGCACCGCCAGCTCGCCGAACACCTCGGCGCCGAAGAGCACCGGCGTGCCCTGGGTGTCCCGGTACACGGGTGCCGCGATGGCCTTGCCGGCCTGCTCGCGCGCGCGCACGAGCGCGGGGATCACGCCCTCCGGCAGCCGCGGTTGATCGCCGAGCGCGATCAGCGCCGCCGCCGTCCCCGGCGCGAGCGCGCGTACCCCCGCCGCGATGGAGGAGCCCTGCCCGGCCTCCGGGTGCGGGTTCACGGCGAAGCGGACCGGCAGGCCGTCCAGCGCCGCGCGCACGCCGCCGTCGTCCGGGCCCGTGACGACGACGACGTCGGCGACGTGGGGGAGCACCCCCTCCACGCTCCAGCGGACGACGGGCTTGCCGCGCAGGTCGAGCAGCAGCTTCTGCCGCCCCATGCGCCGGGAAAGCCCGGCCGCCAGCACGATGGCCGCGAGCGTCAGCCGCGGGCGCGCTTGAGGGCGGCTTCGAGCGCCCGGCGGGCGAACACGCGACAGAGGTGCGCCTTGTACTCCACCGAGCCCTGCAGGTCGGCCTGGACGTCGACGCCGTCGGCGGCCTTCTGGGCGGCGGCCTCGATGGTCGCCGCGTCCAGCCGCTTGCCGGTCAGCGCGGCCTCCACGCCCTTGGCCCGCACCGCCTTGGTGCCGGCGCCGGTGACGCCGACGCTGGCCCTGGTGCAGGTGCCGCTCTTGTCCACCGTGAGGGCCGCGCACACCCCGACGACGGCGAAGCGCGAGGCCGGGTGCGGGAACTTCAGGTAGGCGGCGCCGCTGCCGGCCGGCCACACCGGGATGCGGATCTGCGTGAGCAGCTCGTTGTCCTTGAGCGCGGTGGCCATCAGCCCCTTGAACCAGTCGTCGACCTTGACCGTGCGTTTGCCCTTGGGCCCCTCGCACACGAACTCGAAGCCCAGCGCGATGGCGGTGGCCGGCATGTCGGCGGCGGGGTCGGCGTGGGCCAGCGAGCCGCCGATGGTCCCCTTGTTGCGGACGGCGGGGTCGCCGATGATCGCCGCGGTCTCCGCCACCGCCGGCGCCTTGGCCTTGAGCACCCTGGACGACTCCACCTCCCAGTGGGTCGCCATGGCGCCGACCTCGATCACCCCCTTGGCTTCCTTGATGCCGCCGAGGCCGCTCACCTTGCGGAGATCGATGATGTTCTTGGGCTGGGCCAGGCGCAGCTTCATCATCGGCACGAGGCTGTGGCCGCCGGCCAGGAGCTTGGCGTCGTCGAGCTTGCCGAGCAGCTTGAGCGCGTCCTTGACGGTCGCCGGCGCGTGGTACTCGAAGGCCGCTGGATACATGGGTGCGCTCTCCTCTGTATCGGAGCGCTGTTTCCTCCTCCCCCGCGGGTGGCCTGAGAGAGAAGGGCGTGGCTCCGAGTCGTGCGATCTATCGCCTGGCGTTCTTCATCGCGGTCCAGACTCGTTCGGCGTTGAGCGGCATCGTCTCGATGTGGTCGATGCCGAGCGGCGCCAGCGCGTCGATGACGGCGTTGACCACGGCCGGGGTGGCGGCGATGGTGCCGGTCTCCCCGGCGCCCTTGACGCCGAGCGGGTTGACCGCGGTCGGCGTCACCGTGCGGGCGGTCTCGTACATCGGCAGCATGTCGGCCTTGGGCATCGCGTAGTCCATCATGCTGCCGGTCACCAGCTGGCCGTCGTCGTAGACCGCGCCCTCCCACAGCGCCTGGCCCACGCCCTGGGCGATGCCCCCGTGCACCATGCCGTCCACGATCATCGGGTTCATGACGTTGCCGACGTCGTCCACCGCCAGATAACGGAGAACTTTGACGTGCCCGGTGTCGCGGTCGACCTCGACCACGCAGGCGTGGGCGCCGAACGGGAAGCAGAAGTTCGACGGGTCGTAGAACGACGTCTCCTCGAGCCCGGGTTCCAGCCCCTCGGGGTAGTTGTGCGGCACGTAGGCGGTCAGCGCGACCTGGCCGAACGGCACCGCCTTGCCCGGGAAGCCCTTCACCTGGAACTGGCCGTTGACGTACTCGATGTCGCCGGCCGAGGCCTCCAGCAGGTGGGCGGCGATCTTCTTGCCCTTCTCCTTGATCTTGTTCAGCGACATCAGCAGCGCGGTGCCCCCGACCGACGCCGAGCGGCTGCCGTAGGTCCCCATGCCGAACGGGATCGCGCCGGTGTCGCCGTGCACGATCTCGATCTGCTCCATCGGGATGCCCAGCTCGTCGGCCACCAGCTGCGAGAACGTCGTCTCGTGGCCCTGCCCGTGCGAGTGCGAGCCGGTGTAGACCGTCACGCCCCCGGTCGGGTGCACGCGCACCTTGCCCGACTCGTAGAGGCCGGCCTGGGCGCCCAGCGAGCCGACGACCTTGGAGGGCGCGATCGAGCAGGCCTCGATGTAGGTGGAGAAGCCGATGCCGAGCAGCCGGCCCTGCTTGCGAGCCGCCTCCTGATCCGCGCGGAACTTCCGGTAGTCGAGCAGGCCGAGGAGCTTGTCGAAGGCGGCGCCGTAGTTGCCGCTGTCGTAGCTGAGCGCCACCTTCGTCTGGTAGCCGTTGTCGAACTTCGGGATGAAGTTCTTCCGGCGGATCTCGGCGACGTCCAGCTTGAGGGCGGCAGCGCCGGCCTCGATCATCCGCTCCAGCAGGTAGGCGGCCTCGGGCCGGCCGGCGCCGCGGTAGGCGTCCACCGGCACGGTGTTGGTGAAGACCCCGGTGACCGCGGCGTGGATGGCCGGCATCTCGTAGACGCCGTTGAGCAGGGTCGCGTACAGGTACGTCGGCACCGCCGGGGCGAACGTCGAGAGATAGGCGCCGAGGTTGGCGGTCGTCTTCACGCGCAGCCCGACGATCTTGCCCCCGCGGTCGAAGCCCATCTCGGCCTCGGTCACGTGGTCGCGCCCGTGGGCGTCGGTCTGGAACGCCTCCCGCCGCGTCGAGGTCCACCGCACCGGGCGGTTGATCTTGCGCGTGGCCCACGAGCAGATGGTCTCCTCGTTGTAGAGGAAGATCTTGGAGCCGAAGCCGCCACCCACGTCGGGGGCGATGACCCGGACCTTGTGCTCGGGGATGCCGAGGACGAAGGCCGCCATCAGCAGGCGGTGCACGTGCGGGTTCTGCGAGGTCACCCACAGCGTGAGGTCGCCGGTGGCCCCGTCGTAGCGGGCCAGGCACGCGCGCGGCTCCATCGGGTTGGCGACCAGCCGCTGGTTCACGATGCGCTTCTTCACGACGGTGGCGCTCCGGAAGGCGGCCTCGACCGCCGCCGCGTCGCCGATCTGCCACTGGAAAGCGGTGTTGGCCGGCGCCACCTCGTGGATCTGGGGCGCGCTCTTGGCGGTGGCCTTGTCGGTGGCGCTCACCGCCGGCAGGATCTCCCAGGTCACCTTCACCTTGTCGGCGGCGTCCTGGGCGGCGGCCTGCGTCTCGGCGATCACCACGGCGACCGGATCGCCGACGTAGGAGGCCGTGTCGGTGGCCAGCGGCGGGTGCGGTGGGATCTTCAGCTCGGGCAGCAGCCAGCCGCACGGCAGCGAGTTGACGCCGGTCATGTCCTTGCCGGTGAAGATCGCCACCACGCCGGGGTGCGTGGCGGCAGCCCCGCTGTCGATCTTCTTGATCCGCGCGCGGGCGTGCGGGCTGCGCACGAAGACCGCGTAGGTCGTGCCGGGCAGCCTGACGTCGTCCACGTAGGTCCCGCGGCCGGTGATGAACCGTGGGTCCTCGCGGCGCTTGACGGACTTGCCGATCAGCCGTTCGACGACGGTGGCCATCACTCCACCCTCACTTCTTGGCGGCCATCTGCTCGGCCGCCCACTGGATCGCCTTGACGATGTTGTGATAGCCGGTGCACCGGCAGAGGTTGCCCTCGAGCTGGTGGCGGATCTGCTCCTCGGACGGGTTGGGATACCGGTCCAGCATCTGGTGGGCGGCCAGGATCATGCCCGGCGTGCAGAAGCCGCACTGCAGCCCGTGCTTCTCCCAGAAGCCCTGCTGGATGGGGTGCAGCTCGCCGTTCTTGGCCAGGCCTTCGATGGTGGTGATCTTGGCGCCGTCGGCCTGCACGGCGAACAGCGTGCAGGCCTTCACGGCCTGGCCGCCCATGAGGATGGTGCAGGCGCCGCACTGGCTCGTGTCGCAGCCGACGTGGGTGCCGGTCAGGCCGACCGTCTCCCGGATGTAGTGGACGAGCAGGAGTCGTGGCTCCACTTCGTGGCTGTGCGTCTGGCCGTTGATCGTCATCTTGACTGGGAGTTTCACGGACTCGTCCTCCAGATGGTGCGCGGTTAGGGACGTGGCTCGCCTTGCGGGGAGCAAGCCTATGCCGATCGCCAGGGGCTGTCAACGCCCACGAGCTGGCGGCGGGCGTCCGCGCGGGCCTGGTCCAGAACCTCGCGTACCGGCAGTGACTTCTCGCGCGCGATCCGCACGACGTCCGCGAACTCCGGCGTGATGGTCAGCACGCGCCCGTCCAGGCGGGAGACCTTCACGGGCAGCGCGCCGTAGGCGGTGGCGACGGTCACGACCTCGCGCTCGAGCCGGGCCCGCGCCATCTCCGCCCACCGGACGCCGATGGTGGAGGACTCCGCGAACAGCAGGCGCGCGAGGTCGTCGACGCGCCCGGGCGGGCAGAGGGCCGTGAGGACCGTGCCCGGCCGGCTCCGCTTCATGATGACGGGCGTGAGGAAGACGTCCAGCGCACCGGCCTCGAGCAGCCGCTCGACGAGCGGCTCATAGAGCTGGGGGGACATGTCGTCGATCGTGGTCTCGAGCTGGACGATGGTCTCGGTGACGGCGGTCCCGGTCGCCTGTCCGAGGAAGGCGCGGAGGACGTTGGGCGTGCCGGGCAGCTCCCGGGTCCCGGCTCCGTAGCCGATGCGCTGGACCGTCATCGCCGGCATCCGTCCGGCGCCGGCGGCGAGCGTGGTCAGGATGGCCGCCCCCGTCGGCGTCACCAGCTCGGCCCGCACGCCCGTGTCCACCACGGGGAAGCCGCGGAGCAGCTCGGCGGTGCCCGGCGCCGGCACGGGCATCGGTCCGTGCTGCCCCTCCACGAACCCGCCACCGAGCGGCAGCGCCGAGACGTGGACCGCCTCGACCCCGAGCAGGCGCAGGCCGGCGACCGCCCCGGTGACGTCGACGATCGCGTCGACCGCCCCCACCTCGTGGAAGTGCACCTCCTCCACCGTCGACCCGTGCACGCGCGCCTCCGCCTCGGCCAGTCGCCTGAAGATCCGCTGGGCGCCCGCCACGACCTCGGGCGCCAGCGCGCTGGCGGCCAGGATCGCGACGACATCGCCCAGGCGGCGGTGCTCCCGGTGCGCCGCGGGCTCGGCCACGACGTCCACCTTCGTCGCCCGGAACGCCCCCCTCTTCACCTCCCGTACCCGCAGCGCCCACCCCGGCAGCCGCAGCTTCTCCAGCTCCTCCCGCAACGCGTCCACCGACACACCGACGTCCACGAGCGCCCCGAGGATCATGTCCCCGGAAGCCCCGCTCGGACAGTCGAAGTAGATGGCTCGTCCCGTCACGCCTACCTGATCTTGGAGGCGAGACGATTGATCTGGCTGGCCTGGTGCGCGGCGCCATACCCGTTGTCGATGTTGACCACCGACACGCCGGGGGCGCAGGAGTTGAGCATGGCCAGCAGCGCGGCGAGGCCGTTGAGAGAGGCCCCGTAGCCGACGCTGGTCGGCACGGCGATCACGGGGCGGTCGACGAGGCCGCCGATCACGCTCGGCAGCGCGCCCTCCATCCCCGCCACCGCGACGATCGCGTTGGCCTCGCTCAGCAGGTCGCGATGGACCAGCAGCCGGTGGAGGCCCGCCACGCCGCAGTCGGCGAGACGCTCCACCCGGTTGCCGAGGGCCTCGGCCACCAGCGCCGCCTCCTCGGCCACCGGAAGGTCGGCGGTGCCGGCGGCCGCGACCACGACGAGCCCTACGCCCTCCACCGGCTCGGGCCGGACGACGAGCAGACGCGCCAGCGCGTGATAGGCGCAGGGCAGCCCGGCGGCCTCGACCGCGGCGGCAACGTCCGGCTCGCAGCGGGTGGCCAGCACGTTGGGGTGATGCGCGGCGAGCCGCGCGACGATCGCGCTGACCTGCTCCGGCGATTTCCCGGGGCAGAAGACCGCCTCCGGCCCGCCGGCGCGCAGCGCCCGATGGTGATCGACCCGGGCGAACCCGAGGTCCTCGAACGGCAGCCCCGCCAGCCGCCGCGCCGCGGCGTCCACGCCCAGCCGCCCGCTCTGCACCTCCTCGAGGAGTCGCCGGACCGCCTCCGCCGTCATGCCCGCTTCTTCAGGGCCAGCACGAGGTTGGCGCTGCCGGACTGGAAGCCGGCGAGATCGACCGTCACGTACACGTAGCCCAGCTCGCGCAAGCGGGTCACGATCGCCTCGTGGCGGCCGTCCTGCCAGAGCCTCGGCATCTCCTCGATCGGGATCTCCAGCCGTGCCAGCCGGTCGTGGTGGCGCACGCGGAACTGCCGGAAGCCGAGCGAGCGCACGAAGGCCTCGGCCGCGTCCACCTGCCTGAGCTTGTCCGCGGTGATGCGATCGCCGTACTGAAAGCGCGAGGACAGGCAGGCGAACGAGGGCTTGTCCCAGGTCGGCAGCCCCAGTGCCCGGGACAGCTCGCGGATCTCGCCCTTGGTCAGGCCGGCCTCGATCAGCGGCGCGCGCACGCCGCGCTCGGCCGCCGACTTCATGCCGGGACGGTGGTCGCCGACGTCGTCCACGTTGGCGCCGTAGACGAGCGTGCCGATGCCCTCCTGCTCGGCGATCGGCGCCAGCCGCCCGAACAATTCCTCCTTGCAGAAGAAGCAGCGGTTGGCGCCGTTGCGCGCGTACTCGGGATTCGCCAGCTCCTCGGTCCGCACCACCACGTGGCGCGCGCCGATCAGCGCCGCCAGCCGCCGCGCCTCGGCCAGCTCGGCGGCGGGGTAGGTCTCGGAGTCCGCCGTGACGAGGAGCGCGCGCGACCCGAGCGCGTCCGCCGCCGCCCGCGCCAGCAGCGTGGAGTCCACGCCCCCGGAGAACGCGACCACCACGCTGCCCAGCTCGCGCAGCACCTCGAGGAGGCGCGCGTACTTGGGCTCGAGGGCGATGGGGATCATGCCAGCAGCGCTCCGGCCAGGTCGCCGAGCGGCGTTCGGGGGCGCGCGCCGACGTGCGAGATGACCTCGGCCGCCGCCAGCGACCCCAGCTGGCCGCAGGCGGCGGGGCCCAGGCCACGGCTGAGGCCGAAGAGGAAGCCGGCCGCGTAGAGGTCGCCGGCGCCGGTGGTGTCGACGACGGAGTCGACGGAATGGGCCTTGACGGCGTGGACCTCGCGGCCGGCGACGACGACGGAGCCCCGCTCGCTGCGCGTCAGCGCCGCCAGCTCGCAGTGGCGTCGCACCCGCTCCAGCGCGTCGTCGAAGTCGCGCACCTGGTAGAGGCTCAGGATCTCGGCCTCGTTGGCGAACAGGACGTCGACGTGGTGCTCGACCAGCTCGAGGAAGGCCGCCCGGTGACGGTCGACGCAGAACGGATCCGACAGGGTCAGCGCGACCTTGCGGCCGGCCGCGTGCGCGTGGCCGGCGGCCGCACGGAACGCCTGCTGGGCGGCCGGCGGGTCGAAGAGGTAGCCCTCCAGGTAGAGGATCCGGCCGCGCGCGATCAGCCGGGCGTCGATGTCGGCGGGGCCCAGCCGCACGGCCGCGCCCAGGTACGTGCTCAGCGTCCGCTGGGCGTCGGGCGTCACCACGACCAGGCAGCGGCCCGTGGCCGGGCCGCCGGTGGCCGGCGGCGTCGTGTACCCCACCCCGGTCGAGCGGAGGTCGTGGCCGAACACCTCGCCGAGCTGGTCGTCGCGGACCTTGCCCACGTAGTGGGCGTGCCCGCCGAACGAGGCGACACCGACGGTCGTGTTGGCGGCGGAGCCGCCCGAGACCTCGATTCCCGGCCCCATGGCCTCGTAGAGCTGTCGCGCGCGGGCCTCGTCGACGAGCTGCATGGCGCCCTTGACGAGCCCGTGGCGCGCGAGGAAGTCCTCGCTCTCCTGGCTCAGCACGTCCACCAGCGCGTTGCCGATGCCGATCACGTCGAGCTCGCCGGCCATGCGCGGGTCACCCACGGCGCGCCTTCCTCCTGCTCTCGAGGGGGAAGTACTTGCCGAGCAGCAGGTCGAGGCGGCGGCGCGTCGCCAGCGGGAACCTGGCCGGATCCGTGATCACGGCGCTGCGCAGCAGGTCGGGGCACGGGCACGCGCGGGGAGGCCCGATGGCCGGAATGACGCGGCGCAGGATGTCCTTGGCGGTGGCGACGTTCTTCATGAGGTTCTGGATCACGGCCTCCACGGTGACCGTCTCCTGGCTCTCGTGCCAGACGTCGTAGTCGGTGACCAGGGCCAGCGTGGCGTAGCACAGCTCGGCCTCGCGGGCGAGCTTGGCCTCCGGCATGTTCGTCATGCCGATGACGTCCACGCCCCAGCTGCGATAGATGCGCGACTCGGCCTTGGTGGAGAACTGCGGCCCCTCGATGCAGATGTAGGTGCCGCCGTGGTGCACGCTGGCGCCGCCGGCGCCCGCCGCCTTGCCGAGCGCACCGGCCAGCACGGGACAGACCGGCTCGGCCATGCCGACGTGGGCCACGATCCCGTCGCCGAAGAACGTGGATTCGCGCCGCCGGGTCGCGTCGAAGAACTGGTCGGGGATCACCAGGTCGAGCGGGTGGATGGACTCCCTCATGCTACCCACCGCGGAGACCGAGACGACCCACTCGGCGCCCAGCGACTTGAGGCCCCAGACGTTGGCGCGGAAGTTCAGCTCGGTTGGCGTCAGGCGATGGCCGCGCCCGTGACGCGGCAGGAAGATCACGGGCCGCCCCTCGAAGGTGCCCGTGCAGTACTCGTCGGACGGATCGCCGAAGGGGGTCCGGACGCGCCGCCAGCGGACGTCCGTCACCCCCTCCAGCTCGTAGAGCCCGCTGCCGCCGATGATTCCGATCGCCGGGCCGCTCACACGGCCTCCAGGATGCCCCGTGTCGTCGTGTCGTCGGCCGCGGTGACCCGCACCCGCGCGATCCGCCGCCGCAGTCGATCCGGCCCGGGAAAGGTCACCTCCACGTAATTGCCGGTCAGCCCCACGAGCTCGCCGCCGGCGTGGTCCCGCGTGTCGAGGACCAGCACCTCCTCCATCCGCCCGACCAGCGCTTCGCGGAAGCGCCGGTTCCGCGCCGCGGCCACCGCCCGCAGCCGCCGCGCCCGCCCGGCCAGCGTGAGCGGGTCCAGCCGCCCCGGGCGCCCGGCCGCCTCCGTCCCCCGCCGCGGCGAGTACGGAAACACGTGCAGGTAGGTGAACGGCAGAGACTGCACGAGGTCCACGGTGGCGGCGAAATCCGCCTCCGTCTCCCCCGGGAATCCGACGATCGTGTCGGCGCCCAGGCCGAGCCGGGGGATCGCCGCCGCCAGGCGCTCCACCACCCGGCGGTACTGCGCCGTCGTGTAGGGCCGCCGCATCGCGCGCAGCACGCGGTCACTGCCGCTCTGCAGCGGTACGTGGAAGTGGGGCGCGATCACCGGCGAGTCGACGAGGATCTCCAGCACGTCGTCGGTGAAGTAGGCGGGCAGCATCGAGGACACCCGCAGCCAGCGCAGCCCGTTCAGCCGGGTCAGCCGGGCGAGCAGCGCGGCCAGACTCGTGCGCGGGGCCAGGTCGGCGCCGTAGTGACCCAGGTCCACGCCGGTCAGCACGATCTCCGGGTGACCGGCCGCGACCAGGCGCCGCGCCTGCTCTTCCACGTCGTCGGGCGCCAGGCTGCGGCTGCTGCCGCGCGCGAAGGGTACGATGCAGAACGCGCACCGATGCTGGCAGCCGTCCTGGATCTTGAGGAAGGCCCGCGAGCGGCCGCCCCGCGCGCTCGACGGCGGCGCGACGGGCTCCAGCCGGGCCTCCGCCACGTCGCTCACCTCGATCCGCGGCGCGTGGGGCGGCGCCCCGAGGAGCCCGGACACGAGGTCGGGCAGCCGTGGCTTGTCGGCGTTGCCGACCACCAGGTCCACGCCGCCGAGGGCCGCGACGTCGGCCGGGCTCGTCTGCGCCCAGCAACCCGTGACGACGACGCGGGCGTCGGGGCTCAGGCGCGCGGCGCGCCGGATGGCCCGGCGGTCGGACAGCTCGGCGCGCGCGGTCACCGTGCACGTGTTGACGATCACGACGTCGGGGCGGGCCTCGACCGCCACCGCGTGGAACCCCCGCGCTTCCAGCAGCGTCTGCGCCTGCTGGGTGTCCACCTGGTTGAGCCGGCAGCCCAGTGTCATGAAGGCGACGGTGGTCACGAGGCCACCGCTTCCTTGAGCTGCCCGCAGGCGGCGCCGATGTCCTCCCCCTTGCTCCAGCGCACGGTGGTGGTGATCCCGGCGCCGAGCAGGATCGCCTGGAAGGCGAGAATGCGCGCCAGCGGCGGCCGGCGAAAGCCCGAGTCGTCCCAGTCGTTGAACGGGATCAGGTTGACCTTGGCGCGGACGCCGCGTAGCAGCCGGGCCAGTCGCCGCGCCTCGTCGGGGCTGTCGTTGACGTCCGCCAGCAGCACGTACTCGAAGAAGACCCGCTGGCGCGGCGCCAGCGGATAGCGGCGCACGGCGGCCATCAGCGCCTCGAGATTCCAGGAGCGGTTCACCGGCATGATCCGTCCCCGGACCTCGTCGGAGGCGCCGTGGAGCGAGATGGCCAGGTTCACCCTGAGGTCCTCGTGGCCCAGGCGGTCGATGCCGGCGACGAGGCCCACGGTGGACACCGTGATCCGGCGCGGCGAGTAGCCGATTCCGAGCCGGGCGTCCGTGAAGATCCGCAGCGCGGCGACGAGGTGGGTGTAGTTCGCGAGCGGCTCGCCCATGCCCATGAACACGATATGGGTCACCCGCTCGCCGCCCGCGAGCAGCGCGTTGGCCGCCAGTAGCTGGCCGACGATCTCCGCGGCGGTGAGATTGCGCTCGAGCCCCATCGTGCCGGTGAGGCAGAAGGCGCAACCGAAGCCACAGCCGACCTGGGTGGACAGGCACAGCGTGATCCGTCCGTCGTCCGGCATGAGGACGGCGCTCACCCGGCGGCCGTCCATCAGGCGGAAGACCAGCTTGCGGCTGCCGTCCCGGGAGACCGTCACCCGTTCCACCTCCGGCAGCGCGATCTCGTGGGTCTCGGCCAGGCGCGCGCGGAAGTCTCGGGGCAGGTCGGTCATGGCGTCCAGGTCGCCCGCGCCCTTGCGATACATCCACGTCGCCAGCTGACGCCCGCGGTACCGCGAGGCCTCGAGCGCGACGGCGAGGTCTTCGAGGTCACCGGGAAGCAGTCCGATCAGGTTGGCGCGCGACATCGGAGGCAAGGATATCACGGGGACTTTTCCACCAAGCGTGTGCGCGGGCCGTGGATAAGCCGGTGGAAGACCAACGCCGCCGCGCGAAACTCCTGCTACTTAGACCGGGTCGCCCGTCTCTTGAGCAGTGTTCTGCTAGAATCCGTCGGGGGTGTCACGATGGCGGAGTCGCTGGCCGAATTGCTCGAGCGCCAGGTCGCGCGTTGGACTGACCGAATCGGCGACTGGGACGCGTTCGCGGACGCGCGCGTGGACGGATACCGGCGCGCCCAGCACCGCTTCATCGGCTACGGCGCCTCCGGCAAGGCCGACGGCCGCTACATCCCGGCCGAGCACTTCACCCTCAGCGTGATGCACGTGCCGCCGGGCCAGGGCAACGCCGCCCACACCCACGAGGTGGAGGAGATCTTCTTCATCCTGCGCGGCAAGGTGCGCGTCTTCTTCGAGGACGAGGCCGGCCGGCGCGTGGAGACGGTGCTCGGCGAGTGGGACTGCGTGTCGTGCCCCGCCAACGTCATCCACGGCTACGACAACGTCGGCCTCGAGCCCGCCTACCTTCAGGTGATGCTCGGCAAGGGACGGCCCGAGCTCATGTCCTATGCGGACAGCGGCCTGCAGGCGCGGCGCGACGAGCACTTGAAGCCCACCCGCTCTTGATCGGCGCCTCGCCCCGGCGCAAGGAAGACCATCGCCTCATCACCGGGGCCGGCCGTTACGTCGACGACGTCCACTTGCCGGGCACGCTCCACGCGGCGCTGGTGCGCAGCCCGCACGCGCATGCGCGTGTCGTGCGCATCGACGCGCGGCGCGCGCGGCGGCGGTCCGGGGTGATCGCCGTCCTCACCGTTCGCGAGGCGCCGGAGCTGGCCGGCTCCGTCCCGCCCCTCATCAAGGAAGCTCAGTGGCCGGCTTACGTGCACCCGGTCATGGCGGGCGAGCGCGTGCGCCACGTGGGCGAGGCCGTCGCCGTGATCGTGGCCGACGATGCCTACGGCGCCGCCGACGCCGTGGAGGCAGTGGCCGTGGAGTACGCGCCCCTGCCGGTCGCCGCGGCGCCCGTCGTGCCCGCGCCCGCGCTCGTTCACGAGGGCTGGCGCGACAACCGCGCAGGGCGCCAGGAAGCCGGCACCGGCGACGTCGCGCGCGGCCTCGCCGAGGCCGAGCTCGTCGTGGAGGCGCACCTGGTCTACCCGCGGGTCACCGGCGTGCCGATCGAGGGCCGCGGCGTGCTGGCGGCGCCCGACCGCGGGAGCGGACGCCTCACCATCTGGTCGTCGACCCAGGTGCCGTTCAACGTGCGGGCGGCGGTGGCGTCGGCGCTCGGCGTGCCGGAGGCGACGATCCGGGTGATCGCGCCCGACGTGGGCGGCGGCTTCGGCATCAAGGGCCACGTCTACCCGGAGGACGTCCTGGTGCCGGCCGTCGCCCGCCGGCTCGGCCGCCCGGTCAAGTGGGTGGAGACGCGGCGGGAGCACTTCCTCACGGCTTCGGGCGACCGGGACCAGACGCACACGGCACGGCTGGGCGTGCGGCGCGACGGCGCCATCACCGCGCTCGAGACGACGTTCACGCGTGATCACGGCGCGTTCCCCACCCTCGGCGGCGCCATGACCGCCAACACCATCAACCACCTCGTCGGCCCCTACCGGGTGCCGAGCTACCGCGCACGCGGCGACGACATCCTGACCCACAAGTCGTTCGGCGCTGCGTATCGCGGGGCAGGCCGGCCGGAGGCCGCGCTCGTCCTCGACCGCCTGCTCGACCGCGCAGCGCGCGGCCTCGGCATGGACCCCGCGGAACTCCGCCGGCGCAACCTCATCCGCCGCGAGGACATGCCCTACCGGACGGGTCTCACCTACCGCGACGGGGTGGCGATCACCTACGACCCGGCCGATTACGTCGCCGCCTTCGACGCGCTCCTGGCGCGGCTGGACTACACGGCGTGGCGCAAGGAGCAGGCTGCCCGGCGCGGCGGCGCGCGGCCCCTGGGGCTCGGGATCTCCGCCTACGTCGAGGGCACCGGGATCGGGCCGTTCGAGGGCGCCGACGTGAGCGTGGATCCCGGCGGCGTCGTCTTCGTCGACGTCGGCGTCGGCGCTCAGGGCCAGGCCCACGAGACCACGCTGGCCCAGATCGCCGCCGCCGAGCTGGGCGTCCCCCTCGAGCGCGTGATCGTGCGGGGCGGCGACACCGATCGCGTGGGCTTCGGCATGGGCACGATCGCCAGCCGCGTCGCCGCCGTGGCGGGGCCGGCGATCGCCCGCTCCGCGCGCGAGGTCGCCCGCAAGGCGCGGCTGGTCGCCGCCGAGATGTTCGAGTGCGCGGCGGACGACGTCGTCGTGGCCGAGGGCCACGTCTGGGTGGCGGGGGCGCCGGGCCGCCGCCTGACGCTCGGCCAGGTGGCGCGCGCCGCCGTCCGCAGCCGCGCGCTGGTCGAGACCGGACGGCCGGGGCTCGGCGCCTGCGTCTTCTTCTACCCGGGCAGCGTGACCTGGGCCTTCGGCGCCCAGGCCGCCGTCGTCGAGGTCGACCTGGACACCTGCGCGCCGAGAGTCGTCCGCCACGCCGTGGTCCACGACGCCGGGCGCTCGATCAACCCCATGGTCGTGGAGGGCCAGGTGCACGGCGGCACCGCGCAGGGCCTGGGGAGCGCGCTGCTCGAGGAGGTCGTCCACGACGACCAGGGCCAGCTCCTGACCGGCTCGCTCATGGACTACGCGCTGCCACGCGCGGCCGACTTCCCGGCGCTGGAGATCGTCCACGTCGAGTTCCCGTCCGCCGTCAACGAGCTGGGGATCAAGGGCGTCGGCGAGAGCGGCGTCATCTCGCCGGGCGCCATCGTCGCTGGCGCCGTCGAGGACGCGCTGGCGGACTACGGCGTGCAGATCGACCGGTTGCCGGTGACGTCCGGCCGCGTGTTCGAGGCGCTGTGCGCGACCGGCCGCTGGCCGCGCCGCCGCTGATCCCGGCGTCGCGCGATTCGCGTGGAGTCCGGTGACGCCGGGGGTCAGCCGCGGGGGCCGCGGGGCGCGCCCGCATAGCTCGCCTGTCGCCGTAACTCGCTCCG
>DASTOJ010000126.1:0-6331 GCA_035762565.1 Candidatus Methylomirabilota bacterium | reverse complement strand
ACCACCTCGTCGCCGTCCGTCTTGGCCCGGGCCACGACCTCGCCGCCGAGCGGGGTGATCACGACCGAGTCGCCCACGTAGGGCAGGCCGTCCTCGACACCCGCCTTGCCGACGCCGACGTGGAAGAAGCCGTTCTCGTAGGCGCGTAGCCGCAGGGTCGTCTCCCAGATGTCGCTCTGCCAGACCTTCCCCACCACCGGCATGTTGGTCGGCGTGAACACCAGCTCGGCGCCCCGCAGGGCGAGGATCCGGTAGCCCTCCGGAAAGTTGCGATCGTGGCAGATCTGGACGCCGATCCGGGCCCCCGCCACGTCGAAGACCGGGAAGCCGAGGTTGCCGGGGGTGAAGTACAGGCGCTCGTACGTGAAGGCGCCCCGATCGCGGTGCGGGAACGATCCGGGCAGGTGCATCTTGCGGTAGCGGCCGGCGATCTCGCCGCGCGCATCGATGACCACGGCCGTGTTGTAGAGCGTGATGCCGTCGCGCTCGGCCAGCGGCAGGATGACCGCGATCCGGTGGCGCGCGGCGGTCTCCTGGATCGGGCGCGTCGCCGGGCCGGGGACCTCGTCGAACATGCGCGCGTGGTCGCGCGTGTTCCAGTGGCCGAAGTACTTGGTGAGGCTGAGCTCGGGCAGGCAGATGATCGTGGCGCCCGAGCCGGCCGCCGCGTCCGTCAGCCGCAGAACCGCCTCGACGTTGGCCGCCTTGTCGTCCGCGGCGGGACCCAGCTGACCGGCCGCGACGACGAGCTTCCTGGCCATCGAGGGACCTCCCCGGGCGGCAATCCTATCACCCCGGGGACAGGCCGGCGGCACCGGCTCCTTGACCCCGGCCCGCGGTCGGCGCAACATTGCCCCGGTTCAGCTGCGGACTGCTGCGCTCTGACAGGAGATGAGCCGTGAAGACACTCGATCTGGCGATCGGCATCGGCGGCGCGGCGGGCCAGGGCATCGCGACGCCCGGCGACATCCTGGCGAGGATCTTCGTGCGCCGCGGCCTCCACGTCAGCGCCTACAACGCCTACCAGTCCATCATCCGGGGGGGTCATATCTTCCTGACCCTCCGCACGAGTGACGAGCCCCTCTTGAGTCACGGCGACAAGATCGACGTGCTCATGCCGTTGAACCAGGACACGATGAATCGACACCTGAGGCTGATGCGAGCCGGCTCGGCCGTGCTGTTCAACAGCGACACGATCAGGGCGGGCGCCGTTGCCGAGGGCGTGCAGCTCTGCCCGTTTTCCGTCAAGGCCCTGGCGCCCACGATCAAGGGCGATCTCGTCCAGAACACCATCGCGCTGGCCGCGATCCTCCAGCTGATCGGCGTCGAGTTCGCGGTTCTCGAGGAGATCCTCACGCTCCAGTTCAAGCGGAAGGGCGCGGCCGCCGTCGCCGAGAACGTGGGCGTCGCCCGCGCGGGCTACGCGTACGCGGCGGCGCATTTCGCGGCCTTTCCGTTCGCGCTGCCCGACACGGGCAGGCCGCTGGCATTCTTCGAGGGCAACCAGGCCCTCGCGATGGGCGGGGCCGCGGCCGGGGTGCGCTTCTACTGCGCCTACCCCATGAGCCCCGCCTCCGGCGTGCTCCACTGGATGGCCCGGCACGCCCGCCAGCTCGGGATCATGGTGCGCCAGGTGGAGGACGAGATCGGCGTGATCAACATGACGATCGGGGCGGCGCACGCGGGCTGCCGCGCCATGTGCGCGACGTCCGGCGGCGGCTTCGCCCTGATGACCGAAGCCCTCGGCGCGGCGGCCATGATGGAGATTCCGGTCGTCTGCATCAACGTCCAGCGGGCGGGGCCGGCGACGGGCGTGCCCACCAAGACCGAGCAGGGCGATCTCTGGCAGGTGCTGGGCGCCGGACAGGGAGACTATCCGCGGATCATCGTCGCGCCGACGAGTATCGCCGACTGCTTCAAGATCGTCCCGCGGCTGTTCAACCTGGTCGACAAGTTCCAGTGCCCGGGCATCATCCTCTCCGATCTGCTGCTCTCGGAAGGCCGGTCCAGCGTCGACCCGGCGGAACTGGATTTCAACGTGCCCATCGACCGCGGCGACGTGATCGGCCTCGACGGTGACCAGCCGCCGGTGAACGGCGGCTTCAAGCGCTACCTCGTCACCGCGAGCGGCATCTCGCCGCGGGCCCTGCCGGGCACCCCCGGGTATGCCCACGTCGTGGCGACCGACGAGCACGACGAGGACGGCGTGTTGATCAGTGATGAATTCACGGACCCTCACAAGCGCCAGGCCATCCACGAGAAGCGGATGCGCAAGATGGACGGGGTCCTGCCGCTCCTGGAGGCGCCCCGCGTCCATGGGCCGGCCGACGCCCGCATCACGCTGCTGGGCTGGGGCTCGACGGAGGGCGTCATTCGCGAGGCCATGCGACAGCTGGCCGACGACGGCATCGTGGCCAACAATCTCCAGATCACCTGGCTGGTCCCGCTGCATGCCGACGCGATCGTGTCGATCCTCGCCACGTGCCCGAAGGTCATCATCGTCGAGAACAACTACAGCGGCCAGTTCGCGCGCTACCTGCGATCGGAGACCGGCATCGCCGCCGATGGTCACATCCGCAAGTACGACGGGGAGCCGTTCATGCCGCACCACATCGTGAACGGGGTCAAGGCCATTCTGGCCGGCTCGAAGACGCCGTACGTGCCCGTGCACGAGATCCAGGTGTGAAGGAGACCGCGATGGACACCCGCGTCGACACCGCCACGCTCAAGACCCCGCGCGCCAAGCTGACGGTGAAGGACTTGAAGGGCAAGGTGGATCCCGACTGGTGCCCGGGCTGCGGGGACTTCGGCGTGCTCGCCGCCCTGAAACAGGCGATCGTCGAGCTGGGACTCCAGCCCCACGAGGTCCTGACCGTCAGCGGCATCGGCTGCTCGTCGAACCTGCCCGGGTATCTCAACACCTACGGCATGCACACCCTGCACGGCCGCGCCCTGGCGGTGGCCACGGGGGCTCAGCTCGCCAATCACGAGCTGAAGGTCGTCGTCACGGGCGGCGACGGCGACGGCTACGGCATCGGCGGCAACCACTTCGTCCACTCCATGCGCCGCAACGTCGATGTGACCTATGTCGTCATGAACAACCAGATCTACGGATTGACCACGGGCCAGCTCTCACCGACCAGCCTCAAGGGCATGACCACCAAGAGCACCCCGTTCGGCAGCGTGGAAAACCCCATCAACCCGCTTCCCCTGGCGCTGGCGGCGGGGGCGACGTACGTCGCCCGCGGATTCACCGGCCAGCAGAAGCACCTGGTCGAGCTGATCAAGGGGGGCATGCAGCACAAGGGCTTCGCCCTGATCGACACCTTCAGCCCCTGCGTGACGTACAACCACGACAACACCCACGAGTTCTTCAAGCAGCGGACGCGGAAGCTGGAGGAGCTGGGCCACGACCCCACCGACTTTCGCGCCGCCATGGAGCAGGCCCTTCTCTGGGGCGAGGTCATCCCGATCGGCCTGTTCTGGAAGCGAGCGGATCTGCCCGCCCTGGATCAGCTCGAACCGGTCCTCGCGGAAGGCCCGCTGGCGCACCGTCCACTGGGCGTCGCCCCGGCGACCGCGCAAGCGCTGATCAAAGAGCTGATGTAGCCGCCTTCGTCGCCACGCCGCTCGGGTGCGGGCGCTCGCCAACGTTCCGGTGACGCCGATGAAGCTCGCCCTGGCGATCTTCGTCCTCGCGTCCACCAGCCGGCCGGCACGGGGCGCCTGGCTGACAGCCATGCCGGACGGCCTGGGATCCCAGGCCGCGCACGGCAGCCGGGGCTTCACGCGGACCGATCCGGTCAGGTTCCGGCGCTGGACGCTCCGCCTCGTGATGGGCCTGCGCTCCTCATGGGCGCGCAGGCGCTCGCGACGCTGGCGCGGGACTGAGCCTCAGGCGTCGGCCGGCCGGCGGAGGTCGGCGTGGCCGAGCTGTTCCGCCAGGGCGCGCATCGGCCCCAGGACGTTCGTCACCTGCTCGAGAAACTGCGTGACGTCCGCCCGCAGCCTGTCGTTCTCCTCCTGGAGGTCCTGGCAGCGCCGGGTCACCTCCTGCAGCCGGCTCCGGAGGGTCTCCCGCTCGTCGAGGACGGACGGCAAGACGTGCTGCACGACGTGCTGAGTCTCCTCGAACCATGCGCGCACGCGGGCTTCGTCGGTGGCCACACACTCCATCGCTGGCTCCTTGTCCGGTTGCGGCGTCTCGTCGGGTGGTGAGAGGTCGATCGCGCTCGGCCCCTGATCGCGTGGGGAGAGTGGGATGAGGACGGCCGGATGATGCGCGATGTCCTCCCAGTAGTCCCGCGGACGGCGCCGATCCACCTGGCGGCGGCGCTCGGGAAATCCGAGCGGGTTCTGCCGGCCTCGTCGAGCGTGCTCCCGTCGATCGAGCAGGACGTGGACCGTGCGATCCTCCAGGAATCGCCGGCGAATCGTCAGGAACAGGTCCAGCCGCTTCCGGGCGACGACGAACAGGAAGCGAGGCCGGGCGCGATACTCGCGTGTCAGCATCGGAGGGCGAGAGTAGCGCCTGAGCGCGGCGCGGTCAACGCCGGCTCGTGGGCCCTCGCTGCGCTGCCGGGCCCGTCACGCCGTCGGGGGGCCCTCCCTCACCGGGCGCACCTCGATGCTGCCGACGCGGGCCAGGGGCGCGCGAACGGCGTGGGCGATCGCCGCGTCGAGGTTCTCGACGTCGATGAGCATGTAGCCGCCTAGATGCTCGCGCGTCTCCGCGAACGGGCCGTCCGTCAGGAGCGGCTTGCCGGAGCGGACCCGGACGGTGGTGGCCGACGACGGCGGATGCAGCGGGCTGCCCGCCAGGTACTGCCCGCGCGCCCCCAGCTCCTCGTTGGCCTGCACCTGCTCCAGGTAGACCCGCTGTCGCTCGGCCAGGGGCCGGCTCTCCCAGGACTCGTCGAGGTAGACCAGCAGCATGTATCTCACGTGCGCCTCCATCCAGTTGAGTCGAACGACGACCGCCCGGATCGACAGCGGCAGTACAGTACTTTCGTGGTGAATTTCGCCGGCGCCGGCGCGGCCGTCGAGGCGGCATATCGTTCCGACTGGGGCCGGATCGTCGCCACCCTGATCCGGCTCGTCGGCGACTTCGACGCGGCCGAGGAGGCCGCCCAGGAAGCGTTCACGGCCGCGGTCGAACAGTGGCCGACCTCGGGCGTCCCCGACTCGCCGCGCGCCTGGATCATCCAGACGGCCCGGCACAAGGCGATCGACCGCATCCGGCGCCGGGCCCGGTTCGCGGACAAGCTCGAAGAGTACACCGCCTCCCAGGTGAGCCCGACCATCGAGGCGCCGGATTACGATCCGGCCGACATCCCCGACGACCGCCTCCGGCTGATCTTCACCTGCTGCCATCCGGCCCTGGCCCTCGAGGCGCAGGTCGCCCTCACGCTGCGCACGCTGGGCGGCCTGCAGACGGAGGAAATCGCCCGGGCCTTCCTGGTACCGGCCACGACGATGGCGCAGCGGCTCGTGCGCGCCAAGGCCAAGATCCGCGACGCGCGCATCCCGTACACGGTGCCCGAGACGACCGACATGCCCGCGCGGCTCGACGCGGTGCTGACCGTGATCTACCTGGTGTTCACCGAGGGCTATGCGCCCACCCGGGGGGAGGCGCTGGTGAGGACCGATCTCTGCGCCGAGGCCATCCGGCTCGGGCGCCTCGTGAGGGCGCTGCTGGGCCCCGAGCCGCCGGCGGAGGCGACGGCGCTGCTGGCCCTCATGTTGCTCCACGACTCACGGCGCGAGGCCCGGCTGGACGAGGGCGGCGATCTCGTGCTGCTGGAGGAGCAAGACCGTCGCCGCTGGCACCACGCCCAGATCGCCGAGGCGCTGCCGCTGGTCGAGGAGGCGCTGCACGGCGGCGCCGGCCCGTACGCGCTACAGGCCGCCATCGCGGCCCTGCACTGCCAGGCGGCGCGGGCCGAGGATACGGACTGGCCTCAGATCGTCCGTCTCTACGACCTGCTCGCGCGCCTGCAGCCATCCCCCATCGTGTCGCTGAATCGCGCGGCGGCGGTTGCGATGGTGGACGGCCCGCAGGCGGCCCTGGCCCTCATCGACGCGCTCGCCACCGCCGGCGACCTGGACCGCTATCACCTGCTGCACGCCGCCCGTGCCGACCTGCTGCGCCGTCTCGGCGCCCCGATGGAGGCGGCGCAGAGCTACCGGCGCGCGCTCGAGGTGGTCACCAACGACGCCGAGCGCCGCTTCCTCGAGCGGCGGCTGCGCGAAGTCCAGCCACCGCGCTGACAGCCCTGTCGCGGGTCACGGCGGCTGTGTGACGATCTCCGGTGATCGAGGCGCGGCCCCG
>DASTOJ010000125.1:0-8910 GCA_035762565.1 Candidatus Methylomirabilota bacterium | reverse complement strand
TCTACGAGGGAACGTCGCAGATCCAGAAGCTGATCATCGGGCGCGCCGAGACCGGGCTCAACGCCCTCGCGTAGGCTCGGGCACCGGCGCCCACTGCTCCTCGGCGAGGTCGCCGGTGCCCTCGAGCGCGGCCGGCGTCGGTACCGCGGGGTTGTCCCGCAGGTACCACTCCGAGTCGAGCGCGGCCATACAGCCGGAGCCCGCGGCGGTGACGGCCTGGCGGTACGTATGGTCGACGAGGTCGCCGGCGGCGAACATCCCCGGCACGTTGGTCCGGGTCGACTTGCCGTCGGTCAGCACGTAGCCGTTGGCGTCGGTCTCCACGATGCCCTCGACCAGCTCGGACTGCGGCTCGTGGCCGATCGCGATGAACGCGCCGTGCATCGGCAGCTCGCGATGCTCGCCCGTCTCCACGTGGCGCAGCCGCGCGCGGTCGAGCACGCCAGTGTCCGAGGCCACGAACTCCTCCACCACGTACGGGGTCAGGAAGTCGATGTTCGGCATCGAGCGCGCCCGCTCGAGCATGATCTTGGAGGCGCGGAACTCGTCGCGCCGGTTGACGATCGTCACGTTCGAGGAGAACTTGGCGAGGAAGATCGCCTCCTCCATCGCGGAGTCGCCGCCGCCGACGATGATCGTCTCGCGGTCCTTGTAGAACGCCGCGTCGCAGGTCGCGCAGTAGGAGACGCCGCGGCCGCCGAGCTCATCCTCGCCGGGCACGCCCAGCTTCTTGTGCTCGGCGCCCATCGCCAGGATCACCGAGCGGGCCTCGTGGAGGTCGTCGTCGACCCACACGCGGAACGGCTCGCCGGGAGCCGCTGCGGGCTCCACGCGGGTGGCGTTGTCGGTCACGAAGCGCGCGCCGAAGCGCTCGGCCTGGTCGCGCAGGTCCTGCATCATCTGCGGGCCCATGACGCCCTGGGGGTAGCCGGGGAAGTTCTCGACGTCGGTCGTCTGCTGGAGCAGCCCGCCCCACAGCCAGCCCTCGATGACGAGCGGCTCGAGGTTGGCGCGGGCGGTGTACAGCGCGGCGGTGTAGCCGGCCGGCCCGCTCCCGATGATGATGACGTTTTCCATGGTTTTTCGTAGTCCCCGTTCGGGCCCGATTCCTTACTTCACTTTGTATAGCTTAGCGCCCACTGCTCGACCGTACGTCGCAGCTGGAAGTACGCGATCACGCCGGGGATCAGCGGCAGCCAGAACGTGAACGCACGGTAGACGAGCACCGCGACGACGGCCAGCCCGCCGTCGACCCCGAAGGCCACGAACGAGGCGATCATGCCGCCCTCGACGCCGCCGACCCCGCCCGGCATCGGCAGCAGGTTGCCGAGCATGCCGACGAAGAACGCCTGCACGAGCACGGCGGGCGGCGGCGAGGCGCCGAACGCGCGGAAGGCCGCCCACAGCACGAGGATCTGCGCCCCCCAGAAGACGATCGCGCCGAGCAGCGCGGGGTCGCGCGAGCGCGCATGGGCAAGCGCGTCGCGCATGCCCGCCGAGGCCGCGGCGGGCAGGTTCGCCGCCGTCTGGGCGAAGCGGGCGACGCGCCCATGGCTGCTCGCCCAGCCGCCCAGGCGGCGCTGGAGGTCGGTCGGCACGAGCGCGATCGCGAGCGCGATGGCCAGCGCGATGACCGCCAGGATGGCGGGCACGACCGTGAGCCCGAACGGCGCCTCGCCCTCGACGAGCCCCAGCCGCAGCGCGAGCCCGCAGACGAACAGGGCGAGCACGTACGGCAAGTACGTGAGGATCAGGAACGAGAGCGTGCGGTCGGCCACGTCCCGCTTGCGCAGCCCTGCGCGGCGAAGCGCCCAGGCGGTGAGCACCAGCCCGCCCGCCCCGCCGGCCGCGAAGATGCGTGACGCGGCGAGCCCCGCCATCGTGATCTGGTAGGCCTCGCGCCAGCCGATTCGCTCGCTGCCGGGCAGGCGCGCGAACACGCCCCGGAACATCATCACGTAGCCGGCGAACATCCCGAACGTGAATGCGAAGGCGAGCGACAGCCAGTACGGGCTGCCGTCCTCGATCCGGCTCCACGTGTCGTCGAGCCCGGCGAGCTGGGGCAGCAGGTAGTAGAGCGCGGCGATCGAGGCGACGAGGAACCCGCCGAGGAAGAGCATGTTGCGGGCGGTGAACTGGAGCCGTGGCGGGGTGCCGCCCTCGTCCTCCTCCCCGTCCTCGTTCGCCGTCGTGACGGGGGCGGTCGTGTCGCTCATGATCGGGCGGCCCGCTCCAGCGCCTGCACGGCCCCGGAGAGCCGGCGCGCCGGCCCCGCCAGCGCGGGAGCCCCGACCCGCACGCCCTCGGCGAGCGCCAGCCCCGCCGCGAGGTCGACCACGTAGTGCTCGCCGAGGTAGACGAGCGCCACGCCGAGCAGGATCGCGTACGTCCAGCCGAGGCGGCCGGCCATGCTCCCCGTCTCCGAGAGCACGTGAGCGGCCGAGACGGATGTCGCGAAGTGCAGGGACGGCATGGCGGCCAGCGGGTTGCCTCCCAGGACACCGTACAGCGGGGCCCAGCCGGACCGCCAGAAGTGCTCGCCGTACTCGACCATCATCCGCCGGAGCTCCGGCGTGCGGCCGTCCTCCATCAGGCCCTCGGCCGAGGCATACCACGGCGGGGCGGTCGGCACCGCCCAGTAGCCGATCAGCCCGAGGTCGAAGGTCGCGTAGATCCGAGCGGCGCCGTTCGGGAGGCGCTCCGGGTGGCGCAGCAGGAGGAAGACGACCGTGCCGTGGGGGAACGCGAACCACAGCCAGTGCGACCAGATCAGCAGCTTCTCCCAGGCTCGGAAGGCTCCCGGGGTGCCGAGCGAGCGCTGGAGCCGGAGCGTCGGCGTCGTGCCGCCGCCCAGCAGGCGGTCGGCGCGCACCGGGTAGGCGATCCTCACGCGCCGGCCCAGCGCCTCGGGATCGTCGTAGGGCATCTTGTACGCGGCCACATAGGCCCACATCTGGAGCAGGCCCGTCCCTACATCACGCGCGCGCGTGCGCGGGAGCAGCACGCAGAAGGCCACGGGCGCCGCCGCGGAGGCCGCGATAACCATCGGCGGGCGCAGCTTGAGGCGCCGCCGCACGAGCGGAGCCGCCACCCCGGCGGCCAGCACCGTGAGCGCCGCGGCGCGGACGATCGAGCTGCGCACCTGGCGAGCCTAGTGGGCACGGGGGACGGGAGTGATACGGGCAGCCGTACGCGCCTGATAGGAAGCGCCTATGGAGACCGTGAACCTCGAGCGGCGCGGCGGTGAGCTGCGGATCACCCTGGACCGGCCGGACGCGCTGAACGCATGGGACAAGCAGTTCGGCTTCGACCTGCTCGCCGCGGTGCGGGAGGGGGAAGCCGAGGACGTGCGCGTCGTGGTGATCACCGGCGCCGGGCGCGCGTTCTCGTCCGGCGCGGACCTGAAGGCGGGCTTCGACCCGACGCCCGAGGGCCACCCCGACGTGCTGACGACGCTGACCGAGCGCTACCACCCGATCATCGCCGGGCTCCGGACGCTGCCCAAGCCGGTGATCGCGGCCGTCAACGGCCCGGCCGTGGGGATCGGCTGCTCGCTCGCGCTGGCCTGTGACCTGATCGTCGCCCGCGAGTCCGCCTACTTCCTGCTCGCGTTCGTGAACATCGGCCTCGTGCCCGACGGCGGCTCGTCGCTGCTGCTACCCGAGCGCGCCGGCCTCGCGCGCGCCACCGAGATGGCGATGCTCGGGGAGCGGGTCCCCGCGCGCCAGGCGCTCGAGTGGGGCCTCATCAACCGGGTCACGCCCGACGACGGCCTCGACGCCGCGGTCGACGAGCTGGCGGCGCGGCTGGCGGCGGGCCCCACGCGGGCGTACGCCGGCATCAAGCGGCAGCTCAACGCGTGGCTGTTCGAGCGCATGGGCGCCCAGTTGGAGCTCGAAGCGGAGATCCAGCAGCAATCCGCGGCGTCGGGCGACTTCCAGGAGGGCGTGCTGGCGTTCCTCGAGAAGCGACCTGCCCTCTTCGAGGGGCGGTGAGGGCCCGCTCCCGGGCCTTCCGTCCATATACTGCCGACGCCGTGGCTCCCAAGTCCCGACGTCGTCTGCGCGCCCTCGCCGCAGCGGTCCCTGCCGTGCTGCTGGGAGCGCTCGTCCTGGCTCCCGCCGCGTCCGCCGGCTGGTTCTTGCCGGAGTCGGCCGGGTCGCCGAACGCCGACGCGATCCGCACGCTCTACATCCTGATCGCGCTGATCGGGCTCGTGATCTTCATCGGCGTCGAGGGCCTGATGATCTACTCGCTCTTCAGGTTCCGTGCCCGTAAGGGCCGGGTCGCCGCCCAGATCCACGGCAACACGCAGCTCGAGATCGGCTGGACCGTCGGCGCCGCCGCGATCCTGATCTTCCTGACCGTCTTCACGTTCGTGCTGCTCGACGACATCAAGAACCCCGCGGCCTCGCAGATCGACGCCGACGGCAACCCGGTGGCGGCCAGCGCGACGTTCGCGGCGCTCGACCAGCCGGCCCCGCCGGAGGGCAGCGAGGCGATGACGATCAAGGTCGTCGGCGAGCAGTACGCCTGGAGCTACTTCTACCCCACGGAGGAGGGGCAGGACCGGGTCTTCGCCTACAACGACATGTACGTCCCGATCGGGATGACCGTCATCCTCGACGTGCAGGCCAAGGACGTCGCCCACTCGTGGTGGATCCCGCCCCTCGGCGGCAAGGCCGACGCCATCCCGGGCTACACGAACAAGACGTGGTTCCAGATCCCGCTCGACGCGCTCGAGGAGGGCCAGGACCGGGTGGTCTACGAGGGCCAGTGCGCCGAGCTGTGCGGGCGCAACCACGCCGACATGGTGGCCAGGGTGATCGGCCTCCCGTACGACGACTGGGTCGCGTGGCGCGACCAGAAGGCGCAGGAGATCAAGGAGGCGCAGGAGGAAGCCGCCGCCCGGCGCGAGGAGATCCAAGCTTCAGAGGGAGGCGAGTAGGTGGAAGCCGCGACCGCCAGGCCGCAGATCACCGTCCGCGAGGTCGACCGGCCTCGGCGCGGTTGGGTGACCTGGCTGACCACCACCGACCACAAGAAGATCGGGATCCTCTACCTGCTCACCGTCCTCGTCTTCTTCATCATCGGCGGCGTCGAGGCGCTGCTCATGCGGATCCAGCTCGGGGTGCCGGACAACACGTTCCTGACGCCGGAGAAGTACAACGAGATCTTCACGCTGCACGGGACGACGATGGTCTTCCTCGTCGTCGTGCCGGTGTGGGCGGGCTTCGCGAACTACTTCGTGCCGCTCATGATCGGCGCCCGCGACGTGGCGTTCCCGCGGCTCAACGCGTGGTCGTACTGGATGTTCCTGTTCGGCGGCCTCGCGCTCTACGGCTCGCTGTTCTTCACCCCGCCCGAGGCGGGCTGGTTCTCCTACGTGCCGCTGTCGCTGAAGGAGTACACGCCGTCCAACGGCCAGGAGGCGTGGATCTACATGGTCCACCTCACCGGCCTGGCCTCGGTCCTGGGCGCCATCAACTTCATCGCCACGATCCACAACATGCGGGCGCCGGGCATGGGCTGGGGCCGGATGCCGCTGTTCGTGTGGACGATGCTGATCTACTCGTACCTGGTCGTCCTCGCGCTCACGTCGCTGGCCGCCACGGTCACGATGCTGCTGCTGGACCGCAACTTCGGGACGGAGTTCTTCGATCCCACCGAGGGCGGCTCGGCGCTGCTGTGGCAGCACCTGTTCTGGTTCTTCGGTCACCCCGAGGTCTACATCCTCGTGCTGCCGGCGTTCGGCGTGTTCTCCGAGGTGCTGCCGGTCTTCGCCCGCAAGCCGATCTTCGGCTACAAGGCGATCGCCGCCGCGACCGCCGGCATCGCGTTCCTCGGCATGCTCGTGTGGGCCCACCACATGTTCGCGACGCCGATGAGCACGGTGGTGCTGGCCTTCTTCATGCTCTCGAGCTTCCTGATCGCGGTGCCGACGGGCGTGAAGATCTTCAACTGGGTCGCCACGCTGTGGCGCGGGACGGTGGAGTTCCGGGTGCCGCTGCTGTACTGCGTCGGCGGGATCGGAACGTTCCTGATGGGCGGGATCACCGGCATCTTCCTGGCCGTCTTCCCGGTCGACTGGCAGCTGACCGACACGTACTTCGTCGTCGCCCACTTCCACTACACGGCGTTCGGGGCGTCGGCGTTCGCGATGGTCGCCGCGCTCTACTACTGGTTCCCGAAGATGTCCGGGCGCATGATGTCCGAGGGCCTCGGCAAGGTCTCGTTCTGGCTGTTCCTGATCGGCTTCCACCTGACGTTCCTGATCCAGCACTCGGCCGGCCTGGACGGCATGCCGCGACGGATCTACGAGTACTCGGAGAGCGCCGGCTGGAGCTTCATGAACCTGGTGTCGACGATCGGCGCGTTCGTGCTCGCGCTGAGCGTGCTGCTCACGATCATCAACCTCGTGCGGTCACTCAAGAAGGGCGCGATCGCGGGGCCGGACCCGTGGAAGGCCAACACGCTCGAGTGGTTCACGCCGTCCCCGCCGCCCGAGAACAACTTCGACATCGTCCCGCGCGTGCGGTCGGTGGAGCCGATGAAGGACATCCGCCGCCAGATCGAGCGCCAGACCGGCGTGCCGCAGCGGTTCGAGGCCGGGAAGCCGATGGTGCGGGTGTAGTGGAGGCCTCGCGCGCCACCACCGCTCCCGACGCCCTCGCGCTGGGCGGCGTCCGCCAGGTCCTGGCCGACTACATCACGCTGACCAAGCCGCGCGTGCAGCTCCTGCTGCTGCTCACGACGGTGACGACGATGTACGTGGCCGGGGACCCGTCGATGTCGCTGGTGGCGCTGACCGTGCTGGGCGGCTCGCTGTCGGCCGGTGGCGCGGCCGCGGTCAACCACTACTGGGACCGCGACATCGACGCGCAGATGGCCCGCACGGCCACGCGGCCGGTGCCGGCGGGCCGGGTGTCGCCGCGCGCGGCGCTGATCTACGGGCTCGTGCTCGGCGCCCTGTCGTTCCTGCTGCTGGCCACGACCGTCAACCTGCTGTCGGCGTTCCTCGCGCTGGCCGGCTTCCTCGGCTACGTCTTCGTCTACACGATCTGGCTCAAGCGCACGACGCCGCAGAACATCGTGATCGGCGGCGCCGCCGGGGCCGTCCCGCCGCTGGTCGGCTGGGCGGCCGTCACGGGCGGGCTGGACCCCGCGGCGCTGTACCTGTTCGCGATCGTCTTCTACTGGACCCCGCCGCACTTCTGGGCGCTGTCGCTGCTGATGAAGGACGAGTACGCGCGCGTCGGTGTGCCGATGATGCCGGTCGTCCACGGGGAGACCGAGACGCGCCGCCAGATCGTGCTCTACACGACCCTGCTCGTCGTCCTGACGATGCTGCCGGTCGTGTTCGGGTTCTTCGGGGCCATCTACGCGGCGGCGGCGCTCGCGCTCGGGGGCGTCTTCCTCGTGCTGTCGGTTCGTCTGCAGCGCCGCGCAGACCGGCGCAGCGCGCTACGGACGTATCTGTACTCGCTCGCCTACCTCGCGCTCCTGTTCGGCGCGATGGTGGTCGACGCCCGCGTGCTCGGCTGACGTTCGCCCGAAGCACGCCAAAGGCCGCGAGGATCACCTCGCGGCCCAGGCGCTTCGATCGGATCTGCGGTCTACGCGCGGGCCGGGGCCACCTCCGGCTCGTGCTCGAACTTCGGCAGCCAGCCGAGGCGCTTCGGCAGGTACCAATTGCGCTTGCCGAGCAGCTTCATCGTGGCCGGCAGGAGCACGGCCCGGACGATGGTGGCGTCGATCAGGATCGCGGCGGCGAGGCCGATGCCCATCTGCTTCATCGTCTGGTCGCTGCCGGTCGCGAACATCGCGAACGTGATGACCATGACCGCGGCGGCGCTGGTGATGATGCCGGCGGTGCTCTTGATGCCGTGGGCGACGGCGTTGTCGGTGGACATCCCGCGGTCGACCGCCTCGCGGACCCGGCTGAGGACGAACACGTGGTAGTCCATCGACAGGCCGAACAGGATCACGAAGAGGAACAGCGGGAGCCAGGGAGCGATGCCGCCGACCGACTCGAAGCCGAGCAGCTTCTCACCTAGGCCGTCCTGGAAGACCAGCTTCAGGATGCCGTAGGCCGCGCCGACCGACAGCAGGTTGAGGATGATCGCCTTGATCGGCACCACGATCGAGCGGAACGTGACCAGCAGCAGGATGAACGCCAGGGCGAGCACGAAGCCGAACACGATCGGCAGGTGCGACTTCATCGTGTCGAGGAAGTCCTTCGAGCCGGCGGTCATGCCGCCGACCGCGACCTCGGCCCCGGTGAGCTTGCCGACGGTGGCGGGGACGACGTCCTCGCGCAGCGTCTCGAGCGAAGCCTCGGAGGCAGCGTCGGTGCCCTTGCCCTCGACCGCGATGCCGACGGCGGCGACGGTCTTGTCGGGGCTGACGTCGACGAACGTGGGCTCATGCAGCCGCCCGGTCGCGATCGCCTGCTCCTGGAGGTCGGCGATGGCGGCCTTGACCTCGGGCGTCGTAACGTCCTTGGCCTTGATGACCGTCGTCGCCGGGGTGTTGCCGCCCGGGAACGCCGCGTCGATGCGATCGAGCGTCTGCATGATCGGCTGGCTGCGAGACATGCCCTCGGTGCCGGGCTCCTTGAACTGCATGCCGATCGCCGGGAGCGTGAGGGCGACCAGCAGGCCGCCGGCGAGCACGGCCGAGAGGAGCGGCCGCTTGAGGACGCGATCCAGGATCGCGCTCCACATGCGGGACTCGCCGCCGTTGCGGTGACGGCGCTTGGCGATGTACGGAACGCGGCCCTTCTCCAGCCAGCCCTTCTGGCCGAGGTAGGACAGCATCGCCGGCAGGACGGTGAGCGACCCGAGGATGGCCACGCCGACCACCAGGATCGTGCCGATCCCGAACGAGACGAAGATCGGGTTGCCGGAG
>DASTOJ010000124.1:0-16099 GCA_035762565.1 Candidatus Methylomirabilota bacterium | reverse complement strand
CTGGAAGCCCAGCGGGTTGTAGTCGATCAGCTTGACGTTCGCGTCCTTCTTCAGCACCGGCAAGAGATCGTGCGGCGGCGATTCGATGTAGTCGATCTCACCGGCCAGGAGGGCGTTGATCGCCGTCTGGTGGTCGGCGATGGCGCGCCACTCGACGCGGTCGAGCTTGACGACCTTGCCGCCGGCCAGCCCCGACGGCGACTCACCGCGCGGCTTGTACTTGTCGAACTTCACGTAGACGGCCTTGTCGCCGGGCTTCCAGTCCTCCTTCCGGAAGACGAAGGGGCCGGAGCCGGTGAAGTCGGAGATCTGCGTGTTGGGATCCGTGTCCGCCACCCGCTTGGGCATCATGAACGGCACGTTCGACGACGGCTTGCCGAGCGCGCCCAGGACCAGCCCCGTGGGCTCGGAGAGGACGATGCGGAAAGTCCTCGGATTGACGACCTGCATCTCCTTCACGAAGCTCATCATCTTCTGGCCCATCGAGTCCTTGGCCGCCCACCGCTTGATGGAGGCGACGCAGTCCTCGGCGGTGACCGGCTTGCCGTCGTGCCAGACGAGGCCGTCGCGCAGGGTCATGGTGTAGGTGCGCTGGTCGCCGCTCACCTCGTGCTTGTCCACCATCTGGGGCTTGATCTCGCCCTTGGCGTCCATCGCGAAGAGCGTGTCGTAGACCAGGTAGCCGTGGTTGCGGACGATGTAGGCGGTGGTCCAGATCGGGTCGACGATCTTGAGATCCGAGTGCATCACGACGCGCAGCGTGCTCTGGGCCTCCGCCGGCGGGACGGCGGCACCGAGCAGCGCGGTGACGAAGAGGGACAGGACGACGGCCCGGCGGCGCGATGTGCTCATTGCGTTCCTCCTCGAGGTGACCGGCTCACCCGGCCGGCCCAGCGGTGGCGCAACGATCCCACATCGCCGCCGAGCTTGTCAACGCGCGGCGTCAACCCGGATGGTAGGATGCCCGCACGATCGATCCGGTCGACGCGGGAGAGACGTGATGGACACCGAGCTCTGGCGCTGGGACGCGGGGGCGCTCGCCGCCGCCATCCGCACGGGACAGCTCTCGAGCCGCGAGGCGACGCGGGCCGTCCTCGGCCGCCTGGAGGCCGTCAACCCGAAGCTCAACGCAGTCACCGTGGTGCTGGCGGACCATGCGCTGGCCGCGGCCGATCGCGCCGACGCCGCCGTCCGCCGGGGCGAGCCGCTCGGCGCGCTCCACGGCGTGCCGGTGACGATCAAGGAGAACGTCGACCAGGAGGGCGCGGCGACCACGAATGGCGTCGTCGCGTTCAAGGACCTGACTGCCGCGACCGACAGTCCGGCGGTGGCCAACTGGAGGCGGGCGGGCGCGGTCATCGTCGGCCGCACCAACACGCCGGCCTTCAGCCTGCGCTGGCACACCGACAACGAGCTGCGCGGGCGCACGTTCAATCCCTGGGCGCGCGAGCGCACGCCGGGCGGCTCCAGCGGCGGCGCCGCGGCGGCGGTCGCCAGCGGCATCGCGCCGCTTGCCCACGGCAACGACCTCGGCGGCTCCGTGCGCTATCCCGCGTACTGCTGCGGCATCGCTGGCATCCGCCCCACGCTCGGCCGCGTGCCGGCCTATAACGCCACGACGCTGGACGAGCGCCCGGTCGGCGTCCAGCTCATGTCGGTGCAAGGCCCGCTCGCGCGCCGCGTCGCCGACGTGCGGCTGGGCCTCGCCGCGATGTCCGCCCGCGACCCGCGCGACCCGTGGTGGGCGCCAGCGCCGCTCGAGGGGCCATCCGCGCCGCGGCCGATCAAGGTGGCGCTCACGGTCGATCCCGCGGGGCTCGGCGTGCATCCCGACGTCGCCGCCGCCGTGCGCAACGCCGGCGCGGCGCTGGCCGCCGCCGGCTACGCCGTCGAGGAGGTCGAGCCGCCCGACGTGGCGGGCGCCGCCCGGTGCTGGACCGCGATCGTCATGAACGAGACGCGCCACATGACCCAGCCCGTGCTGCGCCAGCACGGCGGCGGCGATCTCAACCGCTCGCTGGATTTCTTCCTGGCGGCGACGCCCGACGTCGACCTCGCCGGCTACATGAAGGCCTTGGCCTCGCGCTCGAAACACGTGCGCGACTGGATGCTGTTCCTGGAGCGCTATCCGCTGGTGGTCGGGCCCGTGTCGACCGAGCCGCCGTTCGAGGTGGGCTTCGACACCACGACCGCCACGCGGGCCGGCGAGGTCTTCACCGCCCAGCGCCTGCTGGTCGCCGTCAACCTGCTCGGCCTGCCGGCCGTGGCCGTGCCGACCGGGATCGCCGGCGGCCTGCCGCTCGGCGTGCAGGTCATCGGCGGGCGCTACCGCGAGGACCTCTGTCTGGACGCCGCCGAGGTGATCGAGGCGCGCCACGGGCTGCCGACGCCGATCGACCCCGCGCGCTGAGGGGCGCCGCGCGGCATCCTCTGCCTGCTCGACGCAAGCCGTTGAAGACTTCCCGCGGGGTGGCGCCTGGCAATCGGCGCATCGCTCGCACGTCACGGTACTCGAACTGTTCCGGCTGCATTGCAGTGACGACGCCGAGTGTTTACAGTAGTCGTCGGGTACGCACGAACCTGGACTTCGTGGCATTTGAAAAAGGTCGTGGCGGACCGGCGCAACCACGCCCGCCGGTTGCCGAATTGCTCGCCCAGTGGAAGCGAGCACTGGCTTCGGCTCAGTGGGGAATCAGATTTCAGGCTTCGTTCGGTGCAACTGGAAACTATGTGCTGAGCTCCGCTGAGCCGCAGTCAGTCCCCTTGGTCGCACAAGTCCTGCAAGAAACTCTTCATCGGAAGTTCGCCGTCTTCTCTGTCGAGGAGTTTCTGGGGTGGCTCGACTCCCTCGAGCGCGAACTCTCGGACCCGCCGAAGGTTTCGATAGCTCGCGAGCCCAATCCAGGCGCGGTTACGGACCTGAATTCGGCTGGCAATGTACCGGGGGCGCTCCCTGCCCCGCCTACAGACCTTGAAGCGTGGACGTCGAGTGATTTCGCTGTTCCGCGTGTTCGAGGCGTCTGGAAGAATGATCTGCTCCGTGCCGGTGGACAACGCGATTCTACGCAGCGCGAAGGGACATGGGGCGCGCTGTCCCAAGCGATGGAGCGCGCCTACGACGGAGCCTGGACGGCCCGCGCGATCCGAACCTTGAGGGGCCTTGCAAGGAACGCCAAGGACCGGGCGCCGGACGTCACCTCAAGCTCGACTTCCACTCAGGAAGGGGCAGACTCGGGTGCGCGCTGCGAAGGTGTACCAGGCCGCGACGTGTCGACACTTCTGCGGTCAGTAGCGAGTACCGCCGTCAGCTGAATGCTGCGGACGGTACATGACGCGAGGCGACGTGTGGTTGGCCGCGCTGGACCCCGTCCGCGGCTCTGAGCAAGCCGGCACCCGCCCGGTACTGGTCTTCCAGGTCAATCGGCTGAATGACTTCCTCCGGACGGTGGTCGTCATTCCGTTCACGAGCAATCTGCGATGGTCGCGGTTCCGTTCTGCGTCCAGGTTGGCATCGGCGATGGCGGTCTGAATAGCAACTCGGTGGCGCTATGTCACCAAGTTCGCGTCATCGACAAGACTCGATTGATCCGACGCCTGGGAGAAGTCTCGAGCGTCACGATGACTCGCGTGACGCACGCCATTCAGACCGCCCTTGGACTGTGAGGCACCCCGCGCTGGGGTGGCTAGTCGCTACAATGTGCTCCCCACGAGATCAACCAGGCGGCCGAGCGTCGACAGTCGAGCGTCCAGTGTCGTCCCCGCGGGATCGACGCGCAGCGTGGTGATACCGGCGGCGCGGTAGGCGCGCACCCGCTCGCGCACCATCGCCTCGGTGCCGAGCAGGTTGGCCTTCACCGCCAGCTCGTCGGGGACGCGGGCGGCCGCCTCGTCCCGCTTGCCGTCGAGCCACAGGCGCTGGACCTCGGTCGCGGCGTCGGCGTAGCCGGCGCGCTTGAAGGCGTCGTTGTAGAAGTTGTGCTGGCGCGAGCCCATGGCCCCCAGGGTGAACGCCAGCCCCGGCTTGCGCGCCGCGATCAGGCGCTCGACGTCGTCACCGAACGCCGCGTGGCCCCCGGCCTGGAGATCGAGCGCGGTCAGGGAGCGGCCGGCGCGCCGCGCGCCGGCCTCGATGTGATCGAAGAACACGCGGGCGTGCTCCGGCATGAACGAGGTGCCGAGCCAGCCGTCGGCGATCTCGCCGGTCATCTCGAGGCTCCGCGGCGACAGCGTCGCCAGGTAGACCGGGATCTCCGGCCGGGGACGCGCCGCGGTTCGCAGCGCCTTGCCCTCCCCGCCGGGCAGCGGCAGCTCGTACACCTGGCCCTTGTAGGCCACGCGCTCCCCGCGGACGGCGCGCCGCACGATCTCCACGGTCTCACGCATGCGCGTGAGCGGCCGGTCGAAGCGGATGCCGTGCCAGCCCTCGATCACCTGCGGGCCGCTGACGCCGAGCCCGAGCACGAAGCGGCCGCCGGACATCGAGGCCAGGCTCAGCGCGGTCATCGACAGCAGCGCGGGCGTGCGGGTGCCGGCCTGCATGATCCCCGAGCCCAGCCGGATGCGCGCGGTGCGGGCCGCCATGAAGGCGAGCGGGGTGGCGGCGTCGAGGCCCCAGGACTCGTGCGACCACACGAAGTCCACGCCCAGCCGCTCGGCCTCCACGACGTAGGTCGCCGCCTTCTCCCAGTCGTCGTCGGCTTCCAGCCGCAGGCCGATGGCGAGGCGCATCAGGCGGGTGGCAGCGCGAGGCCGATCTTCTGCAGCTGGCCGGCGTGGTCGAGGTCGTGCAAGCGCATGAACAGCAGGGTCTCGCGCCAGTTGAGCGGGCCGAAGAACGGGTGCTCGACGGTGCCGTCGAGGCGGCCCTGCGGATCGGCGGCTCGTACCCGCTCGAAGAGCGCCGCGCGATCCTGCTCGAGCATCGCCCACCACTCCGCCAGGCTCCGCCGAGGCACGTCACGCTCGAGCCGGTCGCGGACGCCCCCGGCCGGAAGCCCGTCGAGCACCCTGACGATGGCGCCGCCGAAGTGGCGTCCCGCGTCGACGACGTGCGCCAGGACCTCGTTGGCGCTCCACTCGTCCGCCGCCGGCCGGTCGTCGAAGCGCGCGGCCGGCACCGCCTCGGCCGCCGCCCGCAGATCCCGCATCGCGGCCTCGACCTTCTCGACGATCTGGGCCGGCGCCAGCTTGGCCCCCTGGGCCAGCAGATAACCGCGGATGCGCTGCTGCTCGTCCGTCATGGGCGTGACCTCAGCACGAATCTCTGCGCGCGCTTGCCGCTGTCGACCTCGGTCGTGTAGATGTTGCCGGCCGAGTCGACCGCCATGTTGTGGATCCAGTGGAACTGGCCGGCCGACCGCCCGCTGCGCCCGAACGCGCCCAGGATCCGGCCGCTCTCGCGCAGCAGCATCCACACCTGGTTGTTCTCGCCGTCGGCGGTGTAGAGGTGCGTCTGGGCCCCGTCGGCCGAGAGGTCGACGTCCCAGGTCGAGCCGTTGCCGCGTGTCTCCGGCGCCACGACGAACTCGCGCACGAACGTGCCGTCCTTGCGAAAGACCTGGATGCGGTTGTTCCGGCGGTCGCAGACGTAGACGAGCCCGTCGCGCGACAGCCGGATGCAGTGCACCGGCGTCTCGAACGGCTTGACGCCCGGCGCGCCGGGCGGCCGGCCGCTGGCGCCCCAGTGCCGCTTGTAGGCGCCGGTCTCGGCGTCGAAGACGATCACGCGGTGGTTGCCGTAACCGTCGGCCACGAACAGCTCACGCGCGGCCGGGTCCACCGCCACGTTGGCGGGCCGGTTGAGGTGACGCGTGTCGCGGTCGTCGCCGACGATGCCTGGCTCGCCGATCTTCATGAGGAACTTCCCGTCGCGCGTGAACTTGAGGATCATCCCGTCCCGCGGCCCGTTGCCGGCGAGCCAGACGTTGCCCCGGTCGTCGACGTGGATGCCGTGCTCGTTCTCGGGCCACGGGTGCCCGGGGCCGGGCCCACCCCACGCCTGCACCAGCGTGCCGCCCTTGTCGAACTCCATCACCGGCGGGGCCGGCGCGCAGCAGAGCGAGCGCGGCGGCTTCAGCGTCGCGCCCCGCTCGTCGTCGGTCAGGCTCTTCGGCCGCTGCACGACCCAGACGTGGTCGCGCCGGTCGACCGCGACGCCGGACGCCTGGCCCATCAGCCAGTTGTTCGGCAACGCCTTGGGCCAGAGCGGATCGACCTCGAAGACCGGCGCGCCGGCCGCCGAGGCGGACACCACCAGCGCGACACCGGCCACCAGCGTGAGCACGCCTCTCGGCAGCATGGCCGGAGCCTAGGCCCGCCCGCCGGCGGAATCAAGGCACGATTGCGGTACCGGGTGGATGCGCTATCCTGCCCGCCATGGACACCACCACCAGCCGCGCCCGCGACGTCGCCTACCAGCTCCATCCCTTCACCAACCTCGGCCGCCACGAGACCGAGGGGCCGCTCGTGATCTCGCGGGGCAAGGGTGTCTACGTCTACGACGAGTCCGGGCAGGAGTACCTGGAGGCGCTGGCCGGGTTGTGGTGCACCGCGCTCGGCTTCGGGGAGACGCGGCTGGCCGAGGCCGCCTACCGCCAGCTGAGCCGGCTGCCCTACTACCATCAGTTCGGCGGCAAGGCCAACGACGTGGCCATCACGCTGGCCGAGCGGCTCGTGAAGCTCATGCCGGTGCCGATGTCCAAGGTGTTCTTCAACAACTCGGGCTCGGAGGCCAACGAGAGCGCGGTCAAGCTGGTCTGGTACTACAACAACGCGCGCGGCCGGCATCGCAAGAAGAAGATCATCGCGCGCCAGCGGGCCTATCACGGCACCACCATGGTCGCGGCCAGCCTCACCGGCCTGGCCGCCTCCCACCGCGACTTCGACCTGCCGATCCCGCAGGTGCGCCACACCGACTGCCCGTACTTCTACCGGTACGGCAAGCCGGGCGAGACCGAGGAGCAGTTCGCCACCCGCCTGGCCGAGAACCTCGACGCCCAGATCCAGCGCGAGGACCCGGACACGGTCGCGGCGTTCATCGCCGAGCCCGTGATGGGCGCGGGCGGCGTGATCGTGCCGCCGGCCACCTACTTCGAGAAGGTCCAGGCCGTGCTCCGCAAGCACGACGTCCTGCTCATCGCCGACGAGGTCATCTGCGGCTTTGGCCGCACGGGCCGGATGTTCGGCAGCGAGACGTTCGGCCTGAAGCCCGACATCATGACGATGGCCAAGGCCATCACCTCCGGCTACTTGCCGCTGTCGGCCACCGTCATCTCGGACGAGATCTACCGGGCCTGCGTGGGCCAGAGCGAGAGGCTCGGCGTCTTCGCCCACGGCTACACCTACACCGGCCACCCCGCCGCCTGCGCGGTCGCGCTGGAGGTGCTGGACATCTTCGAGGAGCGCGACCTGCTCGGCCACGTCCGGCGCGTCGGCCCCCAGATGCAGGACGGCGTGCGGCGCCTGGCCGGCCATCCGCTGGTGGGGGAGGTCCGCGGCGTCGGCCTGGTGGCCGGCATGGAGCTGGTGCCCGACAAGCCCGGGCGGGGCGCGTTCGATCCCATCGGCTCCGCCGGCAGTCTGTTCGTCGCCCGGGCCCAGGGCCACGGCCTCATCGTGCGAAATCTTCAGGACACGGTGGCGCTGTGCCCGCCGCTGATCATCTCCGAGGGCGAGATCGAGGAGATGCTGCGGAAGTTCGGCAAGGCGCTCGACGAGACGGCGGACGCCCTGGCCCGGCGCTGATGGCCCGCGCGGCGGCGGCCGGGCACGAGCTGGGCGCCTCGCTCCGCCGCATCCTGTGCATCTCCGCGCATCCAGACGACAACGAGTTCACCATCGCCGGCAGCGCGGCCAAGTGGGCGCGTGAGGGCCGCGACGTCGGCTTCTGCCTGGTCACCACCGGTGGCGCCGGCGTCAACGAGCACACGCCGTCGAACGAGGGATTGATTCCGGTCCGCGAGAAGGAAACCCGGGCGGCCGCGAAGATCCTCGGTGTCAAGGACATCACCCTGCTCGGGTACGTGGACGGCACCCTGGAGCCGACGCTGGGCATGCGCCGCGATCTTACCCGGGTGATCCGCCGCTACCGCCCGGACATCGTGGTCACGGGCGATCCCACGGTGCGTTACTACGGCAACGAGTATCTCAACCACCCCGACCACCGCGCCGTCGCCAGCGCCACGCTCGATGCCGTGTTTCCGTCGGCCGAGACGAGCGCGATCTTCCCCGAGCTGCTGGCCGAGGGCCTGCCGCCCCACAAGGTCAAGCAGGTCTTCATCACCGGCTCGCTCGACCCCGACGTGTTCGTGGACATCTCTCGGACGCTGGCGCTCAAGTGCCGAGCGCTGAAGGCGCACCGCTCCCAGGTGGGCAAGGGCGAATGGGTCGACCAGCTCCTGAAAGCGTGGGCCGTGCGCGACGGCAAGCGCGGCGGTCTGCGCCTCGCCGAGGCGTTCAAGCGGATGGTGTTGGGATAACCTACGCTTGCGCAAGGTCGATGATCGGAGGAAGATCCCTCTCCCGAACCGACCCACGGTGAAACCGGCCAAATGCTGCAATGCAGAGAAACCGGGAACAGGAGGGGGCGATGAACGAGGCGAAGCTGCACGAGTTCATGGGCAAGGTCGTGACGGACATGGGCGGCGCGTGGATGATGGCGATGGTCCTGATCGGCGACGAGCTGGGGCTCTACAAGGCGATGGCCGACGGGAACGCGATCACCGCGGAAGCGCTCGCGACGCGGGCCGGCTGCAACCCGCGCCTCGTCCGCGAGTGGCTGGACGCAAACGTGGCCTCGGGGTACCTCGAGGCCGCGGACGGCGCCTATCGCCTTCCGCCGGAGCAAGCGATGGCCCTCGCCAAGGAGGATTCTCCGGTGTTCGTGGCGCCTGGGCAGAGCGTCGTCGCCTCGTGCTTCATGGATCTCGACAAGGTGCTCCAGGCCTTCAGGGGTAACGGCGCCTTCCCCTGGGGGGCTCACCACCACCGGATGTTCCATGGCGTCGAGAAGTTCTTCCGCCCGGGCTACCAGGCCAACCTCACGACGGCATGGCTGCCGGCTCTCGATGGCGTGGTGGACAAGCTCGAGCGTGGCGCCAAGGTGGCGGACGTCGGGTGCGGCCACGGGGCGTCCACCATCGTCATGGCGAAGGCGTATCCCAGCTCGCGGTTCGTGGGTATCGACTTCCACAAGCCTTCGGTCGAGATCGCGGGCCAGCGTGCCGCCGAGGCCGGGCTCGGCGCGCGCGTCAGCTTCATCACGGCGACAGCACAGGCGTACACCGAGCGAGATTTTGATCTGATCTGCTTCTTCGATTGCCTGCACGACATGGGTGATCCGGTCGGGGCCGCCCGCCACGCGAGACACGCGCTAAAGGACGACGGCACGGTGCTGCTGGTGGAGCCGTTCGCAGGCAACGACCTCGCCGAGAACTCCACGCCGGTCGGACGGCTGTACTACGCCGCGTCGACCATGGTCTGCACGCCGAACTCCCTCTCGCAGGAGGTCGGTCTCGCGCTCGGGGCCCAGGCCGGCGAAGCGCGGCTCGCCCGGGTGTTCGCCGAGGCAGGCTTCCAGCGGTTTCGACGGGCAACGGAGACGCCGTTCAACCTGATCCTCGAGGCGAGGAAGTAACTCGTCCGGCGGCGGCCCGCCAGGCCTCCACGCCCTCCCGGACCTCGGCCGCCGGCCCGAACAGCGTGACGTCGCGCAGCCAGCGCCTCGCACAGCGCCAGACCGTCGCCCGGGCTCGGGTAGTAGATGCCGCCGAATCCTTCGTGCTCCAGGCGGTGCGCGAGATCGAGCGTGGCCCGGCGGCGGCCGGCGACGGCGACGAGACCGACGGCAGGCTTGAGAGTCATGCCGGGAGGATACCCGGTTTCCGGCTAGGATAGGCCCCCCGGGAGGTGACCATGGAGCTCTACGACGTGATGCACACGACGTTCTCCGGGCGCGACTACACCGGCGATCCGCTACCCGACGAGACTCTCTACCGCATCCTGGACCACGCGCGGTTCGCGCCGAGCGGCGGCAACCGTCAGGGCTGGAAGGTGATCGTCGTGCGTGACCGCGCGACGCGCGAGGCCCTGGCCAAGCTGACCGAGCCGGCCGCCAAGCGGTACGTCGCCCAGCAGCAGAACGGGGAGAACCCTTGGAACACGATCGATCCGCCGCGGGTGGACGCCGCCACCATCGAGCGCACCCACCCGCCCGGCCGGCTCACCGAGACCGTGCTCAAGTCGGCCGTGGTCCTCGTGGTCTGCGTCGATCTCAGGGTCGTCGCCTCCACCGACCAGGAGCTGAAGCGCGTGGGCGTGATCAGCGGCGCTTCCATCTATCCATTCGCCTGGAACATCCTGCTGGCCGCGCGACACGAAGGTTTCGCCGGCACGATCACGACGCTGGCGGTGGCCCAGGAGCCGAAGATCCAGGCGCTGCTCGGCATCCCGCCGCACGTGGCGGTCGCCGCGGTGATGCCGCTCGGGCGGCCGGTGAAGGCGCTCACGAAGCTCAAGCGCAAGCCGGTGCCGGAGTTCGCGATGCTCGAGCGCTGGGGCGGAGCGCCGTTGGCCCCGAGGACGTCGTGACGCGGCTCGCCCGCAAGGTCGCGCTCATCACTGGCGGCGCCAGCGGCATCGGCGAGGCCACCGTCCGGCTGTTCGTGCAGGAGGGCGCCTCGGTGGCGATCGCTGACATCCAGGACGACCGCGGCCGCCGGCTGGCCGGCGAGCTGGGTGATCGGGCGGTCTACGTGCGCACCGACGTGAGCCGCGAGGCCGACGTGCAGGCGGCGATCGCCGCGACCGTGCAGCGCTTCGGCCGGCTCGACTGCATCTTCAACAACGCGGGGTACGGCGGCGTCGGCGGACGCGTGGAGGAGATCTCGATCGCCGGCTTCGACGAGACCATCGGCGTGCTGGTGAAGGGCGTCCTGCTCGGTATGAAGCACGCGGCGCCGGTGATGAAGCGCCAGGGCGGCGGCTCAATCATCAGCACGGCCAGCGTGGCCGGGATGCGGGCCGGCCTCGGTCCCCACGTCTACAGCGCGGCCAAGGCCGCCGTCATCCACCTCACCCGCACCGTGGCGATGGAGCTCGGCGAGCACAACATCCGCGTGAACTGCATCTGCCCCGGCGGCATCGCGACTCCCATCTTCGGCAAGGGCCTGGGGCTCTCGGTCGAGCGCGCCGACGAGATCGTGCCGCTCATGAAGGGCGTGCTGGAGAACCTGCAACCGATCAAGCGCTCGGGGCTGCCGGAGGACATCGCCCAGGCCGCGCTGTGGCTGGCCAGCAACGACTCGACCTTCGTCAACGGCCACGCGCTGGTCGTGGACGGCGGCCTGATCGGCGGACGCTCGTGGTCGGAGTCGCAGTTCCGCCGGGCCGCGCTGCGTCAGGCGCTGGGGCTGGTGGACGAATAGCGGCTACCGCTCGGGGCGGTAGGGCGCCTTCGAGATGTCGCCCACGAACGTCGGCAGGTTCGTGTGGCCGAGCAGCTGGCGGATCGCCTGGGCCTCGCCCAGGTGGAACCAGTAGTGATAGGTCGTGCGCAAGAGCTTGGTCCCCGCGGTCTCGGTGGTCGGTTCCCGCTCCCACTTGATCTGCAAGCTCTCGGTCGTCAGCGAGTCCAGGTAGGCATCGGCGGCGGCCGTCACCGCGCGCCAGGCCGCCCACGCCCCGGCCAGCGGTGGCGTGCTGGCGGGCTCGCCGAAGCCGCAGCGCTCGGCCAGGGGCGACACCGTGCGGCCCTGTGCCCGCTGCAGCCAGTAGGCCTGCTCCTGCCAGGCGAGATGGCCGATGATCCACGCGATCGAGTTCATCGGCTCGAACCGGCGCGCGGCCTCCTCGGCCGTCACACCGTCCAGTCCTCGGACCCATTCGGCTCGAGTGAACCGTAGCTGATCCACGAGTGGGTGGCTCATCCGGGCTCCTCCGTGGTAGCGTCTGGCCGCCGCGACGACGCGGCGTGCGTCACATCCTAACGCCGGCAAGTCCGAGTGGCTGGCCAAGCCTGTCCGAAGGGGCCGATGTGGCCCCCTCGGAATCCGTCCCCCGCCCGAGGGTATCTACACCTCCAGGAGGGGGACTCCGATGCTCGACATCGTCGGCGCAATCACACTGACCGTCGTTGCCGCCACCGCCGTTGGCACCCTGATCCTCACCAGTCCCGTCGAGCGCGCCACCCGATGGCGGCTCGCGCTCGGCGCCGGAAGCTGGTACGCCGTCGTGACGGGGCTGGCTGCCGCCGGGGTCTTCTCCACCGCGGGCGCCGGTACGCCCGCGCTCGGAGTCGCCGTGGTGGCGCCAGTCGTGATCGTGGCGGTGGGCGCCGTCCGTACGCCTGCCCTGCGCAGACTCGCCCTCGGCATTCCGCTCGCGGTTCTGGTCGTGCTCAACGCCGGCCGGCTGCTGGGCGTGTTCTTCCTGCTGCTGCACGCGGACGGTCGGCTCCCCCGGACCTTCGCCCTCGCGGCGGGCTCGGGCGACATCGCGGTGGGGGCCCTCGCGCTTCCGCTCGCCTGGCTGGTGCACCGGCGCGGTGCCGGCTCGCGCGCGCTCGCCCTGGCTTGGAGCTCGGCGGGCTTCCTCGATCTCGTGGCCGCCGTGACGCTGGGTGTCGGGTCGGCGCCGGGATCGCCGCTGAGATTCCTCTTCGAGGAGCCGGGCTCCGGCCTCATGGGCACCCTGCCCTGGCTGCTCATCCCCGGCTTCCTGGTGCCGATCTACCTGCTCACGCACCTCGCCGTGTTCGCGCAACTGGCCACGGCCGCAGCGACACGCCGGACGAGTTCGCTCCCGGCGTGGGAGACACACTCCGCCCGCCGCTAATGAGTCTCGCGGATCTGGTTAGCGCCGGGCGGTCGCTGCCCCCCGCTGCGCCTCCGATGACGCGCCTGTCGCCGGGGACTCGCTCCGGATGTGGCTCGCGCGAGCCCCCCATCCCCCGAGGGGGCTGGGCCGGCGGTGAGCCGAGTCGGCGGCGGCGCGCCGAGCCACCTCCGGAGCGAGTCCGGCTCCGACGGCGCGCCATCGGACATGGCGCGGCGGGGGGCAGCGACCGCCCGGCGCCAACCAGATCCGCGAGAGTCATTAGCCCGGCCAGCGGCCGCCGCTCTTGTCGATCGCGGTGTCGTGCTCGCCGACGCCGGGCGGCGCGCGGCGGATGGCCGGCCGCACGCCGTCGAACGAGACCGGCAGCGCGACGAGGTTGAAGTCGTCGCCCGGCACCGGCTGGATCATCCCCAGCGCCGCCGTCTGGGGGTGCGCGGCGGCTTCCGGCAGGCTGTTGATCACGGCGCACGGCACGCCCTCGGCCTCGAGCAGGTCGATCCACTCGCCCTTGCTGCGCGTCAGGAAGATCTCGTCGATCATCGCGAGCAACTCGGCCTTGTGCGCGACGCGGGCGGCGTTGGTCGTGAAGCGCGGGTCCTTCGGCCACTCCGGGTGGCCGAGGACCACGGCGAGCCTGGCGAAGAGGCGGTCGTTGCCGGCGGCGACGATCACGGGGCCCGTCTTCGTCTCGAACGCCTGGAACGGCACGACGCGGTTGCTGCCCGTGCGGTGGCGCTCGGGCACGACACCCGACGTCCGGAAGCTGGCGTAGTGGCCCTTGAGCCAGGCCAGGCCCGTCTCGAAGAGCGAGGCGTCCACGACGCAGCCGCGCCCCGTCGTCGCGCGCCCGACCAGCGCGCCCAGCACCCCCATGGCGGCCCACATGCCGGTGCCGTAGTCCAGGATGGACGTACCGATCCGCGTGGGCGGTCCGCCCTCGTCGCCGTTCATCATCATGAGCCCCGAGAACGCCTGCACCATCGGCTCGTAGCCGGGCTTGAGCTTGAGCTCGCCCGTGCGCCCGAACGCCCACACCGAGCAGTAGATCAGCCGCGGGTGGCGCCGGGTCAGCACGTCGGCGCCGAGCCCGAGCGCCTCCAGCGAGCCCGGCTTCAGGTTCTGCACCAGCACGTCGGCCTCGGCGATCAGCGGCAGCAGCCGCTCGACCGCCGCGCGGTCCTTGAGGTCCACGCTGATCGAGCGCTTGTTGGCGTTGACGGCGAGATAGCCCGGCGAGGTGCCCTTGTGGAACGGCGGCCCCCAGCGCCGCGCGTCGTCACCCTCCGGCCGCTCGACCTTGATGACGTCGGCCCCCATGTGCGCCAGGATCTCGGCGGCCATCGGGCCGGCCAGGTTCTGCGCGATCTCGACGACGCGGATGCCTTCCAGCGGAAGCATCAGCGGAACAGCGAGCGGGCGATGACCATGCGATGCACCTCCGAGGGCCCCTCGCCGATGCGGCGCACGCGGGCCTCGCGATACCAGCGCTCCAGCGGGAACTCCTTCGACACCCCGTAGCCGCCGTGGATCTGCACGGCGGCGTCGATGACACGCCCCAGCACCTCGCTCGAGTAGAGCTTGGCGATCGAGGCCTCCACGCGCGCGTCCTCGCCGCGGTCGGCCTTCCACGCGCCCTCCCAGATGAGCCAGCGGCAGGCGCGCAGCTCCACCTCGGCGTCGGCCAGCATCCATTGAATGGCCTGGCGCTGACTGAGCGGCGCGCCGAACGTCGAGCGCTGCTTGGCGTGCTCGATGGCCATGCGGTGGGCGGCCACCGCCACGCCCAGGTTGCAGGCCGAGTACGGGAAGCGGTTCTTCACCAGCAGGTCGAAGGCGAGGTCGAGCCCCTGCCCCTCGGCGCCGACGAGGGCGTCGCCCGGCAGCTCGCAATCCTCGAACACGACGTCATTGGGGATGGCCTGGGTGCGGATCGTGCGGATGGGCTTGGCGGTGAACCCGGGAGTGCCGGGTTCGAGGATGAAGCACGAGATCCCCGCCCGGCCCTTGTCCTTGCTCGTCCGGGCGAACACGATCCCCCACTTGCCGTTGTGCGCGTTGGAGATGAACACCTTGCGCCCGTTGAGCACCCACTTGTCGCCGCGCCGCTCGGCGCGCGTCTGGATGGCGCGGGCCGGGTCGGAGCCGCCCGAGGGCTCGGTGATGGCGAAGAACGTCCGCCAGCCCTCGCGCACCGTGGGCACCGCGTACTTGTCGATCTGCGCCTGGCTGCCGGCCCAGATCGCCGGCGGCGGATAGCGTCCGAAGACGCCGCAGCCGGGGCTGTAGAGCCCCATCCGGTGCTGCGACATCTCCTCCAGCACCACCGACATGCTGAAGGTGTCCAGCCCGCCGCCGCCGTACTTCTCCGGCGCGCCGAGCGCCCACAGGCCGGCCGCCCTGGTCTTGGCGGCCAGCCGCTCGAAGTCCTCGTCGGGGATCGCGGGGGCGTCGGGGTCGATCCGCTGCTCGAGCGGGACGATCTCCTCGCGGATGAAGCGGCGCACCTGCTCGCGCAGCACGCGCAGCTCGTCGGGCAGCGTGAAGCCGGGAAACATCGTCATGGGCCGGGATGATACCATCGCCGCCATGTCCGACGAGATCCTGACCGCCATCGCCGACGGCATCGCCACCGTGACGCTGAATCGCCCCGACCAGCGCAACGCCATGAACGGCGCCATGCTGACGGGTCTTCGCGCGGCTATCGAGGAGCTGGACGGGCGACGCGACGTGCGCGTCGTCGTGGTCCGCGGCGCCGGCCCCGCCTTCTGCGCCGGCATGGACCTCAAGGAGATGGAGTCGCGCGGCGGCGCCCGCGATCCCGAGGGCGATGTGGTCGGCGTGCTGCAGCGGATCGAGCACTCGCGCCATCCGACCATCGCGCTGATCCACGGCGACGCGATCGCGGGCGGCTGCGAGCTGGCGCTGCACTGTGATCTCCGGGTGATGGCCGAGACCGCGCGGATCGGCATGCCGCTGGCGCGGATCGGGATGATCGTCCCCGTCCCGCTCGGCCAGAAGCTGCTGGAGGTCATCGGCCCCGCCCACACGCGCCAGCTCCTGTTCACCGGCCGCCCCATCGACGGCCGGCGCGCCTACGAGATCGGGATGGTGCACCAGGTCGTCCCCGTCGCCGGCGTGGAGGCCGCCGCCGCCACCCTGGCGCGCACGATCGCCGACAACGCGCCGCTGGCGCTGGCCGGCATGAAGCAGGTGATCCTGCGCGCAGTCGCCGCGCGGCCGGCGGTCGTCCACGACGACCTCGACC
>DASTOJ010000123.1:0-21334 GCA_035762565.1 Candidatus Methylomirabilota bacterium | reverse complement strand
TCGCGCCGACGCGCCGGTCGCGGTCGCCGCCGATCTCCTGCGAGCGGGGAGGATCCGGCACCTGCCGGTCGTGGACGGGACCGGGCGGCTGGTCGGCATCGTCACCGACCGCGACCTGCGCCAGCTCGTCTTCGATCCGGTCGTCCAGGAGGCGCTCGGCCAGACCGCCGCCGCCCTGTCAGGGCTCAAGGTCCGCGAGATCATGACGTGGGGCGTCCTCAGCGTTCGGCCGGACACCGACCTGCGGGCGGCTGCCCGGCTCATGCGCGAGCGCCGGATCGGCGCCCTGCCCGTGGTGGACAACGGCGGTGTCGTCGGGATCCTGAGCGAGACCGACGTGCTGGCCGCGTTCGAGAAGGTCCTGAGCGCCCATCTCACGACGGTACGGCCGCTCGCCGCCGCGCTCACCGACGGGGAGCCGTACGACTACGGGTTCCCGGTCCCCGGCGCGGGCGGCCCGGACGTGAACGAGGGCACCGTCGATTGAGCTCGGCCACCCGCGAGGGCATCGTGGGGTGGGGCGGGCTCCTGCTCGGCGCCGGGATGCTGGCGCTGGCGGGCTGCGCCACCGCGTACATGCAGGGCCAGGCCGAGCTGCGGGGGGGCCGGCCCGCCGAGGCGCGGCGCCACTTCGAGGAAGCCCTGGCGAGCCGCCCGGACCGGCTCGACGCGCTGGCCGGGCTCGGCGTCGCCGAGTACAAGCTCGGCGCCTTCGAGCGGGCGCTGTCGCTGTTCGAGCGCGTCGTGAGCGGCATGCCGAAGAGCAGCCAGGCGCGGCTCTACCTGGCGTTGGCCCACCTGCAGACCCGCAACCTCGGGCGCGCCGCCGCGCTGATGGCCGAGGCCCGTCAGCTCGGTCTGCCGTCCCGGACGGCGGCGGAGATCGATCGGGCCCTGCCCCTGCTCCAGCCCGGCATCCCGGATGCCGTGCGTACGTTCGTCGCGGCCAGTCTCGAGGGCGACCTCGAATGGGCCGCCGAGGTGCACGACGCCCGCACGGCGCCGCGCGCCTGGCTCGAGCCGACCTGGGTAATCTATTCCGATTCCCACATCATCTATCGCCACATCCACGGCGTGCCGTAAGGAGGTCTCCCCATGGCGCGAGCGACGACGCGACGAGACCGGCGTACGAAGGTCATCGTGCCCCGCCGGTCGGCGAAGGCAGGACGGCCGCCCCGTGAGGACGTGGCCCCGCCCCGGGTGCGGCGACGTCGGAAGACGGCCACCGTCGCCGTCCGCAAGGACACCATGCTCATGGAAGCGGCGGAGGGCCCGCGGGTCCGGTGGGGCGTGACCAAGCCGAACGTCAAGAAGCGTTGACGGCGGCGCGGCTCCTCGAGCGGAGATCACCCCGGTGATCGAGCCCGTTGCCGCCGAGGGGCTGCCCGTCGAGGAGGCAGCGGCCCGGCTTCGCCGCTTCGGCGCCAACGAGCTGGCGCCGCCCCCGCGGCTGGCGTCCCTGCGCGAGCTGGCGCGCTACCTCGCCAACCCGCTCGTCCTCGTGCTGCTGCTGGCCAGCGTGCTCGCCGCCGCCTTCGGCCAGTTCGCCAGCTCGGCGGTCACGGCCGCCATGCTGGTCCTCGGCGTCGCGCTGAACGCCGGCCAGGGGTACCGCTCGCAGCAGGCCGCCCGGCGCCTGCGGGAGCGCGCCGGCCAGACCGCCACGGTCGTGCGCGCCGGCGCCGTCCGCACGGTGCCGGTCCGCGAGATCGTGCCGGGCGACGTCGTCCGCCTGGCCGCCGGCGATCTCGTGCCGGCCGACGGCAGGCTGCTCGAGGCCAGGGACCTCTTCCTCCACGAGGCCGCGCTGACCGGCGAGTCGCTGCCGCGCGAGAAGCACGTCGGCGGTGACGACGGCATGGTCCTGCGCGGCACCTCGGTGGTGAGCGGAGTCGCCACCGCCCTGGTCACGGCGACCGGGCCGGCCACGCAGTTCGGCCACGTGATCGCGCAGCTCGCCGCCCGCCCCCCGGAGACGGAGTTCGAGCGCGGCACCCGGCGCTTCGGGCTGCTCATCCTGAAGGTCGTCGTCTTCCTCGTCCTCTTCGTCTTCCTGGTGAACGCGCTGCACCGACGCGACCCGCTCGAGTCGTTCCTGTTCGCGGTGGCCCTGGCCGTCGGCCTGACGCCCGAGTTGCTGCCCATGATCGTGTCGGTCACCCTGGCCGCCGGGGCCGTCCGGATGGCGCGGCGGCGGGTGATCGTGAAACGGCTGGCCGCGATCGAGGACCTCGGCAGCATGGACGTCCTCTGCAGCGACAAGACGGGCACGCTGACGGTCGGCGAGATCACCGTGGAGCGCCACGTGAACCTGCGCGGCGAGGAGGACGAGGCGGTGATCCGCCTGGCCGCGCTCAACAGCGCGTTCCAGACGGGGCTGCGGAGCCCCATGGACGACGCGATCCTCCGTCACGAGCACCCGGCGGTCGGCGATCACGTCCGCATCGACGAGGTGCCGTTCGACTTCTCGCGCCGCCGGGTGTCGATCGTCGTGGACGGACCGGACGGCCGCTCGCTCGTCACCAAGGGAGCGCCGGAGGGCGTGCTCCCCTTGTGCGCGACCGTCGCTCTCGACGGCGGCGCCGTGCCGTTCGACGCCGAGGCCCGCGCCCGGGCCCACGCCCTGTTCGAGAGCCTGAGTCGCGACGGCTTCCGCGTCCTGGCCGTCGCCGCCCGGCCGGTGGAGGCACGGGCGGCCTACGGCGTCGCCGACGAGCGCGACCTGACGCTGGCAGGCTTCGCCGCCTTCCTCGACCCGCCGCGGGAGGACGTGGACGAGACCATCGCCGCCCTCCGCGCCGACGGCATCACGGTCAAGATCCTCACCGGCGACAACGAGCTGGTGACCCAGCGGGTGTGCGCACAGGTCGGCTTCGCCACCGACTCGATCGTGCTGGGGCAGGCGATCGACCACATGTCCGACCCGGCGCTGGCCGCCGTGGCCGAGCGCACGCCAGTCTTTGCGCGCGTCTCGCCGGTGCAGAAGAACCGCATCGTGCAGGCGCTCCGCGCGCGCGGCCACGTGGTGGGCGTGCTCGGCGACGGGATCAACGACGCCCCCGCCCTCCGCTCGGCCGACGTCGGCATCTCGGTGGACACCGCGGTCGACGTGGCGCGCGACGCCGCCGACATCATCCTGCTCGAGAAAGCGCTCGGCGTGCTGCACGACGGCGTCGTCGAGGGCCGGCGCAGCTTCGGCAACATCATGAAGTACGTCCTCATGGCCACCAGCTCGAACTTCGGCAACATGCTCAGCATGGCGGTGGCGTCCCTGTTCCTGCCCTTCCTGCCGATGCTGCCGCTGCAGATCCTCCTCAACAACTTCCTCTACGACCTCGCCCAGGTCGCCATCCCGTCCGACCGCGTCGACCGGACCTGGCAGCAGGCGCCCCGGCGCTGGAACGTCGCCTTCATCCGCCGGTACATGCTCACGATCGGGCCGATCTCCTCCGTCTTCGACCTGACCACGTTCGCCGTCATGCTGGGCGTGTTCCACGCCGGTCAGCCGCTGTTCCGTACCGGCTGGTTCGTGGAGTCGCTGGCGACCCAGACGCTCGTCATCTTCGTCATCCGCACCGCCGCCCCCCCGTGGGCGCTGCCCCCGAGCCGCGGGCTCGCGCTCGGCGTGGCCGCCTCACTGGGCGTCGGGATGGTGCTGCCGATCACGCCCCTGGCGCCCTGGCTCGGCTTCGTCCCGCTGCCGCCCCTCTTCCTCGCGTTCCTGCTCGGCATGACGGTGGCCTACCTGGCGGCGGTCGAGCTCGCGAAGCGGCGCTTCTACCGCGCCGCCGGCCTCTGAGGCGGCGGGCCCCGGCTGGGGCGACGGCGCCCCGTCCCACGCCAATGACACGGCCACAACTGCTTGAAGTAAGAGGCATCCGGTCTGGCATCGGGGCTGCACTGGGATCGTCCGGAAGGGACGGAGCCATGGACTCGATGATGGCCCTCGAAGGCACGCTGATGAGCTCACCGGCGGCGCGGATGGCCTACCGCACGCGGCAGGCGGAGTTCAGGCAACGACTGGCGGCGGCCCGTCTCCGCCTGGCGCGCACCGTCGCGGCCACCGCCGGGGAGTTGCAGGCGCTGGCCCGGGGCGAGTCGCGCGAGATCGCCGAGGACGCCGCCGCCGATGCCCTCGGCGCCATTCTCGAACGGCTCGAAGGACGCGAACGCCACGAGCTGGACGAGATCGACGCCGCCCAGGCGCGGCTGGAGGCCGGCCTGTTCGGCGTGTGTGAGCGCTGTCATCAGGCGATTCCCCTGGCGCGACTGCGCGCGATGCCGGCGGCGCGCCACTGTGCGATCTGCCGGGTCCACCACGAGGCGGCGCACTAGGCGCACACGGAGACGACGATGAATCACACCCAGGTGCTGTTCCGGTCGCAGGCCCGGGAGAAGATCCTGCGCGGCGTCAATGCCGTCGCGGACGCGATCCGGGTGACGCTGGGCCCCCGGTCCAAGTGCGTCCTCATCGAGCGCAAGTTCGGCGCGCCGCTCGTCTGCAACGACGGCGTGACGATCGCCAAGGAGACGAACCTCGAGGATCCCGCCGAGAACCTCGGCGCCCAGATGATCCGGCAGGCCGCCGAGCGCACGGGCGACGCCGTCGGCGACGGGACGTCGACGTCGACGCTCCTGGCCCAGGCGATCTTCGCCGAGGGGCTGAAGAACGTGGTGGCGGGAGCGAGCGCGGTGGATCTCAAGCGCGGGCTGGACCGGGGCACCCGGGTGGTGGTGGAGCGCCTCCGCGAGCTGTCGCGGCCGGTGAAGAGCCGGCTGGAGAAGGCCCAGGTGGCGGCGATCTCCGCCCACAACGACACGACCATCGGCGAGCTGATCGCCGACGCCATGGAGAAGGTCGGTGACGAGGGGGTCATCACGCTGGAGGAGGCGAAGACGACCGAGACCCAGCTCGAGGTGGTCGAGGGCATGCAGTTCGACCGCGGCTACCTCTCGCCCTACTTCGTCACCGACGCCGAGAAGATGGAGGCCGTGCTCGAGGACGCCCGCCTGCTGATCACAGACCGCAAGCTCACCGTCATGAAAGACTTGCTGCCGATCCTCGAGCAGGTCGCGCGCGCCGGCGAGGCCCTGCTCATCGTCGCCGAGGACGTCGAGGGCGAGGCGCTGGCGACGTTCGTGGTCAACAAGCTGCGCGGCACGCTGCGCTGCGTGGCGGTTAAGGCACCGGGCTTCGGCGACCGCCGCAAGGACATGCTGGCCGACCTCGCCACGCTGACCGGCGGCGAGGTGCTCAGCGAGGAGACCGGGACCCGGCTGGAGAACGTGCAGCCGGCCCAGCTCGGCGGGGCGGCCCGGGTCGTGATCGACCGCGAGAAGACCACGATCATCGGCGGCCGCGGCGACAAGGCCGCCATCGAGGGACGCAAGCAGCAGATCCGCCAGCAGATCACCAAGGCCACCAGCGACTACGACAAGGAAAAGCTCGAGGAGCGGCTGGCGAAGCTCGCGGGCGGGGTCGCGGTCATCCGGGTCGGCGCCCCCTCCGAGGCGGAGATGAAGAGCCGCAAGGAGGCGCTCGAGGACGCCATCAACGCGACCAAGGCCGCAGTCGCCGAGGGCATCGTGCCGGGCGGGGGGCTGGCCCTGCTCCGCGCCATCGACGCGGTCGAGAAGGAAGAGGCCAAGGCCGAGGGCGACGAGCGGACCGGCCTGCAGATCCTCAAGCGCGCGCTGGAGGCGCCGCCCCGCCAGATCGCCGAGAACTCGTCGGTGGACGGCGGCGTCGTCGTCGCGCGCATGCGCGCGGGCGAGGGCACGATCGGCTTCGACGCGGCCCGCAAGGCGTGGGTCGACCTGGTCGAAGCCGGCATCATCGATCCCACCAAGGTCGTCCGGGTGGCCCTGGAGAACGCGGTGTCGGTGGCGAGCCTGCTGCTGCTGACCGAGGCCACCATGGTGCAGCTGCCGGACAAGCACAAGGAGGAGCGGGCCGAGCCCGACCTGGGCTGACGCGTTCTCGTTCAACCCGGTGACGCCGGGGGTCGGGCGCGGGCCCCAACGGGCACGCCATCATGGCGAGCCGTCGTCGCCGTTACGAGCGGAGGGCGCGGCGAGCGAGCCGCCGACGATTCGACTGGTCCGCAACCGAACCCCCTCTGGGGGATGGGGGGCCGAGCGAGCCGGGCCCGGAGCGAGTTACGGCGACAGGCGAGCCATGCGGGCGTGCCCGTTGGGGCCCGCGCCCGACCCCCGGCGTCACCGGGCTGCACGAGATTCACGGATCTTCTGCGTCTGGATCAGGGGACCCGAACACGGTCACGCAGGGCCCGACGAAGTGCAGCGCGCGGAAGCCGCGGATGAGCTCGGCGAAGACCCGGAGGGCGCGCCGCAGCTCGGAGCGCCGCGCCTGCGGGTTCTTCCAGGAATCGCCGCACATCGGGCGGCGCCGCGGCGCGGCCCCAGCCCCCGTCCTCCAGCCCCGGCAGGGCGCCGGACGAGATGCTCATGGCGCCGTCACGTCGGCCAGGAGACCGACCAGGGCGGAGCGCAGCGGCATCCGGTGGTCGGCCTGCCAGCGCCGCTCGATCTTGCGCACGCGGGCGGCCAGGCGCCGCTCGGCGAAGACGTCGGCGATCCAGCGGGAGAAGTCGCCGCGGGACGCGTGATGGGCGAGCACGTCCTCGTCGACCTGCCGGAGCTGACCGAGGAAGACCCGCAGCGAATCGGCGGCGCCCGCCGGTCGCCCGTCGGCGCGGCGGAAGAAGAACGCCTCCCGCGGCGCCACCGGCTGGTCGGCGTACTTGCCCAGATGGCGTACGTGCCGCGTGATCCGCGGCGCGGCCACGAAGTTGACGGCGTCGAGCCCGGCCGCAGTCGGCACCAGCACGAACTCGGGTGGCACCAGCTCCGCCGCCGCGGTCAGCGTGGTGGCGGCGTGCCCCTTCCCGCGCCGCTCCAGCAGCGCGGCGAGCACGGCGCGCTCGACCGGCGCCGTAGTGCACCCCAGGACGACGAAGTCGACGGCGTCCAGGATCGTCTGGCGCAGCCAGCTCGCCTTGTAGGTGACGAGGCAGAACCCCTTGTGCGCGAAGCCGGCCGCCTCGTCGGCGACGCCCTGCTCGTGCAGCCAGTAGTGCGCCTCGTCGAGGATGGTCCAGTGCGGCCGCCCGTGCTGCGCGCGGACGCGCGCGATGGCCTGCAGGCCGTGGCGGATCAGGTCGAGCTTGCGGTCGTGCGAGGGCGCCGACAGGTCCACGACCAGGCTGGCCGCGGGGTCGCGCGCCAGCGTGGCGAGCGCGGCGTCCCACGCGCGGGCGTCGTCGACCTCGACCCAGGTGACGCCGGCGGCGTCCGCCAGCCCCTGATAGTCGCCCTCCGGATCGATCACGCAGGTCGCATACTCGCGGCCCACGAGCCGCTCGACGAGGCCGCCGGTCAGCCAGGACTTGCCCGAGAGCGAATCGCCGTGGACGAGCACGTTCACGCCGCGCGCCGGGATGGTGACCCGCTCGCTGGTGGCGCCCGCCCAGCCGAGCTCGATGCGCTCGCGGGCAGTGCGCGCGGGCGGCAGCGCGCCGCCCAGGATCGGCCCCTCGATCGCGCGCACGACGGCCGCCCCGTCGTCGCCCGGAAACACCCAGTCGGCGACGGCCGCCACCTCGGCGACGGCGCTGCCGGGACAGGCGGCGTAGCCGCAGGCCGCGAAGAGGTCGACGTCGTTCTCGGCGTCCCCGATGGCGAGGACGTCGTGGAACGAGACCCCGAGCCGTTGCATCGCACGGCGCACGCCGCTGCCCTTCGACACGCCGGCCGGCAGCAGCATGAGCGCGGCGCGGTTGCGCACCAGGCGGAGGTCGACGCCGGCCGCGGCCAGGACGGCGCGGACCTCGGCCTCGTAGCTGTGGCCGGTGCCGACGATGACGCGGCCCGTCTGGAAGGGGATGGACCGGCGATCCAGCTCGGCGATCAGCCGGAGCGGCGGCGGCGGCCCCTCATCGCAGATGGCGTCGTCGCTCGGGAAGTGCAGCACCGCACCGTTCTCGGCCACGACCGCGTCGAACAGGTCCAGGCGGGCGCAGACGCGCGTCAGCTCGAAGAAGGTCCGCCCCGTCACGAGGATCAGTCGCAGGCCGGTCCGCCGCGCGCGCTCGAGCGCGACGGCCGCCCCGTCGGCCAGGCGGTCGTGCGAGGCCAGCGTGCCGTCGTAGTCGACGGCGAGCGCCTGCAGGCGCATCACGCCCCCGTGGCCGGCGATCCGATGCGCGCGAAGGCGTCCATCGCGCCGGTGGGGTGCACCCGCGATGCCAGAGCCGATGCGCGGCGCGTTCAAGGTTTGGGACGCGAAGGTGGACCGCACCCGGCCGGGGCCGCCCCATTCGCACCACAACTGCGGCACGGGCGCCCCACCGGAGGGCGTCCACCGGATTGATTTCCCTGGCGTCGGGCCTGGCACCGCCGGTGCACCCGCCTGCGCCAATGTCGCCCGAACGCGTCGTCCTGCTCGGCGCCGCCGGCCGCGAGTTCCACAACTTCAACGTGGTGTATCGCGACGATCCCGCGGCGATCGTCGTGGCCTTCACCGCCACGCAGATCCCGGGAATCGCCCACCGGCGCTATCCGGCGTCGCTGGCGGGCCCACGCTACCCCGACGGCATCCCCATCGAGGACGAGAACGCCCTGGAGACGATCTGCCGGCGTGAAGGGGTGACCCGCGTCGTGTTCGCCTACAGCGACGTGACCCACGGCCACGTCATGACGCTGGCCGGGCGGGTGCTGGCCCTCGGCGCCGACTTCGCGCTGCTCGGCCCCGCGCGGACCATGCTGCGGGCGGCGATCCCCGTCATCGCGGTCTCCGCCGTGCGCACCGGCTGCGGCAAGTCCCCCATCGCGCGCTGGCTCGCCCGCCGGCTCCGCGCGGCCGGCCGGCGCATCGCCGTCGTGCGCCATCCGATGCCGTATGGCGATCTCGCCCTGCAGCGCGTGCAGCGCTTCGCGGCTGCCGCCGACCTCGACGCCGCCCGCTGCACGGTCGAGGAACGCGAGGAGTACGAGCCGCACCTGGCGGCTGGTCATCTGGTCTTCGCCGGCGTCGACTACGCGGAGATCGTGGCCCGGGCGGCGGCCGAGGCCGACGTGCTCGTGTGGGACGGCGGCAACAACGACTTCCCGTTCATCCGGCCCGACCTGCACGTCGTGGTGGCCGACGCCCTGCGTCCCGAACACGCCAGCGGCTATCACCCGGGCGAGGCGGTGCTCCGCATGGCCGACGTCATCGTCGTCAACAAGGTCGACGCGGCCCCGGCGCTCGACGTCGATCGCGCCATCGCGGCGGTGCGACGGGTGAACGCCGGCACCCCCCTGGTGAGGGGGGCGTTGCCGATCCAGCTGGACGATCCCGGCCGCGTGCGCGACCGGCGTGTCCTGGTGGTGGAGGACGGGCCCACCATCACGCATGGCTCGATGCCGTACGGGGCCGGATTCATGGCCGCGACGGCCGCGGGCGCGGCCGCCATCGTCGATCCGCGGCCCACGGCGGCCCCGGCGCTGCGAGACGTGTTCGCCGAGTACCCGCACATCGGGCGCGTGCTGCCCGCGGTCGGCTACAGCTCGGCCCAGGTCGAGGCCCTGCGCCAGACCATCGAGGCCGCGGCGGCCGACGTGGTCGTCTCGGCCACCCCCGTCGATCTGGCGCGACTGCTCGGCCCCGGCAAGCCGATCGTGCGGGCGCGGTACGAGTTCGAGGACGTCGACGAGCCAGGGCTGGCGGCCCACGTAGACCGCTGGCTCGCTGAGGCTTGGCCGTCCCAACGGGGCGAGCCCGCCCCAGCGCCTGCCCGGGGCCCCTCCCTCTAACTGACCGGTTTTCTTTGCGTGCGTCCGTGGCACGCGCGTTGCCCTCCCCCGTATCAGCCGGCGCGGGGCGCCGGGACACGGAGGAGACGACGATGAAAGTCAAGACGATCCTGGTTCCCCTGGACGGCTCGATCCTGGCCGAGAACGCTCTCACGTCGGCCGTCGACCTGGCGCGCGAGCACGGCGCCAGGCTCGTGCTGCTGCGCGCGGCGGAGGCCCACAGCCTGCCCATGGCCGATCCGACCGAGGCGCAGGTGGAGGCGGTGCGCGCCGCCGAGGCCTATCTCGCGGACGCGCGGGGGCGCGTGGCCCAGGCCGGGGTCGCCGAGATCGAGACGTCCGTCTGGTACGGGCCGCCGGTCGAGGCCATCGTCGAGGCCGCCCGCTTCCGCGGTGCGGACCTCATCGTCATGTCGAGCCACGGGCGCAGCGGCCTGGGCCGGCTGGTGCTGGGCAGCGTGGCCGAGAGCGTGCAGCGCGCCACCCGGGTGCCGATCTTATTGATCCGCCCGGGCGAGGCGCCGATCGATACGCCATTCATGCCCGTCACCGCAAAGGAGATCGCCAATGTATAGCCACAAGCGTGCGCTCGTCGCTCTCGATGGCTCGCCGTCCTCCGAGGCGGTGCTGCGGTTCCTGCTCGAGATCGCCGGCCCGCTCGACATGACCGTGCTGCTGGTGCGCGTGCTGGAGCCGGTCCCCCCGGTGGTCACCGAGGGCTCGCGCCACATGGTCATCGAGGACGTCGAGGGGCGCCGGCGCGACGCCGAGGAGTACCTGGCGCAGATCGCCGCCGCGCTGCGCGCGCAAGGCGTCGAGACCGCCTTGGAGGTCCGGCGCGGGCGCCCCGCCGAGGAGATCCTCGCCGCCGCGCGCGAGCACCGGGCCGATCTCATCGCGATGGCCACGCACGGACGCACCGGCCTGGGCCGCCTGCTGTTCGGCTCGGTCGCGGAGGTGGTGCTGCGTCGCGCGCCGGTGCCGGTGTTCATGATCCGTCAGCCCGACGCCGTCCTGGCGTCGCCGGCCCCGAAGGAGGAACTCGCACGATGACCCGCCGGGTGCTGCACCCCACCGACTTCTCGAAGGCCTCGGGGGCCGCGTTTGCACGCGCCCTGACCGAGGCGCGGCAACAGCGGTCCGAGCTGCTGCTCGTGCACGTGCTGGCTCCGGTGGTCCCGATGGCCGGCGCCGGGGAGGCCTACGTGTCGCCGACCATGTACGAGCAGATGGCCGAGTCGGCGCGGGCCTGGGCCCAGAAACAGATGGATCGCCTGCTCGCCAAGGCCAAGGCGGCCCGGGTGCGGGCGCGCGGCCTGCTGCTCGAGGGCGTGGCCCACGAGCAGATCGTGCGCACGGCCAAGCGGCAGCGCGCCGGCCTCATCGTCATGGGTACCCACGGCCGCACGGGGATGGCGCGGTTCTTCCTCGGTAGTGTCGCCGCGCGCGTGGCGGCGACGGCCCCCTGCCCGGTCCTGACGGTACGGGGGCGGTAGCCGTCGTGTCCCTCGCTCGGCTGGACGAGTACCTCACCCGCGTGTTGGGCGAGCGGGTCGACGTGCTTGCCCTCCGCTCGCTCGGGGGCGAGGCCGTCGACGACCCCAAGGGATTCGGCTACGGCGTGCCGTTCGAGGTCGAGTGCCGGGTGGGTGCCGAGCGTCGCGCCCTCGTGGTGAGCCGGACGCGTCCGGCCCACGGCTTCGGTCACGACTATCCGGCCGACCGCGCCTGGCAGGCGCTCTACGGGCACCGGGCGTACAACGACTTCCCGCGCCACGTGCGGAGCCTCGACGTCGGGTTCGTCCGGTCCTCGGGTGAGATGGTCTCGGCGGCCGACGCCGTCGACTTCTTCCAGCTGGTGGAGAAGGCGGACGGCCGCCTCTACTGGCTCGACCTCGACCGCCTGCTCGACGGCACGCCGGATCCGCTCGACGCCGAGCGGGCGTGCGCGCTGGCCGGATTCCTGGCCAACGTGCACCGGGCCAGGCTCGACGAGCCGACGCTCTACGCGCGCCGCATCCGGGAGCTGGTCGGCCACGGCGAGTGCGTGATGGGGATCGTGGACAGCTTCCCGCACCCGTGGCCCGTGCTGCCGCCCGACGCGTGCGAGGAGCTGGAGCTCGCGATGGTCCGCTGGCGCTGGCGCCTGCGCGACCGGGTCCACCGCCTGTCGCGCACGCACGGCGACTTCCATCCCTGGAACATCCTCTTCCGGGAGGGCACGGACTTCAGCGTGCTCGACCGCAGCCGCGGGGAATGGGGTGAGCCGGCCGACGACGTGGCCGCGCTCGGGATCAACTACCTCTTCTTCGGCATGCGCAAGGCTGCCCGGCACGGCGAGCGCGGCGTGGCCGAGCCCTTCCGCCGCCTGTTCCACGGCTTCCTTTCCGCCTACATCGAGGCCAGCCGCGACTACGAGCTGCTCGAGACGCTGCCGCCGTTCCTCGCGTTCCGCGCGCTCGTGCTGGCCCATCCCCGCTGGTACCCGGACCTGCCGGCCACGCTGCGCGGCGACCTCGCCCACCTGGCGACGTCGCTGGCCGCCGCCACCCGCTTCGACCCGGCCGACCTGTCCTGGCTGTGCGGGGTGGCCCGATGAGCTGGGCGATCTGGGTGACGGGGCGGCCGGGCAGCGGCAAGACCACGCTGGTGCGGGCCGCCGCGGCGCGGCTGGCCGCGGCGGGCGTGCCGGCGACCGTGCTCGAGCTGGACCGGATCCGCCGTGTCTTCACGCCCCAGCCGACGTACGGCGAGGCCGAGCGCGATTTGGTCTACCGATCGCTGGTGTTCATGGCGGTGGCGCTGACCGAGGCCGGCGTGCCGGTGGTGATCGACGCCACCGCTCATCGCCGCGCCTGGCGCGAGCTGGCCCGCGCGTCGATCCAGCGCTTCGCCGAGGTTCAGCTGGACTGCCCGCTCGAGGTCGCGCGGGCGCGCGAGCGGACGCGCGAGCCGGGTGCGGCGCCGCCGGGAATCTACGCGGCAGCCGGCCGGGCCGGCGCCACCGTGCCCGGCGTGGACGTGCCCTACGAGCGGGCGGAGTCGCCGGACCTCGCCGTCGACACCAGCGTGGAAAGCGTGGCGGCCGCCGCCGAGCGGATCGCGGCGCTCGGCCTCGGCCAGCAGGCGCCGCGGCGGCGGCTGAGTGGCGGCGGCGGCGCCGTCATCTGGATCACCGGCCCCCCCGGCAGCGGGAAGACCACGCTGGCCGCGCGGCTGGCCGAGGCGCTGGCCGCGGAGGGCGTCGCGGTGAAGGTGCTCGAGTGGGGGGCGCTGCGGGCGCTCGTGCTCGGCGGCGGCGCCGGGAGCGAGGCCGCGGAGGAGATCGCGCACCGCGCGCTGGCCTACACCGCCAAGCTCCTCGCCGAGGCCGGCGTGACCGTGGTGGTCGATGCCACCGCCCCCCGGCGGGCCTGGCGCGCGCTGGCCCGCGACATCACGGCGACGTTTGCCGAGGTCCAGCTGATCTGCCCGCCGGAGACCTGCCTCCATCGCGAGCGGGCGGTGCGATGGGGGTCGTGGCCGTGCGCGCGCGGCGCCGGGAGCGCGCCCGACGTCGTCCTCGAGTACGAGTACTCGCTGAATCCCGATCTGCTGCTCGACACCGCCGCCCGCAGTGAATGGGCCGCCGCCGAGGACCTGGTGCGCCTGGCCCGCCGCTTGCTCCGGCGCCGCATCGCCGGATAGGAGACCCGCCATGCGAGTCCGCGACCTCATGACGTCCAAGCCGATCACGGTGGATCCCGAGACGCCGATGCTCGACGCCCGGCAGCGGATGGCGGAGGCGCGCATCCGCCACCTGGTCGTCGTCGAGGGCTCGCGCGTGGTCGGCATCGTCACCGACCGCGACATCCGCCTCAACCTGCCCTCGCCGGCCACCAGCCTCTCCGTGTGGGAGATCAACGCGCTGCTGGCCAAGCTCACCGTCGGCGGGGTCATGTCGCGCTCCGTGCTCGTGGTCGATTCCGAGCGACCGGCGGCCGAGGCGGCCCGCCTCATGCTCGACCACAAGATCGGCGCGCTGCCCGTGGTGGACGGCGGACGACTGATCGGCATCGTCACCGAGAGCGACTTCGTGCGCGCGGTCGCGGGGCCTGGCCGGGGCGCATGAGCCGGCGGATCCTCCTCGTCGAGGACGAGGCCGACCTGGCCGCCACCTGCGTCCGCCTGCTCCAGCGCCGCGGCTGGCAGGTGGAGACGGCGGACACGCGTGGCGCCGCGCTGGGCGCGGTCGCGAGCCGGCCGGCGCTCGCCATCGTCGACCGCCAGCTGCCCGACGGCGACGGCCTCGACGTGCTGCGGGCGGCGCGCGCAGCCGGCACGCCGGTGATCATGATCAGCGGGCGCGACTGGGCCGAGACGCGCCGGCTGGCGCTCGGTACGGGCGCCGCCGCGTTCCTCGGCAAGCCGTTCTCCACGCGGGAGCTGCTCGACCTCGTCGGCGACATCCTGGGCGAGCCGCCGCGCCGCGCCCGGCCGGCGCCGCCGCCCGCATCCACCTCCCCCGAGAACCCGACCCCGGGCCTGCCCGGCTGAGCGCATGCTATGCATGCCCGCGCGCGGGCAGCGTTGCCGCGCGTCGCTGGCGTGACCCTCGCAACGGTGAAATGATCCGGAGGCAGCCGAGCGTGAAATCGTACCTGGTAGTCTTCGTGAGCGTGTTCCTGGCCGAGATCGGCGACAAGACCCAGCTGGCGACGATGCTGTTCGCCTCCGACGGCAGCCTGAGCCGCGGCGGTGTGGCGGCGGCGGCGGCCGGCGCCCTGGTGGCGTCGACTGCCATCGCGGTGCTCGCAGGCGCCGCCCTCGGCGCCTGGGTTCAGCCCCGCCACCTGACGGTCCTCGCGGCGGCCGGCTTCATCGCGATCGGCGTCTGGATGCTGGTGCGCGGATGAACGTGCTCGCCCTCAACTGCGGCTCCTCCTCGGTGAAGTTCCGCCTCCTCGCGGTCGAGCCCGGCGCCTCTGTCGAGGCGCTCCGGGCGCTGGCGGAGGGTGTCGTCGAGCGCCTCGGCCCGGCGGCCCGCCTGACGCTCGAGCGGGAGGGGCGGGTGGAGCGCGGAGAGGAGCCGGTCGCCGATCACGCGGCGGCCGTCGGGCGCGTGCTCAGCTGGCTGGCATCGCGCGCGGCCGACATCGACGCGGTCGGCCATCGTGTCGTTCACGGCGGCGCCCGGTTCACGTCGCCCACCACGATCGACGACGCGGTGCTCGAGGCCGTCGAGGGCCTGGAGGCGCTGGCCCCTCTTCACAACCGGCCAAGCCTGGCCGGCATCCGCGCGAGCCGCGACCGGCTGGGACCGACGCCGATGGTGGCGGTCTTCGACACCGCCTTTCATGCGCGGCTGCCCGAGCGCGCCGCGCACTACGCGATCCCCGGGGATCTGGCGCGCCGCCACGGCATCCGCCGGTTTGGCTTCCACGGGACCTCCTACGCGTGGGTGACAGCCCGGTCCGCCACACTGCTGGGACGGCCGGCCGGCGCCCCGCGGCTGGTCGCGCTGCACCTGGGCAGCGGCTGCTCGGCGGCGGCGATCCGCGGCGGCGCCTCGATCGACACCTCGATGGGGCTCACGCCGCTCGAGGGGCTCGTCATGGCCACGCGCAGCGGCGACGTCGATCCGGCGTTGCTCGGCTACCTGGTGCGGGCCGAAGGCGTGAGCGTGGCCGAGGTCGAACGCTGGCTCAACGAGCGCTCCGGGCTGCTCGGCCTGGCCGGCGGCAGCGGCGACGTGCGCGACCTGCTGGCGCGCGAGGCCGATGACCCCCGCGCGCGCCTGGCGCTCGACGTGTTCTGCCACCGCGCGCGCAAGTACCTGGGCGCGTATCTCGCCGCGCTGGAGGGCGCCGACGCGGTCGTCTTCACCGGCGGCGTGGGCACGCACCAGCCGGAGATCCGCCGAAGGGTCGCCGCCGGCTTCGGCTGGGCCGGCCTCGCGCTCGATCTCGACGCGAACGCGGCCACCGTCGGAACCGAAGGCACCGTCAGCGCCGCCGGCTCCGCCGTGCGCGTACTCGTGGTGCCGGCCGACGAGGAGCGGGTGATCGCGCACGAGACGGCGGCGTGCCTGGCCCGGGCGGTCCCGAGCGGCGGCCGGCGATGAGCGCGGACGCCGGCGCACCGCCCGCCGCCGACGGCCAGGGGCGCTGGGCCGCCGGCCACGGCGTCATCCGTCACACGCCGCTCACGCGCCGCCGCGTGACCACGATGCTCGCCGCGCTGGGCGCGCGCGGCGAGCGAGGGCAGGGGCCGCCGGCCTGGGAGATCCTGGGCGCGGCCGATCGCCTGGCCAGCGCCGGCATGTGGCTCGTCGTCCACGAGACCTACGCGAGCCGCGTGTACCTCGACGGCCGGCCGCTGGCGGCCGCGGACTTCAAGCCCGCGCCCGAGGGGCACACGGGAGGCAGCCTCAACATGGTGCCGGCCTATACCGGCTACCTGGCGATCAACGCGCTCACCGGCGTGACGCGCGCGTGGCTGATGGGCCAGGGCCACTGCGTGGCGGCCGTGGACTCCGTGAACCTCCTGGTCGGCAACACCACCGCGGCCCACGCCGAGCGCTACGACCTGAGCGAGGCCGGCCTGACCCGCTACGTCCGCGACTTCTACTCGTACCGCCTCGACGCGCGCGGGCGGCAGGACTCGCCGCTCGGCAGCCACGTCAACGCCCACACCGCCGGCGGCGTCAGCGAGGGCGGCTACCTCGGCTTCGCCGAGCTGCAGTACGTCCACGTGCCGCTGCCGGGCGAGCGTCTGGTGGCCTTCCTGTCGGACGGCGCGTTCGAGGAGCAGCGGGGCAGCGACTGGGCGCCGCGCTGGTGGCGCGCGTCGGACTCCGGGCTGGTCGCGCCGATCATGATCGCCAACGGCCGGCGGATCGACCAGCGCACGACCATGTCGCAGCAGGGCGGCGTGGCGTGGTTCACGCGCCACCTGCGGCTCAACGGCTTCGACCCGATCGTGTTCGACGGCCGCGACCCGGCCGCGTTCGCGTGGGCGATCTGGGAGATCGAGCGCCGCCTGGAGGCGGCAGCCCATGCCGTCGGGGAGGGCCGCCAGCGCTACCCGGTGCCCCTGCCCTACGGCATCGCGGTGGCGCCGAAGGGCGCCGGCTTCCACGGCGCCGGCACCAACCTGGCCCACAACCTGCCGCTCGGAGCGAACCCCCACAGCGACCGCACCGCGGCGCGCCACTTCAACCACGCCGCGCGCCGGCTGTGGGTGCCGGCCGACGCCCTGCGCACCGCCGCGGAAGCCCTGCAGCAGCACGCGCGGGCCAGCCGCCCGCGCGAGCGGGACACGCCGCCGGCCAACCGGCAGGTGGCGCTGGCGCGCGAGCCCGGGCCCGCCTGGCGCCCGGTGCCGGCCGACCGGCGCGAGCGGGCCGCCTGGTCGACCGCCTCGCCGATGGCGGCGATCGACGACGGCTTCCTGGCGACCGTGCAGGCGAACCCGCAGCTGCGGCCGCGCGTCGGCAACCCCGACGAGATGCGCTCCAACCGCATGCAGCGCACGCTCGACGCGCTGAAGTTCCGCGTCACGGCGCCCGAGCCCGGCATCCCGGAGGCGGTCGACGGCGCCGTGGTCACCGCCCTCAACGAGGAGGCGGTGGCGTGCGCCGCGCTGGCGAACAAGGGCGGGATCAACATCGCCGTCACCTACGAGGCGTTCGGGGCCAAGATGCACGGCGCCGTGCGTCAGGAGATCGTCTTCGCCGATCACCTGGGCCGGGCCGGCCGCCCGCCCGGGTGGCTGTCCATCCCGCTCGTGCTCACCTCGCACGCGTGGGAGAACGCCAAGAACGAGCAGTCGCACCAGGACCCGGCGATGGCCGAGGCGATGCTGGCCGAGCCCTCGCACGTCTCCCGCGTGGTCTTTCCCCTGGACTCCAACACGACGGCGGCGGCGATCCGCGAGGTGTACCGGACGCATGGGCAGATCTGGACGCTGGTGGTGCCCAAGGGCTCGTCGATCCCCGATCTGTTCACCGGCGACGAGGCGGAGGCGCTGGTGCGTGACGGCGCCGCGGTGCTGCCGTGGGCGGGCTTCCGGCCCGAGCACGCGCGCGTGGTCCTCACCGCCGTCGGCGCCTACCAGCTCGTCCAGGCGCTGCGCGCCTCCGAGCGCCTGGCGGTGCGCGAGGTCGCGCACGCGGTCGTGGCCATGCTCGAGCCCGGCCGCTTCCGGCGCCCGCGCGACGAGCGCGAGCGCGCGCACGCCGCCGCCGCCGAGGTCGTGCAGGCCTGCTATCCCGACGCCGTGCGGGCGCGGGTGTTCCTCACGCACACGCGTCCCGAGAGCGTGCTGGGCGCCCTGGGACCGCTCCACACGGGTCCCGACACCGTCGGCCTCGGGTTCATCAACCAGGGGGGCACCTTGTCGATCGAGGGCCTCCTGTTCGTCAACCGGGCCACCTGGGCCCACGCGGTGGAGGCGGCCGCCCGCCTGCTGGGTCTCCCCCGCGAGCAGGTGCTCGACGAGCCCGAGCGCGCGGCGCTCGACGGCCGCGCCTCGCCGGAGGGCGTCATCGTGTCGCCGGCGGCGCCGTGACCCCGACAAGGAGCCAATCATGAGAGGCCTCGTCATCACCGCCGCCCTGCTGGCGGCCTCCGTCACCGCGTGGGCGCAGTCGGAGGATGCGACCGTCGCGCGCGGGCAAGCGGCCTTCGCCAACAACGGCTGCTACGGCTGCCATCTGATCGGCAAGTTCGGCACGCCGATCGGCCCCGACCTCTCCAAGATCGGCTGGAAGTATCAGCCGCTCTACCTGGCGCGCTGGCTGCGGGACCCGGCGCTGCAGCGGCCGACCGCGCACATGCCCGCCCTCGAGCTGAGCGAGGCCGACGTCCAGGCCCTGGCCGCCTACCTCGGCTCGCTGCGCTGAGGGGCCGCGCGCGCCCGCGTCCTTGACACCCGCCGGCGTCTCCGAAAGGATAGGACGACGTGGACGACGGCGGCGGCCAGAGCCGGGATCAGCTCGAGGCCGCGCTTCGCAAGAGCGAGGCGCTGGCGCACGCGGTCCTCGAGTCGGCGTCGGAGGCGATCATCCTGATCGACGCCGGCGGCCGGATCATCGTGGTGAACCCCGCGGCGGAACGCATGTTCGGCTACGACCGGGGCGACCTGCTCGGGCGTCCCCTGGAGATCCTGCTGCCGGAGCGGAGCCGCGGCGTCCACGCCGGCCACCGCACGGGCTATTTCGCCACGCCGCGCGCGCGCCCCATGGGCATCGGGCTCGACCTCGCGGGGCTGCGGAAGGACGGCGCCGAGTTCCCCGTGGAGATCAGCCTGAGCTACGTGGAGGCGCCCGACGGCGTCGTCGCCATGGCCTTCGTCACGGACATCACCGAGCGCAAGCGCGTGGAATCCGAGCTCCAGCGCCAGCGCGAGGTCCTCTACCAGAACGAGAAGCTCGCGGCCCTGGGCACGCTGTCGGCGGGGATCGCGCACGAGATGAACAACCCGCTCGGGATCATGACGACCCGGATCGAGGTCATGCTGCTCGACGCCGAGGAGCAGAACCTGCCCGCCCAGCTGCTGGAGGACCTCCAGGTCCTGCACCGGGCCGGGCAGCGGGTGGCGAGGATCGCGGCCAGCCTCCGCTCCTTCGCCCGCCAGACAGCGGCCGAGCGCACCCCGATCGACCTCAACGCGATCGTCGACGAAGCCCTGCTGCTGATGCGGAAGCCGCTCGCTGCGGACAACGTGCAGGTGCTGGCGAGCCTCGACCGCGCGCTGCCGCCCGTGCTCGGCGACGCCAGCGCGCTGCACCAGGTGCTCATGAACCTGCTCACGAACGCCAGGGAGGCGATGACCGGCGGCGGGGAGATCCGGATCGACACGGCGCCGGCCGAGCGGGCGGGCTGGATCCGCCTGCGCGTGGCCGACAGCGGGCCCGGCATCCCGGCCGAGGACATCTCGAAGATCTTCGACCCGTTCTACACGACCAAGCGCACGGGGACCGGGCTGGGGCTGTCGGTGTCGTACGGCATCATCCAGGAGCACGGCGGGACGGTGGACGTGCGGTCCCGCCCGGGCGCCGGGACGACGTTCACGCTCGAGTTCCCGGCGGCGTCGACGGCGGCGCCGTGAAGGTCAGCTCGACCACGCCCTGCTCGAGCGTCTGCTGCTCGATCCGGCCCAGCCGCGCGATCAGGTCGAGCATGCGCCGGTTGTCGGCCAGCACCCAGGCCCGGAGGCGCGGGATGCCGTTGGCGGCGGCGGCGCGCAGCAGCTCGCGGAACAGCGCGGTGCCCAGCCCGCGGTTCTGCCAGTCGTCCTGGACGACGAGGGCGACCTCGGCGGTGTCGGGCGCGCCGGCGGGCTCGTAGCGTGCGACCGCGATCAGCGCGCCGGGCTCGTCGGGTGATTCCGCCACCAGCGCCAGGCGCGTCCGGTAGTCGACGTTCGCCAGGAAGCGCGCCCAGTCGATCGGCAGCCGTCGCATGGCGGAGAAGAAGCGGTGGTAGCGGGTGTCGCGGCTCAGGCGGTCGTAGAGGGCGACCAGCTTGGAGGCGTCCTCGGGAACGATGGGGCGCAGCCGGACCGGCGTGCCGTCGCGCAACCACAGTGCGCGATCGAGCTGGGGCAGCCCTGCCCCAGCGCGGGCCACCGGCTGGCCCGCTAAATTCTCGTCATTGCGTCGATCAGCCATGGCACCCCGGTTGCTCACCCCACGGCGATTCGAGAGGCGCGAGGAGTCCGCCTCAGGAGGTCGCGAATGGACGAGAACCCGCATCCCAGGGGCGCGCTGCTGTTCATGCTGTTCTACCTTCTAGTCCTCACGGCGCTCTGGCTCAACGCCTATCTGCGCCTGTGGCGGAGCTGAGGCCATGACCGAGCCTCCGGCCCGCCCGAGCACCACCGTCTATCTCTACGAGTTCGCCTGGATCCTGCCCTCGATCGCGATCCCGGTCGGGATGCTGGCGGCGCTCACCGTGACCGCGTTCGGCGCCGGCATCCACCTGCCGACCGTCGAGGGGCGCGTGCCGCCCGCCCGGGTCGCCCAGACCGCGCCGTTCGACGCGCCGGGCCTGCGGCAGACCGGCCCCGGGCGCTACGAGGTCGTGATGACGTCGCAGATCTGGGCCTTCGCGCCGAACGAGATCCGCGTGCCGGCCGGCTCCACGGTGACGTTCGTGGCCACGAGCAAGGACATCGTGCACGGCCTGCTCATCGCCGGAGTCCACGTCAACGTGATGCTGCTGCCGGGGCAGGTCAGCAAGGTGACGGCGCGCTTCGACCGGCCCGGCGAGTACCCGATGCTCTGTCACGAGTACTGCGGCATCGCCCACCACACGATGTGGGGCAAGGTCATCGTGGAGCCGCGCTCGTGACGGCCGCCGCCACGACCGGCCGGCTCACCGCCGCCTACCTGGCGGTGGCCCTCGTCGCACTGCTGGGGGGCGTGCTCACCGGGCTGGCCCAGGCCCTCGAGCACGCCGGCCTCAACGTCTATCCGGCCCTGGCGCCGGCGGTGCAGTCGTATTACCACGGGCTCACGCTGCACGGCGTCCTC
>DASTOJ010000122.1:0-39085 GCA_035762565.1 Candidatus Methylomirabilota bacterium | reverse complement strand
TCCCGCACCGCAATCGTCTTGTTCTTCGTGTGCAGCACCTTCGTGATCGCCGCCGTCAGCGTCGTCTTGCCGTGGTCGATGTGCCCGATCGTCCCCACGTTCACGTGCGGCTTCGTCCGCTCGTACTTGGCCTTCGCCATCCTTACCTCCCGTTGACCGCGGCGCTCACGGCGGCCCGAATACTGGAGCCCATGTCCGGGTTTGAACCGGAGACCTCGTCCTTACCAAGGACGCGCTCTGCCGACTGAGCTACATGGGCCCGCACGATCACTCGTCCGATCCTGGAGCGGGAAACGGGATTCGAACCCGCGACCCCCAGCTTGGAAGGCTGGCGCTCTACCGCTGAGCTATTCCCGCGCGTTCCATCCATCGCAACGGTGGTGGGGAGGGGAGGATTTGAACCCCCGAAGGCGTACGCCAGCAGATTTACAGTCTGCCCCCTTTGGCCACTTGGGTACCTCCCCGAGCCTGCCGGCATGCGATGAGAGACCTCTCGAGCCAAGACAACATCCGTCAAGCTGGCGCTGGCGGGAGGATTTGAACCCCCGACCCACTGCTTACAAGGCAGTTGCTCTGCCACTGAGCTACGCCAGCACAGGCAAAGTTCCAATTTAGTTTCGGTTTGTCCTTCCGTCAAGGAGTTTTCGGTGCTTGGGCCCTCTGACGCGCCACCTCGTAGCAGAGCGCGGCTCCCGCCGCCGCGACATTGAGCGACCTCACCCCGCCCCGCATGGGCACCGACACCAGCACGTCGCAGGTCCGGGCCACCAGCGGCCGCAGCCCTTCTCCCTCGCTTCCCAGGACCAGGCAGAGCGGGCCCGCGAGGTCCGCGGCCCAGGGGGCGATGCCCCCCTCCGTCGCCGCGCCGTAGACCCAAATGCCCGATTCCTTGAGCTTATCGAGCCCAGCCACGAGGTTCGTCTCTCGGGCGACCGCCACGTACTCCACCGCACCCATTGCGGTCCGGGCGGCGGCCTCGGTGAGGCCGACGGCGTGGTGCTTGGGCACGATCACCCCGTGAACGCCGAAGGCATCCGCCGTCCGGAGCAGGGCGCCGAAGTTCCGAGGGTCCTGGACCTGGTCGAGGGCCATGAAGAACGGGGCCTCACGGCGCCGGCCCGGCACGGCGAGGAGGTCCTCCAGGTCGGCGTACTCGGCGGCGGCCACCCGGGCGATCACCCCCTGGTGATCGATCGTGCCGGCGATGGCGGTGAGCTGGTCACGCGTCCGATACGACACCTTGACGCCGGCCCGGCGGGCCAGCGCTACGATCTCGGCGAGGGGACCCCGGGCTCCGGCCAGCACGGCAACCTCGTCGGCGCGCCGGCTGCCGCTCCGGAGCAAGGCGAGGACCGGATTGCGTCCCCACACGCGCTCGTCGCTCACCGGCCCTTCCACCTCCACACCGTCCCGCTCGCCGTGTCCTCCAGGATCGCGCCGAGCCGCTCGATCTCCGCGCGGATCTCGTCGGCCCGCCCGAAGTCCCGCTGGCGGCGGGCCTGCGCGCGTTCCTCGATCAGCCGGGTGATCCGGGCCTCGTCCAGCCCGCCCCGCCGCGGCCCCTCCAGTCCCAGAACCCCGGCCAGCACCTTCAGCTCGCGGGCGCCGCGCACCAGCGACGCCACGCTCACCTCGCCGCCGCGCAGCGCGCGGCTGAAGTCGAACAGAGCCCCCAGCGCCTCCGGCGTGTTGAAGTCATCGTCCATGGCATCGATGAACCGCCGGCGGAACGCGCCGAGCTCTGCGGGCAACGGCTGATCCGCGGCGCCCCTGAGGGTCTCCGGGTCCGCGGACTTCGCGGCGTCGTCGATCGGACGCCAGAGGCGCTCGAGGGCACGCGCGCTGTCCTCCACCCGCTCCTCCGCCCACTCGAGCGGGCTGCGGTAGTGCGTGCCGAGCAGGAAGAGGCGCAGGGCCGCGGGATCGTGGCGAGCGACGAGGTCGCGGATCGTCAGCGTGTTGCCGAGCGACTTCGACATCTTCTCCCGGCCCATGTTCACCATACCGTTGTGCAGCCAGTAGCGCGCGAACGGCTTGCCGGTCACCGCCTCGGCCTGGGCGATCTCGCACTCGTGGTGCGGGAAGATGAGGTCCTCGCCGCCCCCGTGGATGTCGAACGACTCGCCCAGGTAGCGCATCGCCATCGCCGAGCACTCGATGTGCCAGCCGGGCCGTCCCGGCCCCCACGGGCTCTCCCACGCGGGCTCGCCCGGCTTGGCCGCCTTCCACAGGACGAAGTCGCGCGGGTCGCGCTTGCACTCGTCGACCTCGACGCGCGCCCCCGCCAGCAGATCGTCCAAGTTCTTGCCGGAGAGCTTGCCGTAGGGCGGGTAGCGCCGCACCTCGAAGTAGACGTCGCCGTCCACGACGTAGGCCAGGCCCCCGGCGACCAGACGTCCGATCAGCGCCAGCATCTCGGGGACGTGGTCGGTGGCCTTGGGCTCCACCTCGGGAGGCAGCACGCCCAGGGCCGCGATGTCCTCGCGGAAATCGGCGACGTACCGCTCGGAGACGTCGCGGGCAGGCACCCCCTCCCGGTTGGCGCGCCGGATGATCTTGTCGTCGATGTCGGTGAAATTCCGCACGAACGTCACCCGATACCCGGCGAAGCGGAGGTAGCGGGAGATGACGTCGAAGACCATCATCATGCGCGCGTGGCCGACGTGGGCGCGGTCGTAGACCGTCACCCCGCAGGAGTACATCCGCACCTCCCCCGGCGTGGCGGGAACGAGCTCGTCCTTGCCTCGCGTCAGCGTGTTGTAGATCTTCATTCCACGCGGCGGATCATTCGTGCACCTCCAGGCTGACGACGACCATCGCGACGATGCCTTCTCGCCGGCCCACGAGCCCGAGGCCTTCGGGGCTCTTGGCCTTGACGCTCACGCGCTCGACCGGCAGCCCCAGGACGTCGGCCAGGCGCTCGGCCATCTCGGGCAGATGCGGGGCCAGCTTCGGGACCTGGGCCAGCACCGTCGCGTCCACGTTCACCAGTGTCGCTCCCCGGCTGCGGACGAGCTCCACCACCCGGCCGAGCAGGAGCAGGCTTGAGATGCCGCGCCAGCGCGGATCGGTGTCGGGAAAATGCCGGCCGAGGTCGCCCAGGGCCAGGGCCCCCAGCAGGGCCTCGCCCACCGCGTGCGACAGCGCGTCGGCGTCCGAGTGGCCGTCGAGCCCGACCTCGGACGGTACGGTCACGCCCCCGAGCACGAGCGGGCGACCAGCCACGAGCGGGTGGAGGTCGAAGCCGAAGCCGACACGGCTCACCGCCGCCCCCGGGCGCGCCGCAGATCCTCCGGCGTCGTGATCTTGAGGTTGCCGGCCAGGCCCGCCACCACGCGAACGGGCTGGCCGAGCCGCTCCACCAGTGCCGCGTCGTCGGTGCCGACGACGCCGTCCCGTCGCGCCTTCTCGTGCGCCTCGCGCAGCAGCGCGTGCCGGAAGCCCTGGGGTGTTTGCACGGCCCAGAGCCCCGACCGGTCGAGCGTGGTCTCCACCACCCCGTCCCGCACCCGCTTGATCGTCTCGGCGATGGGCAGCGCGCAGACGGCAGCGCCGTGCGCGGTCGCCTTCGCCACCACCGCGTCGATGAGCCGGCGCTCGATGAACGGCCGGACGGCGTCGTGGACCAGCACGATCTCGGCGTCGGGCGGCGCGGCCTGCAGCGCGAGCCAGACGGACTCCTGGCGGCTGGCGCCGCCGGCCACCACGTCGACGGGGCAGCGGCCGGCCCGAGCGACCAGCCGGCGAGTGCGCGCGAGATGCGCCGCCGGCGCCGCCACGACGACCGCCCGGACGGCGGGATGGCGCGTGAAGTGCCGCAGCGTGGCTCCCAGGATCGTGGCGTCGCGCAGCCGCAAGAACTGCTTGGGCGTCCGCCGGCCCAGCCGTGTCCCGACGCCGCCGGCGGGGATGAGAACGGCCACCCTAGGCATCGGGGCCGGCCTCGTCGCCGCGGGGGCGCGCGAAGATCATCCGCCCGGCCGCGGTCGGCAGCACGCTCGTCACCACCACGTCGAGCGCCTGGCCCAGGAAGCGCTTGCCGCCCTCGACGACGACCATCGTGCCGTCCTCGAGGTACGCGACCCCCTGCCCGGGCTCCTTGCCCTCGCGCAGGACTTGCACCTGCATGCCCTCGCCCGGCCGCGCCGCCGGCCGGAGCGCGACGGCCAGGTCGTGAATGCTGCCGACGGCCACGCCACCCAGCCTGGCCACCCGCCCGAGCGCCGCGTCGTTGGTCAGCAGGCGCGCGCCGAGGGCGCGGGCGAGGGCGACCAGCTTGGCGTCGACCTCGGTGATATCCGGGAAATCGGTGTCGACCAGCTCGAGGTGAACGGAGGTGCTCCGCCGCAACCGGTCCAGCGCGTCGAAGCCGCGGCGGCTCCGGCTGCGCCGCACCGGGTCGCCGGCGTCGGCCAGGCGCTGCAGCTCACCCAGGACGAACCGGGGGACGATCACCGTGCCGTCGAGGAATCCGGCTTCGGCGACGTCCGCAACGCGGCCGTCGATGATCACCGACGTGTCGAGCACGCGAGGCGCCGGGCCGCCGTCCGGCCGCGCGAGAGTCGCCAGCTCGCCGGACCGGCGCCGCGCCACGGCGCCACCCACCCACGCACCCACGAGCGCGGTGACGCTGCGCAGGATCGGCCCGGCCCCGCCGGCCAGCGGAGCCAGCGCGGTGCCGAGCGCGAGGCCGGCCAGCAGTCCGGCCGCGGCGCCGCCCGTGGTCCAGAGCAGCCGCGCGAGCGGGAGCCGTCCGGCCGCGGCCTCGAGGCCGATGGCGACGGCGGCGGCGGCCGCGCCGGCGGCGACCCCGGCGAGCGGGGCCAGATCGAGCGAGGGTGCAAGCGCGAATCCCGCGAGCGCGCAGGCCCCGACGACGAGCACGCGGACCGTGACCATCAGCCCAGCAACACCCCAAGCGCGTCGCTCACGCTGCTCACCCCCTTGACCGGCAACGGCAAGGCGCCCTCCGTGTTGCCACGCGGCACAACGGCCGAACGGAAGCCGAGCTGGGCGGCCGCCCGCAGGCGCGGCTCCACCCCGCTCACCGCCCGCACCTCGCCGGTGAGCCCCACCTCGCCGAGGACGAGCACGTCCCCGGCCACCGGGCGCTCGAGATAGCTCGAGGCCGCCGCGATGACGACCCCGAGGTCGGCGGCCGGCTCGACGACGCGACCGCCGCCCGCCACGTTGACGAAGACGTCCTGGCTGCCGATCGGCAGGCCGGCCCGCTTCTCCAGCACCGCCAGCAGCAGGCAGACGCGATTGTAGTCGGCGCCGAGCACAGTGCGGCGTGGCGTGCCGAACGAGGCGCGGGCCACCAGCGCCTGCAGCTCCAGCAGCATCGGCCGCGTGCCCTCGAGCGCCGAGACGATCACCGAGCCGGGCGCGCCGGCCGGCCGCTCGGCCAGGAAGAAGCCCGACGGGTTCGGCACCTCGACGAGCCCGCCGGTGGCCATCTCGAACACGCCGATCTCGTTGGTGGAGCCGAACCGATTCTTCACCGCGCGCAGCACCCGGTAGGCATGGTGGTGCTCGCCCTCGAAGTAGAGAACGGTGTCGACCAGGTGCTCGAGCACGCGGGGCCCGGCCAGCGCGCCCTCCTTGGTGACGTGTCCCACCAGGAACGTGGCGATCCCGCGCCCCTTGGCCAGCGTCATGAGCCGCGCGCCGCACTCGCGGACCTGGGCCACGCTGCCGGGCGCCGACTCCAGCTCGGGCAGGAACACCGTCTGGATCGAGTCGACGATCAGCGTCCGGGGCTTCACGCCGTCCAGCTCGGCCTGGACCGCGGAGAGGTCGCTCTCCGCCCACAGCAGCAGCCCGTCGCCGTCGATGCCGAGGCGGTCGGCGCGCATCTTCACCTGCTGCGCGGACTCCTCGGCAGACACGTACAGCACCGGCGGGGCCACCCGCGCGAGCGCGCGCGCGGCCTGGAGGACGAGCGTCGACTTTCCCACGCCCGGGTCCCCGCCGATCAGCACGAGCGAGCCGCGGACGACGCCGCCGCCCAGCACGCGGTCCAGCTCGGCGATGCCGGTGAGCACCCGGTCGCCGCGCTCCATGGCCACGTCCTTGAGCGGCAGGGGACGCGTGCCGGCCGTGACAGCGGTCCGCCGGCCGGTGGGCGCCGGCCCCGCCCGCTCCTCGACCAGCGGCACCAGCTCGCCGCTCGCGCGCTTGCAGTCGGGGCAGGTGCCGGGCTTGGGGCTGGCGAAGCCGCACTGCTGGCAGCGATACACGCTGGTGACCCGCGGCATCCTCACTCCTTCGGCGGCTCCCGGCCGTCGCGGCCGAGCCCACGCAGGAGACCGCGCAGCAGGAAGCTGCGGGAGGCGCCGTCGAGGATGCTGACCAGCCGCTCGTAGACGGTGGGATCGGCGATGAGGGCGCCCATGGTGCCCTCGCCGTCCTTGATCTTGTCGGTGATCTCCCGGAGGTTCGCCACCGCCGCCTGGAAATCGCGCGAGGCCTGCTGGAGGCCGCCGTCGCCGGGCTCGTCCTTGACCAGGCCGCCGAGCGTGCCGCGGCCGCCGGCCAGCCGCTCGGACACCTCGCGGACGTTGCGGGCGGTCACCCGCAGGTCCTCCACGACGGCGCGATACTTGGGATCGAACAGCAGGGCCGGCAGCAAGCCGTCGTCGGGCGAAGGCTGCTCGACGACGCGGCTGAGCTTGTCCATCGCCGCCACCAGACGACGAGCCGACGCCGTCGACTGCTCGGACGTGAGCACGCCAGCGGCGCCCTCGCCGCGCTGCACGCGGTCGAGCAGCGCCTGGGTGGTGGCGACGAGATCGTTGACGCGCCGCAACGCCACCGGCTCCTCGTAGATGAGCGCGTGGGCCCAGCCCTTCCCGCGCTCGACCTCGCCGACGATCCGCCCCACCTGGTCGGTGATCTTGCGCGCGGACTGCACGGTGGCCGAGGCCTCCTCGATGAGCCGCGACTGGTTCAACGCCTGGGCCGTCTCGCCCAGGCTCTCGGCCAGCACGCCGACGCTCTTCACTACCTGGGCGCTCTGGTTCATCACACGGCCGATGTCGAAGGGATCGGTGGAGGCCAGGAGGTCGTTCGGCTTGACCGGTGGCGCCGCCGCGGTGCCGACCGTGATCTCGATGATCTTGTCGCCGAGGAGGCCCTGGGTCTCGATGCGGGCCACCGAGTCCTTCCGGATGCGGTCGCCGAACCGCCGGGCGATCGACATCTCGACCCGCACCTTGCCGCCTGGCTGCGGCGGCAGGTGCACGCCGCTCACGCGTCCGATCTGCACGCCGGCCAGCCGCACGGTGGCCCCTTCCACGAGCCCGCCAACCTCGGTGAACTCGGCGGAGAGGGTGAAGCGCGGCTCGAAGAGCCGGGCCCGGGCGCCGAGGGCGTAGACCATGCCGAGGAAGGCGGCCAGGCCGATGAGTACGAAGACCCCGACCCGCAGCTTCTGCCGCCGCTCCAGCCGCTCTTCGTTCATGGGGTGACCCTCGCCTCTCCGGCCAGGAACGCCTGCACCGCCGGATCCTCGGAGCCCAGCACCGTCGCGAGCGTGCCCAGCGCCGCGAACCGGCCGTCGATGAGGATCGCCACGCGGTCCGCCACGGTCTTGGCCAGCTCGAGGTCGTGGGTGACGACGACGGCCGTGTCGCAGATCCCTTCCCCCAGCCGCTCGATCAACTCGCCCACCAGTCGCGCGTTGGTCGGATCGAGCCCCGCCGTCGGCTCGTCGAACAGCAGCAGCCGGGGCTCCTGGGCCAGCGCGCGGGCGATGCCGACCCGCTTGCGCATGCCCCCCGACAGCTCGGCCGGCAGCAGATCCAGCACCTCGGGGCCGAGGCCGACCAGCGACAGGAAATGCACGACGCGCTCACGGATCTCGACCCCCCCCAGGCTCGTGTGCTCACGCAGAGGGTAGGCGACGTTCTCGAGGACCGACAGCGAGTCGAACAGCGCGGCGCCCTGGAAGACGTAGCCCATGCGGCGGCGGATCGGGAGCAGATGCTCCTCACCGAGGTCGTCGATGCGGCGGCCGAAGACGCGGATGGTCCCGCTGGAGGGCCGGATGAGCCCGGCCACCAGGCGGAGCGTGACCGTCTTGCCGGAGCCGCTGCCGCCCATGATCACGAGCGTCTCCCCTCGCGCCACGCCGAACGACACCCCACGCAGCACCTCGTTGCCGTCGAACCGCTTGCGGACGTCGTCGACCTCCACCACGAGCCCGCCGTCGGCCGGGGCGGGCCGCCGGGGCTCCCTCCGCGCGCGCGCCCGCAGCCGCATCACCAGAAGATCATGAGCATCAGCTTGGTCAGGAAGAAATCGGAGATGATCACGCCCATCGTGACGTGGACGACCGTCGCCGTCGTCGCGCGCCCCAGGCCCTCCGTGCCTCCCGTCGTGCTGAGCCCGTTGTAGCAGCCGATGAGCGTGACGATGGCGCCGAAGAAGAACGACTTGCCCACGCCCATGAGGAAGTCGCGCGGGACCACCCAGTAGGTGGTCGTGTTCCAGTACGCCCACATGTCGGCGCCGCGCTCGACGAACATGATGACCATGCCGCCGAGCACGCCGAGGACGTCGGCCAGCACCGTGAGGAGCGGGAAGACGAGCAGGGCGGCCAGCACCCGCGGCACGATCAGGCGCTTGATGAAGTTCACGCCCAGCGTGCGCAGCGCGTCGATCTGCTCGGTCACCATCATGGAGCCCAGCTCGGCGGTGATGCCGGAGGCGACCTTGCCGCCGACCAGGATCGCGGTGAGCACGGGGCCGAGCTCGCGCAGGATCGCCAGCGCCGCCAGCGGCCCCACGTAGTTCTCGGCCCCGAAGCGCGCCATGTTCACGGCGCTCTGGAGTGCGAACACCATGCCGGTGAAGACGGCGGCGGTGAGGGCCACGCCGAGCGAGCGGACGCCCATGACCTCGATCTCGAGGATGATCAGGCGGAAGTACTTGGGGGGCAGGGCCAGGCTGCGCAGCACCTGGGCGGTGAGCAGGCCGACACCGCCGTACCACATGGCCGTGCGCCGGAGGTACGTGTCCACGCACTACTCGCCGGCGAAGCTCTGGACGAAGCGCGTGAAGTCGCCCCGCCAGGCGTCGAACACGTCGGGCGGCGCGACGTACAGGAGATCGTACACGCAGCGGCCGCCCTTCAGCGTGTAGCTCTCGATCCGCACGCGCCGGTCGCTCTGCCGCATCCGTCCTTCCAGCAGCCGGTGCGACGCCACCCGCCCGTTCACCGGCATCTCGTTGGCCTCCATCACGACCCGGTCGCGCACCCCGAGCAGCAGGTGACGCCCGAGGACGTCCCAGCCCCGCCGCGTCACCGCCGGATCGCACACGGCGTGCACCAGCATCCCCACCGGCGCCGTCCGGTGTCGCAGTTCCAGATCGGCGCGGCTCTCCTCGGCGACGGCCCACGCCGGCCCCGGCAGCGTCACCGTGTACCCGGCGGAGGCACGATAGACGCCGTCGACGATTCGGCGCCCCGCGCACGCGCCGAGCGCGAGCATCACGGCGGCCAGAACCGCCGCGCGGCGGGCCGCCGGGCCCACGGCGGTTAGCCGCCGGCCGCCGGCCCGTCCGGGCGCGGCTGGGCTCCCGAGGCCGCGTGCCGGCGCGCCAGCTCCTCGAGCACGTCACGCAACGGGATCGACCGCTCACCGAGCAGGACCATTGTATGGAACCAGAGGTCCGCCACCTCCTCGACCACGCGCCGGTCACCCTCGCCCCCGAGGGCGGCCGTCACGACCTCCACCGCCTCCTCGCCGATCTTCCGGCACACCGCCGCCTCGCCCCGGGCCAGCAGCCCGGCCACGTAGGAGCCGGCCGGCGCCCCCGTCTTGCGCTCGGCCACGATCCGCTCGATGCGGTCCAGCATGTTGGCGGCGGCGCCGGGGCCCTGCAGCCCCGCGAAGAAGCACGTGCGGCTGCCGGTGTGGCAGGCGACGCCCTCCTGGTGCACCTGGACCAGCAGCGTGTCCGCGTCGCAGTCGGCGTAGACGCCCCGCACGTGCTGGCGGTGCCCGGAGGTCTCGCCCTTGCGCCAGGGCGCCTGCCGCGAACGCGACCAGAAGTGCGTGAGTCCCGTCGCCAGCGTGGCCGCCACCGCGTCGCGGTCCATCCACGCCACCATCAGGACGTCCCCGGTCTCCGCCTCCTGCACGACGGCCGGGATGAGCCCCTGGGCGTCATAGGTGAGGCCGTCGGGGGTCACCGCCGCATCTCGACGCCGCGCTCGGCGAGGTAGTTCTTCACCTCACCGATAGTGTAGATCCCGAAGTGGAAAAGGGAAGCCGCCAGGGCTCCGCTCGCGTCGCCGTCCGCGAAGGCCTCCCGGAAATGCTCGAGGGTACCGGCGCCGCCCGAGGCGATGACGGGGACGGTGACGGCGTCGGCGACCGCGCGCGTCAACCGGATGTCGTAGCCGTCCTTCGTGCCATCGCGGTCCATGCTGGTCAGGAGAATCTCCCCGGCTCCGAGGCTGACCGCTTCCTGGGCCCATTCCACCGCGCTGCGCCCCGTCGGCCGCCGCCCGCCGTGGGTGTACACGCCCCACGCGTCACCCTCGCGGCGTGCGTCGATGGCGACGACGATGCACTGACTGCCGAAGCGCTCCGCCGCCTCCCGGATGACCGAAGGTTGAGCGAGGGCGGCGGTGTTGAACGAGACCTTCTCGGCGCCGGCCCGGAGCAGGGTGCGGACGTCGTCGACCGTCCGGAGTCCGCCACCCACGGTGAAGGGGATGTAGAGCACGTCCGCCGTGCGCCGCACCACGTCGAGCATGATGGCGCGATCCTCGTGCGAAGCGGTGATGTCGAGGAAGACGAGCTCGTCGGCGCCCTGGGCATCGTACGCCACCGCCGCCTCGACCGGATCACCCGCGTCGCGCAGCTCGACGAACTGCACGCCCTTGACGACACGGCCATCCTTCACGTCGAGGCAGGGAATGATCCGCTTCGCCAGCATCAGAGGGCCCTCACCGCGGCCAGGGCCTGGGGCAGCGAGATCGCGCCCGTGTAGAGCGCCCGACCGACGACGGTGCCCATCACCCCCGGCACGGCGGCCAGGGCTCGCAGGTGCTCGAGCCGCGCCACCCCGCCCGAGGCAAGGACGGGAAGCCCGGCCGCCGCGGCGAGGCCAGCCGTCGCGGCGACGTTGGGGCCTTGCTCGGTGCCGTCGCGACTCACGTCGGTGTAGAGCAGTGCGGTCGCCCCGGCGTCCCGGGCGCGCTGGCCGACCTCGACCACCGTCAATTCGCCCAGCTCCGTCCAGCCCCGGATGGCGACGCGCTCACCACGACCGTCGGCGGCGACGATGAGGCGCTCGCCGAACCGGCGGCCCGCCTCGGTCAGGAACGACGCGTCGAGCGCGGCGCGCGTGCCCACGACCGCCCACACGACGCCGGCCTCGAGCACCGCCTCGACGGCCGCCAAATCCCGCAGCCCCCCGCCCGCCTCGACCGGCAGCGGGCGAACGGCGTTCACGATCTTGGCGATCAGCGCCGTCTGCCGGGGGGCCCCCGCGAATGCCCCGTCGAGATCCACGACGTGCAGCCGCTCGGCCCCCGCCGCCATCCACCGCTCCGCCATCGCCACCGGATCGTCGGAGAAGACCGTCTCCGCGTCGGCGCGCCCCTCGCGCAGGCGCACGCAGCGGCCCTCCCGAAGATCCACGGCGGGAATGACGATCACCGCCCCTCCTTCACCACCGCCGCAAAATTCTGCAACAGCCGGACGCCGGGCTTCTGGCTCTTCTCCGGGTGAAACTGGGTGGCGTAGATGCGCTCCACCTCGATGGCCGCGGCAAAGCGCACGCCGTACTCGCACCACGCCTGCCGGAGCGGGTGGTCGGGCGTGCCGGCGCCACGCGGCTCGCCGGCCAGGCCACCTGCGGTTGGATCCGTACTCGCGGCACTCGCTACAACGGGAAAGTACGAATGCACGAAGTAGAAGCGCGCCCCGTCCTCGATGCCGTCGAACAACCGCAGCGCACCGCCGTGCCACACCCGGTTCCACCCCATGTGGGGCACGTCCAGACCGGGCGGGAAGCGACGCACGACGCCCGGAATGACGTCGAGCCCGCGCCCCTCGCGGAACTCCTCGCTCGTCGAGAACAGCAGCTGGTACCCGAGGCAGATGCCGAGAAACGGGCGGCGCCCGTCCAGCGCGCGGCGCACCGGCTCGAGCAGGCCCAGCTGCCCGAGGTTGGCCATCGCATCGTGGAAGGCGCCGTCTCCCGGAAACACGACCGCGTCCGCCTCGTCGACCACGCGCGGGTCCTGGGTGACGACGGCGGGAACGCCCACGCCGCGGAAGAGCCGCTCGACCGAGCCCAGATTGCCGCGCCCGTAGTCCACGATCGCGATCACCGGCGCGCCTCCCCGACGGCGGGGGCGCGCCCGGCCCGGCTCCGACTCACAGCGTGCCCTTGGTGGACGGCAGCACGCCGGCGGTCCGCGGGTTCAGTCGCGTGGCCTCGGCCAGCGAGCGCCCCACGGCCTTGAAGACCGCCTCCGTGATGTGGTGCAGGTTGTGGCCGTAGTGCATCGTCACGTGCAGGGTGATGCCGGCATTGAACGCGAAGGCCCGGAAGAACTCCTGGAGCATGTCGAGGTCGAAGTTCGACACCCGCGTGCGCGCCACCGGCACGTTGAAGACGAGGAACGGGCGGCCGGAGATGTCCACCGAGGCCTGCACCAGCGCCTCGTCCATCGGCACGAAGGCGGTGCCGTAGCGGACGATGCCCTTCTTGTCGCCCAGCGCCTGGCCCAGCGCCTGCCCCAGCACGATGCCCACGTCCTCCACCGTGTGGTGGATGTCGACCTCGACGTCGCCGCTCGCCTCCACGGCCAGGTCCACGAGGCCGTGCTTGGCCCACGCCTCCAGCATGTGGCTGAAGAACGGGATCGGCGTCTGGACCTTGGCGCTGCCGGTCCCGTCCAGGTTCAGCTGCAGCGCGACCTCCGTCTCCTTGGTCTTGCGCTCGACGCGCGCCTGCCGCCCGTTGCCGCTCATCCGCGGGCCTCCTTGGCTCGAAGCTCGGCCGCCCGGCCGTGGCCGGCGAGTCCCTCCACCCGGGCCAGCGCGTCCAGGTGGGGCAGGGCCGCCGCCAGCCCCGACGGCGAGTACTCGATGACGCTCGATCGCTTCACGAAGTCCTCGGTGCCCAGCGGCGAGGCGAAGCGCGCGGTACCGGCGGTGGGCAGCACGTGGTTGGGCCCCGCCACGTAGTCGCCGACCACCTCGGGGGTGTGGGCGCCCAGGAAGATCGCGCCCGCGTGCCGCACGCGCGGCAGCAGCACCGCCGGGACGGCGACCATGAGCTCGAGGTGCTCGGGGGCGAGCCGGTTGGCGACGTCGACCGCCGCGTCCAGGTCGGCGACGAGGATGAAGGCGCCGTTGGCCGCGAGGGCCTCGGCCGCGATCGCCCGGCGGGGCAGGCGCCCGAGCTGCGCGCCCAGCGCCGCCTCGACGCGCGGCAGCAGGTCTGGCGCGTCGGTGATCAGCAGCGCGCGGGCCATCGGGTCGTGCTCGGCCTGCGCGAGCAGGTCGGCGGCGATCCAGGCCGGGTCGGCGGCGCGGTCGGCGACGACGACGACCTCGCTCGGACCCGCCACCATGTCGATGCCGACGTCGCCGAAGACCCGCGTCTTCGCCAGCGCGACGTAGACGTTGCCGGGCCCGACGATCTTGTCCACGCGCCGGACGGCGCCGGTGCCGTAGGCGAGCGCCGCCACCGCCTGGGCGCCGCCGATGCGCCAGCCCTCGGTGACGCCGGCCACGCGCGCCGCCGCCAGCACCGCGGCCGGCACCCGGCCGTCGGGACCCGGCGGGGTGACGAGCACGATCTCCCGGACCCCCGCCACGCGGGCCGGCACCGCGGTCATCAGGACGGTCGACGGATAGGCCGCGCGCCCGCCGGGGATGTAGATGCCGACCCGGTCGAGCGGCCGCACCTCCTGGCCCACCACCGAGCCGTGCTCGTCGGTCAGCCGCCACGACTTGGGCAGCGCCGCCGCGTGATAGCGCTCGATCCGGTCGGCCGCGTAGGCGAGGGCCGCCCGCACGTCCGGCTCGAGCTCCCGCTCGGCCGTCTCGAGCTCGGCGGGCGCGATCGCCAGGCCCGCGGCCGACGCCGGGCTGAACCGGTCGAAGCGGGCGGTGTACTCGAGCAGGGCCGCGTCACCCCGCGCACGGACGGCGGCGACGATCGCCTCCACCGAGCGCGCGACCTCGGCGTCGACCTCCGACGGCGGACGGTCGACCGCCCGGGCGACGCCCTCGATCCCCAGCGTGCGCGCGTCGAGGAGTCTCACGCGGGGCTCCGGCACGTCCGCAGCTGGGCGATCAGCGCGTTGATGGCGCCGTACTCGGTCTTCATCGCCGCGCGGTTGACGATGAGGCGAGCGGTCGAGCGCGTGATCTCGGCCACCTCGACGAGGCCGTTGGCGCGGAGCGTCTCGCCCGACTGCACCAGGTCGACGATGCGCTCGGCCAGCCCGACCAGCGGCGCCAGCTCGATCGAGCCGTCCAGCCGCACGATCTCCACCTGCACGCCCCGCGCGGAGAAGTACTGCTCGGTCAGGCGCGGGTACTTCGTGGCCACCCGCACCCACGACCACTTGCCGGGGTCGTCGCGCTCCCACAGCTCGCGCGGCTCGGCTACCACCAGACGGCAGACGCCGAACCCGAGGTCGAGCGGCTCGTACACGTCGGGCTCCTGCTCCAGCAGGATGTCCTTGCCGACGATGCCCAGGTGGGCGGCGCCGTAGGTGACGTAGGCCGGGACGTCGGCCGGCTTGAGGAAGAGCAGCCGCACTCCGCGGCGGGGGTCGTCGAAGATCAGCCGGCGCGAGTCCTGGTCGACGCCGTCGACGCCGACCGCGCGGAGCATCTCGAGCGCGCCGTCGAGCAGGCGGCCCTTGGGCAGCGCCAGCGTGAGACGGTCGCTCATGCCAGGCGCTCGATCCGCGCCCCGAGGGCGCCGAGCCGGGCCTCGAGCCGCTCGTATCCGCGGTCGAGATGGTAAATGCGCGAGACCTCGGTGCGTCCCCGAGCCGCCAGCCCCGCCAGCACCAGCGCCGCCGACGCCCGCAGATCCGACGCCATCACCGGCGCGCCCTGGTAGGCCTCCACGCCGCGGACGGTCGCCACCGAGCCCTCCGTGGAGATCGAAGCTCCCAGCCGGGCCAGCTCGGCGGCGTGCATGAAGCGGTTCTCGAAGATCGTCTCGGTCACCTTCGACTGCCCGTCGGCCAGTCCGAGCAGGGTCATGAGCTGGGCCTGCATGTCGGTCGGGAAGCCCGGGAAGGGGCTGGTTACGATGTCGGCCGGTCGCGGCCGCGACGGCCCGCGGGCCCGCACCCAGTCCGACCCCACGTCGAGGGTGACCCCGCACTCCTCCAGCTTGGCCAGCACCGCGGTGAGGTGGTCGGGCACGACGTCGGTCACCCGGACATCGCCGCCCGTGATGGCGCCCGCCACCAGCAGGGTGCCGGCCACGATGCGGTCGGGAACCACGCGGTGGACGGCGCCGGCCAGCCCGGGTACGCCCTGGATCTCGAGACGCCCGGTGCCCGCGCCGTGCACGCGCGCGCCCATCGCCGTCAAGAGCGCGGCCAGATCGCCCACCTCGGGCTCGCGGGCGGCGTTCTCGATGACCGTGGTGCCCTCGGCCAGGGCCGCCGCCATCATGAGATTTTCGGTCCCGGTCACCGTGACCAGATCGGTCGCGATGCGCGCGCCCTTGAGGCGGCTGGCGCGCGCCACCACGTAGCCGTTCGCGATGGCGATCTCCGCGCCGAGACGGGCCATGCCCTTGAGGTGCTGGTCGATCGGGCGCACCCCGATCGCACAGCCGCCGGGCAGCGCCACGCGGGCCGAGCCGTGGCGGGCGACGAGCGGGCCCAGGACCAGCACGGAGGCGCGCATGGTGGAGACCAGATCGTAGGGGGCGAGGTCGCTGGCGACCCGCTCCACCGTCACCGTCACCTCGCGCCCGCGACGCGCGACCCCGGCGCCGAGCGTCTCGAGCAGCCGCAGCATGGTGCGGATGTCGCCCAGCTCGGGAACGTTGGTGAGGGTCAGGGGCTCGCTCGTGAGGAGCGCCGTCGCGAGCGCCGGCAGTGCCGCGTTCTTCGCCGCGCTCACGGCCACCTCGCCCGCGAGCGGCACCCCGCCCTCGATCCGCAGCCGGGCCGGCACTACGGCCGCCTCCCGGCCACGAAGCGCTCGACCCCGGCCAGGTCGGGACGTGTCTCGACCCGGACGAACCCCTGCGCCAGCAGCAACCCGACGACGGGCGCGAGCTGCCCGCCGCCGGCGGTTTCGAGCACGAGGGCACCACCGGGCATGAGCCGTTCGGGCGCCTCGCGCACCAGGTGACGGATCACACCGAGGCCGTCGGGCCCGCCGTCGAGCGCGAGCCGGGGATCGTACCGGCTGACCTCGGGAGGCAGGGTGTCGATCAGACCGGTCGCCAGGTACGGCGGATTCGACACGATCACGTCGGCCTGCATCACGCCCAGGGTGGCGAACAGGTCGGAGACGTCGACGGTCACGCGCGTCGCCAGCCCGAGCGCCACCACGTTGGCGCGCGCGAGCGCCGCCGCGCGCGGCGAGACGTCCAGCGCGATCACCTCGGCGTCGGGGCGCTCGAAGGCCAGCGCGCAGGCGATGCACCCGCCGCCGGTGCCCACGTCGATGACAAGGGGGCGCCGAGGGGGCGGGGGCAGCAGGTCCAGCGCCCAGCCGGCGAGGATCTCGGTCTCCGGCCGCGGCACCATGGCGTCGGCGTTCACCCGCACGGTGACGTGACGGAAGGCCTGGCTACCGAGGACGTGCTGGAGCGGCTCCCGCGCCATCCGCCGCCGCACGGCCACGGCGTAGCGCGCGTCGTCCGGGGATTCGAGCGGGCGCGCGTGCAGGCCGAGGGCGCCCCGCGCGATCCCCAGCACGCCGGCCAGCAGCCACTCGGCGTCGGCCCGGGCGCTGTCGATCCCGGCGGCCCGCAGGGCGGCGGTCGCGATCTTCAGCGCGGCCCCCAGGGCGGGCCGCGTGCCGATCAGCGTGTCGGGATCGGGGGGGGGCACGAGCGTCACCATCAGCTCGCCACCCTCTGCAGCCGCTCCGTCCGCTCGGCGGCGGCCAGGGTCTCGATCAGCTCGTCGAGGTCACCCTCCAGGACCTCGGGCAGCCGGTGCAGGGTGAGGCCGACGCGATGGTCGGTGACGCGATTCTGGGCGAAGTTGTACGTGCGGATGCGCTCGCTCCGCTCGCCCGTGCCGACCTGCGAGCGACGGTCGGCCGCGATGGCCGCCTGCTGCTCTTCCTGCGCACGCTCCAGCAGCCGGGCCTTGAGCACCCGCATGGCCTTCGCCCGGTTCTTGATCTGCGAGCGCTCGTCCTGGCAGGTGACGACGAGCCCGGTCGGCACGTGTGTGATGCGGACCGCCGAGTCGGTGGTGTTCACGCCCTGGCCGCCGGGGCCGGAGGAGCGGTAGACGTCCACGCGCAGGTCTTTCTCGTCGACCCTGACGTCGACGTCCTCGGCTTCCGGAAGCACCGCCACCGTCACCGTCGAGGTGTGGATGCGGCCGGCCGATTCGGTCACCGGGACCCGCTGTACGCGGTGCACGCCGCGCTCGAACTTGAGCCGGCTCCAGGCGCCGCGCCCCTGCACGAACAGGATGACCTCCTTGAGGCCGCCGACACCGGTCGGGCTGGAGTCCATGACCTCGACCTTCCAGCGCTGGCGCTCGGCGTACTTCGTGTACATGCGGGTCAGATCGGCCGCGAAGAGGCCCGCCTCGTCGCCGCCGGCGCCCGCCCGGATCTCCACGAACACGTTCCTGTCGTCGTTGGGATCGCGCGGCAGCAGCAGGCGGGTCAGGTCGGCCTCGAGGACGGTCTGGCGCCCGGTCAGCTCGTCGATCTCCGCCTGGGCCAGCTCGTGCAGCTCGCGGTCGTCGCTCTCGGCCAGGATGTGTCGGGCCTCGGTGACCCGCCGCAGCACCTCGCGGTACTCGCCGAAGCGCTCGACGATCTCCTGGCTGTCGGCGTGCTCCTTGCGCAGGCGCGCGTACTCGGCCTGCTGCGAGAAGATGGCGGGATCCGCCAGGCGGCGCGCGATCTCCTCGGATCGCTCCTCGATCTGGCGGAGCTTGTCAAACAGCATCGCGGTTCAGCGCCTCCGGGGCGCGCACCCCTGCCGCGGCCGAGCGAGTGGGGACAGGAGCAGCCCGGCCGCCGCCGGGCTCGGGCGGAACGGGCGCCTTAGGGAGTCGCCGTCGGCTGCCGCTTGTACTTGCGCTGGAAGCGCTCCACACGTCCGGCGGTGTCCATGAGCTTCTGCTTCCCGGTGAAGAAAGGATGACACTTGGAGCAGACCTCCACCCGGATGTCAGGCTTGGTCGAGCGGGTGCGAACGACCTCCCCGCACGCGCAGGTGATGGTCGTATCCACGTAGTCCGGATGAATGCCCACCTTCACGAGTCAGCTCCTCCTTGGGAGTCCTAACAGTACCAGTCCGGGCAGGAAAAGGCAAAACCCGCAGTAGGTTGGCCGCCTTCGAGCGCCAGCCTTGCCGGCGCCCTCCTGTGCTTGGGGGGCATCGGAGGGGGCCGCCGAGGCCCCCTCCGAGTCAACCCATCGAGTGCATGGCGGCCAGGAACTCCTTGTTGCTCTTGGTCTGCTTGAGCTTGTCGAGCAGCAGCTCCATGGACTCCACCGGGTTCAGCTGGGACAGCGCCTTGCGCAGCAGCCAGACCTTCTGCAGCTCTTCCTTGCCGAGCAGCAGCTCCTCCTTGCGGGTGCCGGACTGCTCGATGTTGATGGTCGGGAAGATGCGCTTGTCCATGAGGCGCCGGTCGAGGTGGACTTCCATGTTGCCGGTACCCTTGAACTCCTCGAAGATCACGTCGTCCATGCGGCTGCCGGTGTCCACGATCGCGGTGGCCATGATCGTCAGCGAGCCGCCCTCCTCGATGTTGCGGGCGGTCGCGAAGAAGCGGCGCGGCCGCTGCAGCGCGTTGGCGTCGAGCCCGCCCGACAGCACCTTGCCGGACGACGGGATCACGGCGTTGTGGGCCCGGGCGAAGCGCGTGAGCGAGTCGAGCAGGATGACGACGTCGCGCTTGTGCTCGACCAGCCGCTTGGCCTTCTCGATGACCATGTCGGCGACCTGGATGTGGCGCTGGGGCGGCTCGTCGAAGGTCGACGACACCACCTCGCCCTTCACCGACCGCTGCATGTCGGTCACCTCTTCCGGCCGCTCGTCGATCAGGAGAACGATCAGGTACACCTCGGGGTGGTTCGTCGCGATCGCATGCGCGATCGACTGCAGCATCATGGTCTTGCCGGTGCGCGGCGCCGCCACGATCATGCCCCGCTGGCCCTTGCCGATCGGACACAGCAGGTCCATCACCCGGGTGGTGAGGTCCTCGCTGTTCCACTCCAGCTTGAGCCGTTCCATCGGGTAGAGCGGCGTGAGGTTGTCGAAGAAGATCTTCTCGCGCGACTGGTCGGGGGTCTCGAAGTTGATCGCCTCGACCTTGAGCAGCGCGAAGTAGCGCTCGGTGTCCTTGGGTGGCCGGACCTGGCCGGAGATGGTGTCCCCGGTGCGCAGGTCGAAGCGCCGGATCTGGGACGGGGACACGTAGATGTCGTCGGGGCCGGGAAGGTAGTTGTAGTCGGGCGCGCGGAGGAACCCGAAGCCGTCCGGCAGGACCTCGAGCACGCCCTCGGCGTAGATGGACCCGTCCTTCTCGGCCTGGGCCTGGAGGATCTTGAAGATCAGCTCCTGCTTGCGCAGCCCGCCGAAGTTCTGAACGCTCAGGTCGCGGGCGATCCCGTTGAGATCGGAGATCGCCTTTTCCTTGAGCTCCGACAAGTTCAGCCCGTTGGCGGGCGTCGCGGGCGCGTTCTCGGTGGCGTTGGGTTGTCCTCGTTCGCGGCGGGATGTCATTCGGGGGCTCCGGGGGCGGCGATCTGTCGCCGCGTCGAGTGTGTTGCCGTTTGCGTAGGGTTTCTACGGGGTTGGGACGACGGCAGCGTCAGGGCCCATCCTCCCATTCCGTGGACCGCTTGTCAACGGGTTTCACAGCCGCACCTCGATGATGGCCCGCTGCTTGATCTCCTTCAGCCAGGCCTCGAGCCGGTTGTCGAACTGCTGTCTGAATAGGATGTCGCGGATCTGCTGACGGATGCCGGGGCCCTCCAGCGTCTCCTTCGACTCCAGCTGGAACACGTGATACCCCAGCGGCGACCGGACAGGGCGAGAGGCCTGCCCCGGCACCAGCCCCAGCAGCTCGGCCTCGACGTCCGGGGCCAGCTCGCCCCGCTTGAGGACCCCCAGGTCGCCCCCGTCCTTGGCGGTCGCGTCCCGGGAGTGCTGCCTGGCCAGCTCGACGAAGTCGGCGCCGTCCTGCAGCTGGCTGCGCAGCATCTCGGCCTTGATCCGGGCCGCCTCCCAGCCGGTGTCGCTCGCGGACTCGGGCGTCACGAGAATGTGCCGGGCGTGGAAGGACAGGCCGGTCTCGAGCTTGCTCCGGTTCTCCTCCAGGTAGGCCGAGATCTCGGCCTCGGTGACCGACACTCGCAGCGTCACCCGACGCCGGATGAGCTTGGACACCTTGAGGCCGTCGCGCAGCCGCTTCTTGATCGACTCGACCGTCACGCCCTGGCCGCGGACCAGCTTCTCGAACTCCTCCTCGGTCTTGACCCCATAACGCTTGATGCGCTCGACGAACTCCTCGTTCAGCTCGAGGTCGTCCACCGTGATCTTCTCGCGCTCGGCCTCCTGCAGCTGTAGTCGGTTGTCGATGAGCCGGTTGAGGAAATCCTGCCGCAGCTCCTCGTCGCTGGGGCCGGACCGCCGGCCGGGGTTCTCGGCCCGGTAGGAGACGATCGACTCCTGCAGCTCGGCCAGCGTGATCGCGTCGTTGTTCACGATGGCGATGATCCGGTCGGCCAGGGTGTCGTCGCGGTCCTCGGCGGCCGGGCGCTGGCGCACGTCGCCGGGCTTCGGTGTGTCGAGGGTGTTCTCGCGCGCCGCCGGCGCGGCGACCGGCGCGGGGGGCTTGTCCTTCTTCCCGAAATACGGCACCCATCTGGGCATCGTGGGGAGCGCGCAGCCCCCCACCAGCAGGGCGACGAGGCCAACCGCCAGCGGCCCGATTCTCATCGGGCGGGGAAGCCGCTCAGCACGCCGAGCAGGGAGTCGCGCACGGCCGGCCAGTCGCCGCGCGCGATCGTGGCCTCCACGGCGAACTCGCGCCGCATCTTCAGGCGCCCGCGGCTGGCCTGAATGGCCGCCACCAGCCGGGCCGGTTCGATCGGCGTCGAGGGGGCGAAGGTGATCACCGCCTTGCCCTCGCCGGCTTCGACGCGCTCGACGCCGAGCGCCCGCGCAGCGATCCGGACACGCACGATGTCGAGGAGCTGGGCGGCGGGTTCGGGCAGCGTTCCGAAGCGGTCGAGCAGCTCGGCGCGCAGATCGGCGAGCTCGTCGTCGCCGGCCGCGGTGGCCAGCCGCTTGTAGAACGCCAGTCGCTGGTTGACCTCAGGGACATATTCCTCAGGCAAGAAGCCTTCGACCTGGACGCTGATGACCGGTTCGACGGCGACCCCGGTTCGATTGCCCCCCAATTCTTGCACAGCTTCGGCGAGAAGCTTGCTGTAAAGATCGTAGCCCACCGCGGCGATGTGGCCGTGCTGTTGGGCCCCGAGGAGGTTGCCGGCCCCCCGGATCTCGAGGTCTCGCAGGGCCAGCTTGAAGCCCGATCCCAGCTCGGTCAGCTCCTGGAGCGCCCGCAGCCGGCGCTGGGCCTGCTCGTCCACCCGGCCGTCCGCGGGAACGAGGAGATAGCAGTAGGCCTGCATCCGCTCGCGCCCCACCCGCCCACGGAGCTGGTAGAGCTGGGCCAGCCCGAAGCGGTCGGCCCGGTTGATGATGATCGTGTTGGAGCTCGGGATGTCGAGCCCGGACTCCACGATGGCCGTGGAGACCAGGATGTCGGCCTGCCCGCTCACGAATCTCACCATGGTCGCTTCCAGCTCGCGCTCCTTCAGCTGGCCGTGGCCCATGATCACCCGCGCGTCGGGCACCAGCTCCTGGATGAACCGCGCCATCGAGGGCAGCGACTGCACGCGGTTGTGCACGAAGAAGACCTGCCCCCCACGCTCCAGCTCGCGCTCGAGCGCCTCCTTGATCACCGCCTTGCTGAACCGCCGCACCACGGTCTCGATCGGCAGCCGGTCGAGCGGCGGGGTCTCGATCACCGACATGTCGCGCACGCCGGAGAGCGACATGTAGAGGGTGCGCGGGATGGGCGTCGCGGTGAGGGCCAGGACGTCGACCGACGCCCGCAGCTGCTTCATCCGCTCCTTGTGGGCCACGCCGAAGCGATGCTCCTCGTCGATGATCAGCAGGCCCAGGCGCTTGAAGGCGACGTCCCGGGAGAGCAGCCGATGGGTGCCGATCACGACGTCGACCGTCCCCTGGCGCAGCCCCTCCACCACCGCCGCCTGCTCCTTGGGCGTGCGGAAGCGCGACAGCAGCTCGACCCGGGCCGGGAAGGGCCCGAAGCGGTCGATGAAGGTGGACCAGTGCTGCTGAGCGAGCACGGTGGTCGGCACCAGGACCGCCACCTGGTGGCCGTCGGCGACGGTCTTGAACGCCGCGCGCAGGGCGACCTCCGTCTTGCCGTAGCCGACGTCACCGGCCACCAGCCGGTCCATCGGCCGCGCATGCTCCATGTCGCGCTTGACCTCCTCGATCGCCTTCAGCTGGTCCGGCGTCTCCTCGAAGCGGAACGCCGCCTCGAACTCGCGTTGCCAGGGCGTGTCGGCGGTGAAGGCGTGCCCGTCGGCAACCGCGCGCTGAGCGTAGAGCTTCAGCAGCGCCTCCGCCATCTCCCGCAGGGCGGCCCGCACCGACTCCTTCACCCGCTGCCACGAGGCGCCGCCGAGCCGGTCGAGCCGGGCGGTCCCGGCGTCGCCGCCCAGGTACTTCGACACGAGATCGAGCCGCTCGACGGGCACGTAGAGCCGGCCGCCCTCGGCATACTCGAGCTGCAGGAAGTCGCCGTCGCGGTCGCCCACCGACATCGTGCGCAACCCCAGGTAACGCCCGATGCCGTGGTCCTCGTGGACGACGAGGTCCCCCACCTCGAGGTCGGTGAACGCGGTGAGCGCGGCGCCGCGCTGGTACTTCGGGCGGCGCAGCGTGCGCCGCCGGGCGCCGAAGATCTCGGTCTCGGTGAGGAGCACCAGCCCCACGGCCGGGATGGCGATGCCGCCCGAGGCCTCGCCGGCGACGATCACCTGCGCGTCCGGCGCCTCGAGCGCGGGGGCGATCGGCACCTCGATCCCGTGGTCGCGCAGGATCTGGCGCAGGTGCTCGGCCTGGTGCTCGTCGGCCACCACGAGCCGGACGCGGAAGCCCTCGGCGCGCCAGGCCAGCAGCTGCTCGGTCAGGGGCGCGAAGCGCCCGCCGAATCTCGGGACGTCCTGCGTGTCGAGGACGTGGTCGGTCGCGGTGGCGGCCACCAGCTCCAGCTCGACCCGGGGGCGATCCCCGAGCACCTCGCGAAGCGGCCGGCGACCGGGGGCCTCTTCGGACGTCTCGTCGAGGAGCGCCGGCGCGTCGAGGACGATCGGGGCGGTCGGCGGCACGTAGTCGAGCAGGTGGGCGGCGCCGGGCGCGTCGTCGGGCGGGACGGTGAGCGGCAGCACCAGCAGCTCGGCCAAGGCGTCCGTGGAACGCTGCGTGCTGGGATCGAAGTGCCGGATCGACTCGACCTCGTCGCCGAAGAACTCCAGCCGCACGGGACTGGCGTGGCTGGGCACGAACACGTCCACGATGCCGCCGCGCACGCTCCACTGCCCGACCTCGACGACGGTGTCGGCCCGTTCGTAGCCCGCCGTCTCGAACGCCTCCAGCAGTAGCTCGCGCTCCAGCCGGTCGCCCACGCCGATCCGCAGCGTCGTCGCCGAGAAGTCGGCGGGCGCCGGCAGCGCCGTGTCGAGCCCGGCCGGCGTGACGACGACGACCAACGGCTCGCCCGCCGCCAGGCGCCGGACGATCACCGCCCGCTCGGCGTCCGCCTCGCGATGGTGCCCCCCGCGCCAGAGCCGCGGCTCGCGCTCGGGGAACTCGAGCACCGGCGCGCGGAAGAACCTGAGATCCTGGGTCCAGCGGTGGGCGTCGGCCATCGAGCGGACGACGACGACGGCCGGCCGGGGATGGGCCTGGAGGAGCTCGGCAAGCACGAGCGGGCGGGCGGCACCGGCCAGCCCGGCGATGCGCAGGCAGGCCTCTGCCTCGGCGAAGGCCTTCGCCAAGCCTTGAAACGCCTGCCACGGCCTCAACATCGCAGGGACCTCAACGGTATCACGCCGCCGGCCTCGGAGTCCGGAGGTTCGGTTACTGGACGACTTGGTCGACCCGGATCAGGACAGACTGGGGGATCGAGATGTGGAGCGCGGCGGCCGTCTTGGCGTTCACCGTGAGATCGAACTTCGTCGGCTGCTCGACCGGGAGCTCACCCGGCCGGGTGCCCTTGAGAATCTTGTCGACGTGCGTCGCCGCGCGTCGGTAAAGCTCGAGCAGGCTGGGCCCATATGACATCAACCCGCCGGCCTCGACGAACTCCCTCCAGTAATACATCCCGGGCAGGCGATGCTTCGTCGTGAAGGCGATCAGATGTGCTCGCTGAGCGGTGAAGAAAGGGTCGGCCAGGGGAACGAGGGCCTCGGCGCGCTGCCGGGTCGCCGCCAGCGCAGGGATGAGATCCACCGGGCGCCGGACCTCCACGGGCTCCAGCGTCAGGCCGAGCGCGTGGGCAGCATCGCGCGTGTGCCGCAGGTCGAGGGTGGTGCCCGGGAAATCCGGGTTGTACAGTACCGCCACCCGCGCCAGGCGCGGCAGGACCTCCTTCAACAGCTCGAGCCGCTTTCGGCTCAACTCGGGCGAAAGGATGGTCATGCCCGTGACGTTTCCACCGGGGTTCGCGAGGCTAACGACAAGGCCGGCCCCCACCGGATCGTTGCTGGCGCCCATCACGATGGGAATGGTCCGGGTCGCCTGCTTCGCCGCCAGGATCGCCTGCTCGCCCCCGGTAACGATGACGTCGACGTTGAGGCGAACGAGCTCGGCCGCCAGCCCCGGAAGTCGCTCCGGCCGGCCTTCGGCGAACCGGGATTCGTAGTGCAGCTGCTCACCCTCGACCCATCCGAGCTCACGGAGGCCCCGGCGGAGTCCCTCGGCCGCCGGGTCGGGCGCGTCCCGTGGCTGCGTTCGCAGCAGCCCGACGCGCGCTACCCTGACAGCGGCGGATGCGGGCGGCAGGCACTGGGCCGTCAGGAGCCCGAGCGCGAGGACGCTGACGGCGCACTTCATCACGCGCATCCGGCTACCGCGCGCTCCTGGCCAGGTAGAACGACAGGGTCTCCAGCTCGATGGAGAGGTCGACGTTCTTCAGGCGGACGTCGCGGGTCACGCGCAACCGGGTAGGGGCGAAGTTGAGCACGGCCTTGATGCCGGCCGCCACCAGCTGGTCCGTCACCGCCTGGGCCGCCTCGGGCGGCACCGCCACGATCGCGATCGCGATCCCGCGGGCCTTGATCTCCCGCGCCATGTCGCGGCCGGCGACGATCGGCACCGCGTCGACCTCGCGGCCGACCTTGGCGGGGTCGTCGTCGATGATCACCGCGATGCGGAAGCCCTGGCGGATGAATCCCTTGTAGTGGAAGAGAGCGGAGCCGAGGTTGCCGAAGCCCACCAGGGCCACCGCCCACTCGCGGTCGAGGCCGAGGATTCGCTGCAGCTCGGCCTTGAGGCCGGAGACGTAGTAGCCGATACCGCGGACGCCGAACTCGCCGAAGTAGGCCAGGTCCTTGCGGACCTGGGCGGAGTTGAGGCTGAAGCGGTCGGCCAGCTCCTGCGACGAGATCGTCTTGACGCCGTCTTCCTCGAGCTGGAGCAGGCAGCGGGTGTACACCGAGAGACGACGGATCGTCATCTCGGGGATCTTCGGCAGGCGGTGGTTCGACCTTGCCATGGTGCGACGGCGGCGCGGGATGGCCCGCGCCGCCCAGACCTCCTGTGAGCCGCCGGCTACTTGATGGGCTGCACGAACAGCAGGATCATCGCCACGACCAGCACGTAGATCGCCAGCGACTCGATCAGCGCCAGACCGATGATCATCGCGGTCTGGATGCGCGCCGCTGCGCCGGGCTGGCGGGCCATCGCGTCGACGGCGGAGGCGACGGCCTTGCCCTGGCCGAGCGCGCACAGGCCGGCCGCGAACGCCATGGCGAACCCGGCCACCAGGACCGCGAACGGCCCCACCCAGCCACCCTGCCCGGCCGGGGCCTGGGCCAGCGCCTGTCCCGGGACTGCGAGAACTGCGAGACCTGCCAGAGTCAGTGAACGTCGCACGACCGACCTCCTCTGTACGTGTGGTCTGCTAGGGGTGCGCGGGATGTGGCTCGCCCCCGTGATGCTCGGCGTCCTCGATCGCGCCCGAGATGTAGAGCATGGTCAGCATCACGAAGATGAACGCCTGGAGGAACGACACCAGGATCTTGAGCGGGTACAGGAACCCGACGGTGAAAACGATCATCACCAGGCCGCCGATACCGCCCACGACGGCGCCGATGGGGCTGCCCGACAGCGCCCAGCCGATGAGGCCGTCGAGCCCCATCAGGAAGAAGATGATGGCCAGCAGGATGTGGCCGCCCGTCATGTTGCCGAACAGCCGCAGCGTCAGCGACAGCGGCCGGGCCAGGTGGCTGATCATCTCGATGACGAACATCAACGGCTTGAGCGCCAGCGGCACTGGTCCCATGAAGTGCTTGAGATAGGTGAGCGCCCCCTGCTTCCGCACGCCGATGTAATGGTAGGCGAAGAAGACCACGAGGGCGCAGGCCGCTGTGGTGTTGAGGTTCGTGGTGGGCCCGTTCATGCCGGGCACCAGGCCCAGCAGGTTGCCGACCAGGATGAACAGGCCCAGCGTGGCGATGAGTGGCAGGTACGGCCGGCCCGCGTGGCCGATGACGTCGTCGATCAGCTGCTGGAACTGCTCGAGCACGACCTCGAAGAAGTTCTGCAGCCCGCGCGGCACCAGGGCCACGTTGCGGGAGGCCGCGAAGGCCACGGCGGCCAGCAGCACCATCACCAGCCACGTGGAGGTTACGTGGTCAGGGATGCCGGGCAGCCGGAAGATCGGCGGGTGATCGATCACGCTCACGCGCGGCTCTCCTCGCGGGCCAGGCGCAGGCCCTGCAGTAGCACGGCCAGCGGCAGCGCGCTGTAGCCGGCCAGCCAGGCGACCGGGTGCGCCCATCCGGCCACGAACAGGGCCGCCGCCACCGCGCCCACCGCGGCGAACCGCACGGCGGCCAGCATGGCCCACGGCGCCGCCAGGGCCGGGCCGGGCGCCGCGGCCGCCGCGCGCCAGGCCAGCGCGCGGAAGCTGACGATGGCCAGTGCGGCGCCGGCGAGGACGCCGAACGCGCCCGGCGCGCCGCCCAGCCAGCCGCCGGCGAGCGCCCCGGCCAGGGCGCCCAGCCCCGTTCCCCTGGTCGCGCCCGTCGTCAGATCACTCACGGTCATCGATGTTCCTCTCCGCGCGCTTGACCGACCGAAAGAGGTTCACGAACCCCGCCGCGATGCCGAGCAGCAGCCCGATCAGCGTCAGCCACGGCGAGGTCCCGAGCCAGCGGTCGAGGTAGTACCCGCCCGCCAGACCGATGACCGTCGCGATGACCAGCGCCAGGCCGATCGTCGACAGCTCGCCGAGCGCTTTCCAGGCACTCTGCTCCCCGGTCGGCGCCATGTGAAGCGAAACACTAGCACAGCCACCGGGAGCCGACAAGCCGACCGAACTGGCTGATTTAGCGGTCGAATCAGGATCCCGATCGCCCGGGGGTCCGTACAACCGCTACCCGAACATCCCGCCCATCCGCGCGCCGGCGACGCGGTTGATCACGAGCACGCAGAGGGCGGCCACCACGATGAGGATCACGCCGAGCGCGGCGGCCTCGTTGGCGCTGCCCGCGATGTAGAACGCGAAGATGCCGACGGGAATGGTCTCCCAGCCGCCGAGCGAGAGGAACAGCACGGCCGAGGCCTCCTGCAGCGAGGTCATGAACGAGAAGAGCGAGCCCACCAGCACGCCGCGCCAGATCAATGGCAGCGTGACGTCGCGGAAGCTGCGGGCGCCGGTGGCGCCCACGCTGGCCGCGGCCTCCTCCATCGAGCGGTGGACGAGCAGCAGCGAGGCGTAGGCGCCGCGCACCGTGTAGGGCAGCCGGCGGATGCACAATACCAGCGGCAGCACGAGCCACAGGCTGGTCAGCTTGAGGTCGAGCCACGGCAGCTCGAAGTGGAACGCGCGGATGTAGGCGATGCCGATGGCCGTGCCCGGCAGCGCCAGGATCAGCGTGATGAGGCCGTCGAGCGTGTCGCGGCCGGGGGCGCGCGTGCGGGCCAGGATCCACGCGATCGGCACGCCGACCACGATGCAACCCAGCACGGCCAGCCCGGAGTAGAGGAAGCTGTTGAGGATGTACTTGGGCGTCTCCACGATCACGCGCTCGAAGTACTGCAGCGTGTACTGCAGGGGCAGCGGCGTCAGCGACCAGCCCTTGCCCACCGAGGCCAGGCCCACGCCGAGGTAGGGGATGAAGGAGGCGAGCATCACGGCCGCCAGGAAGAGGACGGCGGCGGTCTGGCCGATCGGCGACAGGCGGTGGCGGGCGATGCGGGAATACGCGAGAGACGAATAGTCCTTGATCGCGACGTACCGCCGCGCCGCCACCAGGAAGAGCACGGCCAGCACCACCATGAGCGCGGAGATCACGATGCCCATGCGGAAGAGCCGGCGGTCGACGAACTGCACGATGTTGAGGTAGGCCTGGGCGGCCAGCAGGTCGTGTACGCCCAGCACCAGCGGCGTGGCGAAGTCCGAGAACGTCCAGATGAACACCAGCAGCGCGCCCGCCACGTAGCCCGGCGTGGTGAGCGGCAGGGTGATCGTGCGCAGCTTGCGCCAGCCGCGGGCACCGACGCTCTCGGCGGCTTCCTCCAGGGCGGGGTCGATCTTGGCCAGGGCGTCGAGCACGTTGAGCGTGATCATCGGGAACAGGTGCAGCGTCTCCACCAGCAGCACGCCGTGCACGCCGTAGACGAAGTTGATCGGGCGCTCCACGCCGAGCCAGTCGTGCAGCAGCACGTTCACGGTGCCGGCCCGGCCCAGGATGAAGGTGACGCCCAGCACGCCCACCAGCGGCGGCGAGATGATCGGGATCAGCGTGAGGTAGCCGAAGAGGTCGCGCCCGCGGAAGTCGAAGCGCACGAGCAGGAAGGCGACGGCGAAGCCCAGCACCGAGGTGCAGGCCACGGTACCGAGGCCGAGCAGGATCGAGTTCCAGAGCGAGCGCACGTAGTAGGCGTCGCCGGCGAACTCCACGAAGTTGACGACGGTGAAGCGGCCGGCCTCGTCGGTGAACGCGTCGTAGAAGATGCGCAGCAGCGGGTAGACGAGACACACGACCAGGAACAGCCAGATGGCCGCGTACCCCAGCCCGGGGCCGAGCCGGGCCAGCCCGGGCACCGCCCCGGCGCGCGAGGACGCGGCCGCCGCCGTCGCCGGGGTCACTCGTCCGGCAGCGTGAGGGCGACCGAGGCGGGAAAGCTCACCCGCACCGGGTGTCCGATCGCGAGCGGCTCGTGGTGCCAGGCGTCCCCGACGTCGACCTTCAGGAGGAGGCCGGCCGCCAGCTGCACGTCGTAGCGCAGCGTGCTGCCCAGATACGAGGCGAACGCCACCCGGCCCTCGAAGACGTTGTCGCCGGCCGCCCCCAGCGTGACGTTCTCGGGGCGCACGGCCAGCAGGCAGCGGGCGCCGGCCGCCACGCCGGCCGCCGGGCGCCCGTGGACGAGCCCCAGCGGCGTGTCGACCGAGACCCGCCCGGACTCCTCCGCCTTGCACACGCCGGGGATGAAGTTGTTGGTGCCGACGAAGTCGGCCACGAAGCGGTTGACCGGTCGCTCGTACAGCTCCTTGGGCGTGGCCACCTGCTGGATCCTGCCGTCCCGCATCACCGCCACCCGGTCGGAGAGCGAGAGCGCTTCCTCCTGGTCGTGGGTGACGTAGACGGTCGTGATCCCCAGCGACTGCTGCAGCTGTCGGATCTCACCCCGCACCTGCACGCGGATCTTTGCGTCGAGGTTGGACAGCGGCTCGTCGAGCAGCAGGATGTCTGGATTGAGCACGAGCGCCCGGGCCAGCGCGACCCGCTGCTGCTGCCCCCCCGACAGCTGCCCCGGGTAGCGGCCTTCCAGCCCGACCAGATTCACCTGGCGCAGCCCCCGCTCCAGCCGCCGCACGATCTCGTCGCCGGAGAGCTTGCGCAGCCGCAGCCCGTACGTCACGTTCCCCCGCACCGTCATGTGCGGCCACAGCGCATAGTTCTGGAACACCATCCCGATGTTCCGCTCATACGGCGCCAGCCCATCCACCCGCCGCTCCCCGAATCGGATCTCCCCCTCGTCCGGCGGCCGATAGAACCCCGCGATCAGCCTCAAGAGCGTCGTCTTCCCACACCCCGACGGCCCCAGCAACGTGAACAACTCCCCATCCGCGATCTCCAGCGTGGCTCCGGCGACGGCGGTCACCCCCGAGAACCGCTTGACGATGCCGGCGAGCAGGATCTTCACTCGAGGACCCGGTCCGCGCGCAGGAGCACAGCCCGTGGAATGGACAGGCCGAAGGCCCGGGCGGTCTTCAGATTCACGACCAGCTCGACATGCGTGGGTCGTTCCACCGGCAGGTCACCCGGCTTCCCGCCCTTGAGGATCCTGTCCACGTAGATCGCCGCCCGCCGGGGCACGTCGGCGAACTCCGAAGCGTAGGACATCAGGCCGCCCGCCTCGGCGAAGCGCCGCAGCCCCGACACCGACGGCAGTCTTGCCCGCCAGCTCGACGAGAGCGAGCGACAGCCCGGTCACGCTGCCGCCGGGACGCGCGAGGCTGGCGACGAGCCCGGTCGCCACCGCGTCGCCCGCCGTTGCCATGACGAACAGGAGCACTCCGATCCGGGCCACCTTCCCCGTCGGCTGCGGCAACGCGTCGCGCGGGGCCATCAGCGCCGTCAGCACCCCGATGCCGAAGCGGCGCCGCGCGATCATGCCCGATCGGTCAGTTGGGCTTCTTCCACACGGCCTCGATGTCGGACCGGAACCTCGTCTTGAGCGCCTCCGAGCGCTTGGCCGCGACCGTCTCGTCGTAGACGTTGGAGATCTCGCCCGCGAAGTAGGAGCGCACGCCCCCGGTGAACTGCACGGCCAGCTCGGCCGTGGAGCCGGGTGCGCCCTGCACCTTGTACTTCGGCGTGATCGGAAAGAGGCCGCGCTCCATGAACACCCGCTGCCCGCGCTCGGTGAGCAGGAACTCGATGAAGGCGCGCGCCGCCCGCGGGTTGCGCGAGCCGGCCAGGATCGCCATCGGCTCCGGCGTCACGAACGCGTTCTTGGGGGCCACGAACTTGATGTCGAAGCCGGCCAGCTTCTCCTCGAACGCCATGTAGGACGGCACCGCGAAGCCGGCCGCGTACTCGCCCTTGGCGACGACGGTCGGCACGTCACGGCTGCGCGCGGTGAAGTGGCCGGTGTTGGCGGCGAGCTTCCGGAGCCACTCCCAGCCCTTGTCCTCGCCGTGCATCGACAGCATCACCTCGTAGGTCGCGTTCGAAGACGACGAGCGGGTCGGCGCGCACTGGGCCACCTCACCCTTGAGCTTGGGGTTGAGCAGGTCCTCCCACTCCTTCGGCTCGGCGATGCCCAGGCGCTTGATCTTCACCGGGTGGTAGACGAGCCCGTAGGGCTCCAGTGCGGTGCCGACCCAGAATCCGTCCTTGTCCTTGAGCGGGATCGGCTTGGGCTTGCCGATGGCGGCCGGGATGGAGTCCCAGGCCTCCTTGCTGATCTCGACCTTCTGCAGCAGCTTCTGCTCGGCCAGCTTCTCGAAGAGCGCCGACTCCCCGCCCCAGAAGATGTCGGCGTCGGGCTTGCCCTTCCACTCGACGATGCGCCCGTACGCCACCGGCGTGCCGGCCGGGATGGCGTTGGTCCTCACCGTGACGTTCCACTTCTCCTTCGCGTACTCGGCGAACGCCTTCAGCGCGGCGTCGTGGATGAACTTCGACACCGGCGTGATCAGCGTCAGCTCGCTCTCCATGGCGGGCGCCTGGGCCCCGGCGCCGCCCACCAGCCCGGTGACGAACGACGCGATCAGCAACAGCACGGTCACGTGTCTCATGCAGGTCTCCTTGCTATGACGTGGGGGCTTCCCAGTTACGGGAACGCTCGACGGCGCGCCGCCAGCCCTCGTAACCCCGGGCCCGCGCGGCCGGATCCAGGCGGGGCGTGAACGTGCGCTCGATCGCCTGGCGCGACGCCAGCGCGTCGAGCGAGCGCCAGAAGCCGCTTCCCAGGCCGGCCAGGAAGGCGGCGCCGAGCGAGGTGGTCTCGATCACCCGGGGTCGCATCACGGGCGCGTCGAGGACGTCGGCCTGGAACTGGCAGAGGAAGTCGTTGGCCACGGCACCGCCGTCCACCTTCAGCCCGCGCACCGGCACCTTGGCGTCGGCGGCCATGGCGTCGAGCACGTCGCGGCTCTGGTAGGCGATCGCCTCCAGCGCTGCCCGCACGAGGTGGGCGCGCGTGGTGCCGCGCGTGAGGCCGAGCAGCGTGCCGCGCGCGTAAGGGTCCCAGTAGGGCGCGCCGAGGCCGACGAAGGCGGGCACGAAGTACACGCCGCCGGTGTCCGCGACCGACTCGGCGAGAGCCTGCGTCTCGGCGGCCTGGCGGATGAGGCCGAGCCCGTCGCGCAGCCACTGCACGGCGGCGCCCGCGACGAACACGCTGCCCTCCAGCGCGTAGGTGGTCCGCCCCCCGATGCGCCAGGCGATCGTGGTGAGCAGGCCGTGGCCGGAGGCGATCGGCGTGCCACCGGTGTTGAGCAGGACGAAGCAGCCGGTGCCGTAGGTGTTCTTGGCGCTGCCGGCCTCGTAGCAGGCCTGGCCGAACAGCGCCGCCTGCTGATCGCCCGCGACGCCGGCGATCGGCACCCCGGCCGGCAGCCAGCCGGCATCGCTCGTCTCCGCGATCGGGCCGGAGGAGTCGACGACCGTGGGCAGCACCTCGCGCGGCACCTCCAGCAGCTCCAGCATCTCGGCGTCCCAGTCCACGGTGCGCAGGTCGAGGCAGAGCGTGCGCGAGGCGTTGGTGACGTCGGTGGCGTGCACGCGCCCGCCGGTGAGCTTCCAGAGCAGCCAGGCGTCGACGGTGCCGAACGCCAGCTCCCCGCGTCCGGCCCGACGCCGCGCGCCCGGGACGTGGTCGAGCAGCCAGCGGATCTTGGTGCCGGAAAAGTACGCGTCGAGGACCAGCCCGGTCCGCTCGCGGACGAGGGGCTCCACGCCGCGCGCCTTGAGGGCGTCGCACAGGGCGGCCGTCCGCCGGCACTGCCAGACGATCGCGGGGTGGATCGGAGCTCCCGTGGCGCGGTCCCACACGATCGCCGTCTCGCGCTGATTGGTGATCCCGACGGCGGCGATCTCGTCGCCCGCCACCCGTGCCTCGGCCAGGGCCCGCCGCGCCGCCTGGCCGACCGTGGCCCAGATCGCCTCGGGGTCGTGCTCGACCCAGCCCGGCTGCGGATAGTGCTGGATCAGCTCCGCGTGGCCGCGCGCGCGCACGGCGCCCTCGGCGTCCACGACGAGCGCGGTCGAGCCCGAGGTGCCCTGATCGAGCGCCAGGACGTAGCGGCGGGTCATGGCTTGCGTGGCCCTCGGCCGGCCAGGCGCAATGCCAGGTCGGGCTGGTCGGAGATCACGACGTCCACGCCGAGGTCGAGCACCCGCCGGATGTCGGACTCTTGGTTGACGGTCCACGCCGCCACGCTGACGCCGGCGCGCCGGGCGGCGGCGATGACGTCGGAGTCTAGCAACCGATGGTTGATGCCCAGCCAGGCCGCGCCCGCCTCCCGGGCCAGGCGCACGGCGTCCGGCGGGTTGGCGCGCTCGCGCTCGGTGCGGCCCCGGCTCACGAGCAGCACCGTGCGCGCCGCCGGCTCCAGCTCGCGCACGCGGCGCACCGTCTCCGGCTGGAACGCCATGATCGGCGTGCGATCGAGCAGCCCGCGCTCGCGCACCATGGCCAGCGTCTTCTCCTCGATGCCCGGGTAGCGCCGGCCGACCGCGTCGACCTTGATCTCGAGCAGGAGCCCGACGCCGCGCGCGCTCGCCACGAGGTCGAGCACCTGGGCGAGCGTGGGGATGGGCTCATCGGTGGGCGTGGCGCCAGCCCCGCGCAGGCGGAGCGGGGCGAGCTCGGCCAGCCGCGCATCCCGCACCGGGCCGCGTCCGGTGGTCGTCCGATCGAGTGTCGGATCGTGCAGCACGATGAGCTGGTCGTCGGCGGTGAGGTGGACGTCCGTCTCCAGCAGCTCCACGCCGAGCCCGACGGCGTTGCGGAAGGCGAGCAGGCTGTTCTCCGGCCACAGCAGTGCCCCCCCGCGGTGCGCGGCGACCTGGACCGCTGGCCCGGCCGCGCTACTGGCGGCCATGACGAGGGCGCCGAGGAGGATCAGGCAGCCCTGGCCCCTCACGCCTCGGCCGACAGCCGCGCCACCAGGTCGGCGCGGTCGCTGATGATCACGTCCACGCCGTAGCCGGCCAACCGGCGCATTGCGTCCTCGTCGTTGACCGTGAAGACGCCGACGGAGATTCCCGCCCGGTGCGCGGCGTCGACGACGGCGGCATCGCACAGCGAGTGGTGCAGGCCGAGGAAGGTCGCCCAAGCCTCCTGCGCCCAGCCGACCGTCTCCACGGGCCGGGCTTCGGACTCCTCGAGGTGGTGCCGGTCCACGAGCAGCGCGGTCGGCTGGGTCGGCGCCAGGGCGCGGATCTCGGCCAGGACGGCCGGGTTGAACGCCATGATGAACGAGCGCTCGGCCACGCCGAACTTTTGCAGGGCCTCCAGCACTTTCCCCTCCAGCCCGTGGTAGCGCAGCCCGGGCACGGCGGCGACCCGGTCGCCGCGCCGCTCGTAGCGCGCGGCCGGTCCCGGCGTCTTGATTTCGACCAGCAATGCGGCCTCGGCCGGGGCCGCCAGCGCCAGCACGTCGGCGAGCGTGGGCACGCAGTCGTCAGTGAGCGCGCCGTCGCGACCCCGCAGCCGCGCGCGCGTGAGGTCGGCCGCCGTGCAGCGGGCGATCGGGCCCCGGCCGTCGCTCGTGCGCTCGAGCGTGGGATCGTGGATCACCGCCACCTCGCCGTCGGCTGTCAGGTGGACGTCAAGCTCGAGGATCTTCGCCCCCAGCGCCAGCGCGTTGCGAAAGGCGGTGAGGCTGTTCTCGGGCCACTGGGCAGCGCCGCCGCGGTGGGCCACGTAGCGGGGCGGCATGCTACTTCTCGCTCTCGATCAGGCCCTTCACGAACCAGCGCTGCATGAAGACGATCACCGCCACCGGGGGCAGCAGCGCCATCATCGCCCCGGCCATGATGAGGTTCCAGGTCGGCAGCTCCGTGCCCGAGCGCGGGATGAGCCGCTCCAGCCCGATGACGACCGTGCGCATCTCCTCGGTGTTGGTGATCAGCAGGGGCCAGAAGTACTCGTTCCAGCCGTAGATGAACAGGACGACGAAGAGCGCGGCGATGTTGGCCCACGACAGCGGCAGCAGGAACGACCACAGGAACCGCAGCGGCCCCGCCCCGTCGATCTGGGCCGCCTCGGCCAGTTCGTTGGGCACCGTCAGGTAGAACTGGCGGAACAGGAACGTCGCCGTCGCCGAGGCCATGAGCGGGACCGTGAGCCCGGAGTACGTGTTGAGCCAACCGAGGTTGCCGATCACCTCGTAGGTCGGCAGGATCCGGACCGGGATCGGCAGCATCAGCGTGACGAAGATCATCCAGAACACGAACGAGCTGCCCCGGAACCGGAAGTACACGATCGCGAAGGCCGACAGTATCGAGATCGCGATCTTGCCCACCGCGACCGCCAGCGCGACGATCGTGGAGTTCACCAGCAGCCGGCCCATGTGCGAGCGCCGCCACGCCTCGGTGTAGTTCTCGAGCAGGTAGGTGGAGGGCAGCAGGCGGGGGGGCTTCTGGATGACCTCGCTCAGCTCCTGCGTGGAGATGACGAACGCATAGTAGAGCGGGAACGCGATGACGGCCACGCAGGCGAGCAGGAGCGCGTGCACGATCAGCGTTCCCCACGGGAACGGCCGCTGCCGCCGCTCGGCAACCCGCTCGGCGGTCATCACCCGCGGCGCCGCCAGCGTGTCGGCCCCGACCGTCGTGGCCCGCGCGTCCGCCATCAGTAGGTCACCTTCTTCTCGACGAACCTGAACTGCACCATCGTCAGTCCGATCACCACAGCCATCAGGATCACCGACTGGGTGGCCGAGGAGCCCAGGTTGAGGCCGATGAACCCGTCCTTCCACGCCTTGTAGACCATGATCTCGGTGGCGCCGCCGGGCCCGCCGTGGGTGACGGCGTGGATGACCCCGAAGGAGCCGAAGAAGGACGAGACCATGTTGACGACGACCAGGTAGAAGGTCACCGGCGAGATGAGCGGGACGATGATCGCGGTGAACTTGCGGATGGGGCTGGCGCCGTCCACGCTGGCCGCTTCCATGACCGACGTGGGAATGGCCTGCAGCCCGGCCAGGAAGAACGCGATGTTGTAGCCAAGGTGAGTCCAGGCCGTGGCGGCGATGACCAGCGTCATGGCCACCCAGCCCTTGAGCAGCCAGTTGAACTCGTAGGCCGTCACGAACGACAGGAAGTACGGCAGGACACCGTAGGCCGGGTGGAAGATGAAGAGGAAGATGATGCCCGCTACCGCCGGCGCGATTCCGTACGGCCACAGCAGCGCCGTGCGGTAGAACCACAGCCCCCGGATCTTCTGGTTGGCCAGCGTGGCCACCACCAGCCCGACCACCACGCTGCCCACGGTCACGCCGCCCGCGAACACGAACGAGTTGACCACGCTGTCGTAGTACTCCCGGTCGATGAGCAACGCCGTGAAATTGTCCAGCCCCACGAAGACGTCGCGCCCGCCGAACGGCGGCGACTTGAACAGCGAGAGATAGAGCGACTTGGCCGCCGGCCAGAAGAAGAAGACGATCGTGACCGCCACCTGCGGCAGCACCAGCGCATACGGCAGCCACCGGCTCCGGAAGACCGTCCGCTTCACGACCGGGCCTCCTGCAGGCTCCCTACTTGTTCGTCGCCGCGAACTCCTTGAGCAGCGCGTTGGACTTCGCCACGGCGTCGTCCAGCCCCTGCTTGGCCGACTTCTTGCCGCCGAACACGTTCTCCAGCTCGCCCTCGATGGCGTCGCGGATCTGCACGAAGTTGCCCAGGCGGAGCCCCGAGCTGTTGGGCGTGGCGACCCGCTCGGGCTTGGGCGGCGCCGCCTTCTTGTCTTTCGTCGCTGGCGGCACCGTCATCGCGGCCGGCGCCCTCGGCGGCAGACCGGTGAGCTGGGCGAACGCCGTGTACTGCTTGGGGTTCTTCACGAAGTGGTAACCCTGCTCGAGGTTACGCACGGCCGTGTTCGAGATGGCCAGGTAGCCGGTGTTGACGTGCCACCACATCTGCTGCTCGGGCTTGGCCAGGAAGTCGAGGAAGCGGGCGACGCCGCGGTACTCCGCCTGCGGCTTGCCTTTGAGCACCCACAGCGTGGCGCCGCCGATGATCGACGTGGCCTTCTTGTACGGCGCACCCCAGTGCGGCAGCTCGCCCGTGCCCCAATCGTACTTGATCGACCGCGTGAAGCCGGAGATGAGGGCCGAGGACTGGATGTAGATGCCGCAATCGCCGTTGACGAACTTGGGGTCGGCGGCGCCGGCCCGCCCGCCGTACGAGTAGACGCTGTCCTTCTGCCAGGCGTTCAGCGCCCCGACGTGCTTCTGGCCGAACTCGCGGTTGATCAGCAGCTCCACGCCCTCCACGCTGCCGAAGCCGTTGTTCTTGGTCGCGAACGGCTGGTCGTGGGTGGCGTGCATGTTCTCCATCATGGTCCACGACGGCCACCCGGTGGAGAACCCGCACTTGGTGGCGCCGGCCCCGATGAGCTTCTTGCTGTACGCCTCCACGTCCTGCCACGTCTTCGGCGGCTTGTCGGGGTCGAGTCCGGCCTTCTTGAAGGCGTCCTTGTTGTAGTAGAGGATCGGGGTCGAGGAGTTGTACGGCATCGAGTAGAGCTTGCCGTCCTTCGTGTAGTAGCCCACCACCGGCTTGATGAAGTCGTTCCAGTCGATCCTGATCTCGTTCTGCTGCATCAACTCGAACACCGGATAGACGGCCCCCGACAGCAGCATGGTCTGGGTGCCGACCTCGAAGACCTGCACGATGTGCGGCGGGTTCTTCTGGCGATAGGCGGCGATGGCCGCCGTCAGCGTCTCCGCGTAATTGCCCTTGCGGAGCGGCTTGACCTCGTACTCCCCCTGGCTCTCGTTGAACTGCTTGGCCTGCGTCTCCAGGGCCTCGCCCAGGGCGCCCGTCATGGCGTGCCAGAAGTGGATCTCGGTCTTGGCCAGCGCCGCGCCGGGCAGCGCGACGACGACGGCCCAGGCGAGAGCGACGATCGAGAACCAGCGCGACATGAACACCATCATGGTGTCCTCCCTGATCGAGAGTGATGCGGCGTGACGATCGTGCCGGACTATAGCACAGCCCGCTTTACGCCCTGTTTACGGCCGGCTCACCCGCGGAACCGCTGGGACCGCGCGACGTGGCTCTGGTAGGCCTCCAGCTCGGCGTCGAGGCGTCGGGCGCTCCAGCCCAGCAGCGGGGCCATCCGGTGCGCGATCGCCTCCGCGCAGTCGCGCCCCTGGCAGCGGCTGGTCCCGAGGCCGGTGCGCCGGAGCAGGAAGTCCTGCAGCGACACCGTCAGCTCGTCCTGCACCGCGTGGTGCAGCTGGGCGACGACGTCGGGATTCGAGGGGCAGAGCCGCTCGGCGCCGCCCGGCACCTTGCCGGCCAGCTCCATCACGCGGCGGTAGTTGCGGCCGTACAGC
>DASTOJ010000121.1:0-3590 GCA_035762565.1 Candidatus Methylomirabilota bacterium | reverse complement strand
CGAGCCGAGCCCGGAGCGAGTTACGGCGACAGGCGAGCCATGATGGCGCGCCCGCGACCCCCGCGCCCGGCTCCCCGCGTCGCCGGATTTCACGAGAGTCGTTAGATGTGGACGCCCTTCATCATCGCCTCGGGGTACCGGGGCCCGGCGACGGCGTCCTTGGGCACCGCCTCGCCGATGCTGGCGAGGTCGGCGGGGCTCAGCTGCACCTTCAGCGCGCCGAGGTTCTCCTGCAGGCGGTCGAGGCGCTTGGTGCCGGGGATCGCGACGACCTCCGGCCCCTGGGCGAGCAGCCACGCCAGCACGAGCTGGCCCGGCGTGCAGCCCTTGCCGCGCGCCAGCGCCTCGAGGCGGTGGACCAGCTCCAGGTTCTGCACGAGGTTCTGCCCCTGGAAGCGCGGGTGAGCCAGGCGGCGGTCGCCCTCGGGGATGTCCTGGGGCTTCTGGATCTGGCCCGTCAGCAGGCTGCGGCCGAGCGGCGAGTAGGCGACGAACGAGACGCCCAGCTCGCGCAGCACCGGCAGCGTCTCCTCGGCTTGCTGGCGGTAGAGGACCGAGTACTCGCTCTGCACCGCGGTGAGCGGGTGCACGCGATGCGCGCGCCGCACCGTGTCCGGGGCCGCCTCGGAGAGGCCGAGGAAGCGGACTTTCCCTTGGTCGACGCACCGCTGCATGCCCCCGACGGTGTCCTCGATCGGCACCTTGGGGTCGACGCGATGCTGGTAGTAGAGGTCGATGACGTCCACGCCCAGGCGCCTGAGGCTCGCCTCGCACGCCTGCACGACGTACTCGGGGCGGCCATCGACCTTGTTGGGCCCGCCGGGGTTCTGGACCTGGCCGAACTTGGTGGTCAGCACGACGCGGTCGCGCCGGCCCTTGAGCGCCTTGCCGATCAGCTCCTCGTTGTGACCCCAGCCGTACATGTCCGAGGAGTCGAGGTGATTGACCCCGAGGTCGATCGCCCGATGGATGAGCGCGATCGACTCGCCGTCGTCGGCGGGTCCGTACGTGCCCGAGAGCCCCATGCAGCCGAGGCCGACGGCCGTGACCTCGAGCGTGCTCTTTCCGAGCCGGCGGCGCTCGGGCGCGGCCGTCACGCCGTGACCTCCGTCACGCCCAGCTCGGCCAGCTTGGTGGCCGTGGGCTTGCCGTCCGTGCCCCAGCCGGCCATCTCGTAGTAGGTCGTGCGGGCGGCCAGGAACTGGTCGCGGTCGACCTTGGAGCCCTTCAGCACGCCGTTGCCGATGCCCTCGTGCAGGCGGTCGGGCAGGACGTCGTCGGCGGGGCCGAAGCCCTCGCGGTTGTTGAAGACGCGGGCCAGCGTGTTGTTGCGCTCGCCGACCTTCATCGCCTCGTACAGGCTCATGTTCCAGCCGGTGACGCTGTTGACGTAGTCGACCAGCGGCGTCAGCTCCAGGATGTTGAGCGGCGCGCCGACGAAATCGCACATGCCGACCGAGTTGTAGAACGACCAGACCTTCTGGGTCTCGAAGAACGCGCGCACCTTGCGGGGATCGAGGTCGAGCGGATCGAGCGGCTCGATCAGGCCCAGCACGCCCATGGGATGGCCCTGCGGATGGAAGCCCGCGTACAGCGGGTCGTGCGGCGCCTCCATGTGGTCGGCGCCCGTCGGCGACAGCGCGTAGGCCAGCGACAGCCCCTTCTTACCGCGCGGGTCGTGCATCGGCAGCTCCTGGCCCTTGACGTGGAGCGCGAACCGCTCGGCGCCCTTGCCCAGGACCTCGGCGGCGCGCTTGACGCCCTCGCCCAGCAGCTTGCCGATCCCCTCGCGCCGGCCGATCAGATGCACGAGCTGGATGACGGCGTCGGCGTTGCCCCAGGTGAGACCGAGGCCGCCCGTCATCTCCGGGGTGATGATGCCGTGCTCCCAGCACTCCATGGCGAACGCGGTCACGCAGCCGGTGGAGATCGAGTCCAGCACGTACTGCGCGTGCAGCTGGTTGACGAGCGCCAGCGCGTTGAGGTCGCTCACGCCGCACAGCGAGCCCGAGGCGGCCAGCGTCTCGTACTCGGGGCCGCCGTACTTCGGGGTCACGCCCAGCTCCTTCACCTCCACCTCGCGCTTGCACGCGACCGCGCAGGCGTAGCAGGTGCCGCGGTCGGTCAGGATCGTGTCGCGCATCTTCTGGCCGCTGATGTCGCGCGCGCCCTCGAAGGAGCCGTCGCGGAAGTTGCGCGTGGGCAGGATGCCGGAGGCCTCGAGCGCCAGCACGCCGGAGGAGGAGCCCAGCTGGTGGAAGCGGTCCTTGGAACGGTCGTAGTGGCCCTTGAACCAGACGAGCTTCTGCTTGGCGCCGTCCTTGTCGGCGGCCGCCGGCGGCTTGCTGCCGCGGACCGCGACGGCCTTGAGGTTCTTGCTGCCCATCACGGCCCCCAGGCCGCCGCGGCCGTGGAAGTGCTTGAGCTGGTTCACGATGGCGGCGAACCGCACGCCGCGCTCGCCGGAGATCCCGCACTGCAGCACGCGGATGCGCTTGTCGCCCAGCTCCGCCTCGAGGCCGTCCTGCACCTCGCCGGAGAGCTTGCCCCAGTAGGCGCCGGCGTCGCGGAACTCGACCTGCTCGTCCTTGATCCACACGTAGGTCGGCGTCGCCGCCTTGCCGTGGACGACCACGCCGTCCCAGCCGGCCGCCCGCAGCTCCGGCCCCCACCAGCCGCCGGCCTCCGACTCGCCGTAGCCGCCGGTCAGCGGCGACTTGGCGGCGGCGGTGTAGCGGTTGGTGCCGGACAGCGACAGCCCGTTGATCACGCTGGTCATGAAGACCAGGACGTTGTCGGGCCCGAGCGGATCGACGCCCGGCTTCAGCTCGCGCAGCAGGACGTGGGCGGCCAGGGCGCCGCCGCCGAGGTACTTGCGGACGGTGACCTCGGGCACTTCTTCCACGCGGGTCTGCCGGTTGGTGAGGTCGACGTGGAGCAGCTTCGCGGTGACGCCCATCGCGTATTCCTCCTGTTGGAAGGGGAGCCCTGAACGGACTCCCCCGCGGCGGGCCTCATCCTAACACCGGGGCCGCGCCGCGAACAGGGCGGCGCGGCCCCGCGTGACGTCAGCCGCGGTTCACGGCGCTCACCACCGCCCGCAGCGAGGCGGTCACGATGTTCGCGTCCACGCCCACGCCCCAGCGGGTCTTGCCTCCCACCTTGGCCTCGACGTAGGCGGCGGCGCGGGCGTCGGCGCCCTCGCCCAGCGCGTGCTCGTTGTAGTCCGTGATCTCGAGCGCGATGCCGAGGCCGCGCTTGAGGGCGTCCACGAACGCGGCGATCGGGCCGTTGCCCTGGCCCTTGATCCAGCGCTCACCGCCCTCCAGCCGCATGTTGACGTCGACCGTCGTGTCCCCGGTCTCCGGCGCCGTCGTCAGCAGGGGATGGCCGGCCAGGGCCAGCGGCCGGTCCGGCGTCAGGTGGGTCGACTGGAAGGCCGACCAGATCTTGTCGGCGGGGATCTCGGTCCCGCTGGCCTCGGTCAGCTTCTGGATGACCGACGAGAACTCGATCTGCAGCCGGCGCGGCAGATCGAAGCCGTGCTCGAACTTCATGATGTAGGCCACGCCGCCCTTGCCCGACTGGCT
>DASTOJ010000120.1:0-39091 GCA_035762565.1 Candidatus Methylomirabilota bacterium | reverse complement strand
GCCGGTCCGACGACGTCATCATCTCGGCGGGCTGGACGCTGAGCGCGCTGGAGATCGAGCGCGCCCTGCTCGCCCACCCCGACGTGCGGGAGGCCGCGGTGATCGGGGTGGCCGATCCACTGCGGGGCCAGGTGCCGCAGGCCTGGGTCGTGGCGCGGCGTCGGGCCGACGGCCTCGCCGGCGAGCTGCAGGAGCACGTGCGCGCCCGGCTGGGGCGGCACGAGTTCCCGCGCCACGTCGAGTTCGTGGAGGCGTTGCCGCGCACCCCGGCCGGCAAGATCGACCGGGGCGCGCTGCGAGCGCGGGCGGCGCCGCCGGAGCGCGCGCCGTGAGCTTTCCGACCATCACCGAGGCGGCGCTGGGCGCGCTGCGGGCGCACGTCGGACAGCCGGTCCGCCGGCCCGAGCCGTACATCGAGGTCGCCACCCGCGACGCGATCCGGCACTGGGCGCACGGCATCGGCGACCGCAACCCGCTGTGGGCGGCCGGGCGGCTGGCGCCGCCCACGATCCTGTTCGCGATGGACCGCGTCGTGTCGGGCTACGTCGGCGGGCTGCCCGGCATCCACGCCATGTACGGCGGCACCGACTTCCGCTGGCGCCGCGCCCTCCGCGAGGGCGACCGTCTCGTCGGGGCCAGCGTGCTGCTCGACCTCGAGGAGAAGCCCTCGGCTTTCGCGCGCCGCGCGATCAAGCAGACGTACCGCACCAGCTTCACGGACGCCGCCGGCGCGGTGGTGTGCGAGGCCGACTCGTGGTGCTTCCGCACCGAGCGTGACACTGCGCGCGAGCGGGCGAAGTACGCGCCGGTGGAGCCGTACCGCTACACGGCCGGCGAGCTGGAGCGCATCCGCCAGGCCTATCGCAACGAAGCGATCCGCGGCGCCACGCCGCGCCACTGGGACGACGTGCAGGTCGGCGAGGCGCTGCCGGACGTCGTCAAGGGGCCGCTGACCGTGACCTCGATCGTCGCGTTCGTGCAGGGCTGGGGCAGCCTCTACGTGCGCGCCCACGGCCTGGCCTTCGACCTGTTCGAGCGGCACCCCGCGCTGGGGATCCCCAACGCCTTCGGCGTACCCGAGCCCCCGGAGCGCGTGCACTGGGACGACACCCTCGCCCGCGCCGTGGGCGTGCCGGCGGCCTACGACTACGGGCCCGAGCGCGTGGCGTGGCTCGGCCATCTCGTCACCAACTGGATGGGCGATGCCGGCCTGCTCGCGCGCCTGGACGTCCAGGTGCGGCGCCACAACCTGATCGGCGACACGACGTGGTGCCGCGGGACCGTGACCGGCCGCGCGCTCGTCGAGGGCCGCGGCGAGGTCACGCTGGGCCTCGGCGCCGTCAACCAGCGGGGCGAGACGATCGCCGCCGGTCAGGCGGTGGTCGTCCTGCCCCGCTCGCCCGCCACCTCCACCACCAGGTAAGCGTCGCCGCGCGCGCCGCCGGCCAGCAGGCGCCCCTTGCCGCGCAGCCGCAGCCGCGCGCCGCCTCGGGTGCCGGCGGGGACCGTGACGAGGACCTCGTCGTCGCCGTCGGCGCGCCGCAGCGTCACGCGCTTGCGGCCGCCGCGGTCGGCCTCGGCCGCGGTGAGTCGTAGCGGAAACGTCACGTCGGCGGTCCCGGGACCGACCGCCCGGCCCGGCAGCCCGAGCAGCCGCCGGCCGGCCTCCAGCGCGCGCCCCAGTAGCCCGCCCGGCGCCGGCGCCGGCTCCACCCGCGGCGGCGCCGGCGCGGCCCGGAGCGCCGCCCGCCCCAGGCGCCAGAGCATCCGCGCCGGCGTGAGCGGCGAGATGACGAACACGCCGCCGGTGACCACGACGCGCCCGCCGAAGAGCGTGCGCTCGAAGTCGCGCCGGTCCACGCGCGTGCCCATCCGCTCCAGCTCGCGCGCCAGCTCCTCGAAGATCGCGCTGGCCCGCGGGTCGGCGAACAGATCGCGGAAGAGGTCCTCGCGCGAGGGCCCGAAGTCGCCGGGCACGCCGGCGCCCCGCGCCTGGTCGTACGCCCGGCGCTTGGCAGCGTCCATCAGGACCGCGTACGCCTCGCTGATCTCCTTGAAGCGCTCCTCGGCCCGCGGGTCGCCCGGGTTGCGGTCGGGATGCCATTCGAGCGCGAGGCGGCGGTAGGTGCGCCGGATCTCGTCCTCGCTCGCGTCCGGGGCAACCCCGAGGGCGGCGTAGTAGTCGCGGTCGGCCCGCTGGCGCGCCATGAGTGCAGCATACACGCGCGGGTGGCGCGGGTCCCCCGGTCAGCGCGCCAGCAGCCGATACGCGAGGCCGGCGGCACCGCCGCCGAGCACGAGCCAGGCGGAGTTGACGCGCCAGCGGATCAGCAGCACGGCGGCGATCACCGCCAGCGCCGCCGTGAACCAGTCCACCACGGCGCTGCGCCCGAGCTGCCAGGTCACCGCCGCCATGAGCCCGAGGGCGGCGACGTTGACGCCGTCCAGGAAGGCCGCTGCGCCCCGCGAGCCGCGGATGCGCGGGAGGAGCGGGTGGCTGAGCGCGACGAACACGAAGCTCGGCAGGAAGATGGCCACCGTCGCCAGGATCGCGCCGGTGGTGCCGGCGATCAGGTAGCCGATGAACGTGGCCGTCGTGAACACCGGCCCCGGCGTGATCTGCCCGATCGCGACGGCGTCGAGGAGCTGGCGGTCGGTGAGCCAGCCGAGCCGGTTGACGAAGTCGTTGCGCAGGAAGGCGATCAGGACGTAGCCGCTGCCGTAGAGCACCGCGCCGATCTTGAGGAAGGTGAGGAACAGCGTGCCCAGGCCGGCGCCCGCGGCGGCGACCGTCCCCTGCCCCAGCGCCGCGGCCGGCAGCCCGAGGGCCGCGGCGAGCGCGGCGGCGCCGGCGGTACACCGCCGCGCCAGCCGGACGAGGACGACCATCACCCCGCCGCCGAAGAGCAGCACCAGCTCGTTGCCGCCGGCCAGCGCCAGCAGCAGGACCGCGAACCCGACCGCCGCCACCAGCGGCCCCTTGATGGCCGCGCGCCCGAGCGCCCAGATCGCCTGGGCGATCACGGCGATGATCACGGGGATCACGCCGTAGAGCACCCAGGTCGCCGCCGGCAGCGCGCCGTAACGCACGTACGCCCACGCCAGCGCGAGCACGATGAGCATCGCCGGCCCGATGAAGCAGGCCCCGCCGAGCAGCAGACCCGGCCAGCCCGCGCGCGCGTAGCCCAGGTGGATCGCCATCTCGGTCGAGTTGGGGCCCGGGATCAGGTTCGTCATCCCGAGCAGGTCGAGGAACCGCTCGTCACTGACCCAGCGGCGGCGCCGGACGATCTCGTCGCGCATCATCGCGATGTGGGCGGCCGGGCCGCCGAACGCGGTGAGGCCCAGCCTGAGGAACAGCCGCACGACTTCCCCGAGCGCTCCGGGCGGCGGGGGATCCGCGCTCATCGCCCCCTTGCCAGCGCCGCGACGACGGCGTCCACGTCGTACACGCAGCCGCCCCACGTCCCGCCGCCGGCCTGCTGCAGCGCCGCCCAGAGCCGCGTGTCGGCCGGCAGGTCGGGATCGGGCGACAGATCGGGCCGCGGCGCCCGGCCGGCCAGCACGCGGGCGCCCTCGTCGGGCCCGAGCTCGCGTCCGCCCTCGCCCACGAAGTCGACCGTGCCTTCCAGGCGCGCGCGGTCCACGACGATGCGGACGCGGTCGCCGTCCCGCAGCTTGCCGATGGGGCCGCCGGCCAGGGCCTCGGGCCCGACGTGGCCGATGCAGGCGCCGGTGGAGACGCCGGAGAAGCGCGCGTCGGTCACGACCGCCACGTGCTTGCCCCACGACAGGTGCTTGAGCGCCGCGGTGATCTGGTAGATCTCCTCCATGCCGGCGCCGAGCGGCCCCCGGCAGATGAGCACCAGCACGTCGCCGGCCTTGAGGCCCTCGGGTCCGCGGTTCTTGATCGCGGCGATGGCGTCGCGCTCGCGCGTGAACACGCGGGCCGGGCCCACCTTGCGATAGACGCCGTCGGCGTCCACGACCGAGGGATCGATCGCGGTGCTCTTGATCACCGAGCCCTCGGGTGCCAGGTTGCCGCGCGGGAACGTCACCGTGCTGGTGAGGCCGCGCGTGCGCGCACGCTCGGGGTCCATGATCACGTCGTCGGGGTCGACGCCGTCGGCGGCGCGCAGGCGCTCGCGCAGCGCCCGGCGGCGTGCGGAGCCCTCCCACCAGTCGAGCAGGCGGCCCAGGGGCTCGCCGGTCACGGTCAGCACCGTGGCGTCGAGCAGGCCGAGCCGGCGCAGGTGCAGCATGACCTCCGGCACGCCGCCGGCCAGGAAGGCGCGGACGGTGGGATGCGGCCCGTTGGGCAGCGCGTCCACCAGGCGGGGCACGCGCCGGTTGATCTCGATCCAGTCGTCCACACCCGGCCGGGGCAGGCCGGCCGCGTGGGCGATGGCCGGCACATGCAGCAGCAGGTTCGTCGAGCCGCCGAACGCCGCGTGCACGGCCATCGCGTTGCGAACGGCGGCGTCGGTGAGGACGTCGCGTGTGGTGAGACCGCGGCGGGAGAGAGCGACCAGCGCGCGCGCCGAGCGGCGCGCCATGTCGAGCCAGATCGGCTGGCCCGAGGGCGCCAGCGCCGAGTGGGGCAGCGACAGGCCGAGGGCCTCGCCGACGACCTGCGAGGTCGCGGCGGTGCCGAGGAACTGGCAGCCGCCGCCGGGCGAGCCGCAGGCCCGGCAGCCGAGGTCGGCCGCTTGCTCCAGCGTCAGCTCGCCGTGGGCAAAGCGGGCGCCGATCGACTGGACCTTACCGGCGTCCTCGCCGTCCCGCGGCGGGAGCGTGACGCCGCCCGGCACCAGCACGCACGGCAGGTCCCGCATCGCCGCCAGCGCCATCATCGTGGCCGGCAGTCCCTTGTCGCAGGTGGCGACGCCCAGCACGCCCCGGCGCGTGGGCAGCGAGCGGATGAGCCGGCGGAAGACCTGGGCGGCGTCGTTGCGGTAGGCGAGGCTGTCCATCATGCCGACCGTGCCCTGGGTCCGCCCGTCGCACGGGTCGGAGCAGAACGCGGCGAAGGGCAGGCACTCGAGGGCCCGCAGCTCCTCGGCGGCCGCCTGCATGAGCAGGCCGATCTCCCAGTGGCCGGTGTGGTAGCCGAGCGCGATGGGCGTACCGTCGGCGGCGCGGATGCCGCCGTTGGTGCCGAGCATGAGGAACTGGGCCCGCCCCAGCTCGTGCGGCGCCCAGCCCATGCCGGCGTTCTGCGTGAGGCCGAAGACGTCACCGCTGGGGCGCTCCAGCAGCATCTCGGCGGTGAGCGGCAGCGTGCCTTGCGGTCCGGCGCCGGAGGTCGTGACCTCCCACACCGCGGGGTCGGTCCTGAGCAGGTCGTCGAGGGCGATGGGGTGGCTCATCCGGCGAGGCTATGCGGACTCGCCGCGGGCGTCAACAGGCAGGAGAGGCCGGCTCGCTCGACCCCCTGACGCCGCTCTGCTTCGGGGATCGCAAGGAGGGAGGAAGCGGCAGAAACTCCTCCGCGCGAGCCGGGTACCTGTCCGGATACCACAGATCGCACCGGCGAGCAACGCGCCCCCGGCCGCATGCGCTAGGATGCCGGACGACCATGAAGCGCCTCGCCGTGACACTGCTGATCGGTCTTGTCCTGCTGGCGCGGGCCGGCGCGCCGTGCGGCGATGCCCGGACCGCGCCGGCCACCGACCTGGTCGCAGTCGACGAGTTCATCGACGCGCCGCGGACCTTGTTCGGGCGCACCCGGGCCGCCGTGGAGCAGGCCCTCGGCGCGCCGGCGGCCGTCCAGGCTCGCATGCTGCCGGGCGGGCGTACCGCGGCCACCGACACCGTCGACGAGCTGACCTACCCCGGCCTCGTCATCGCCGTCTCGCGCCGCTCGGCGGGGGTGCGCCGCGTGGAGGTCCGCGAGCCGCGCTGGATCCTGCCGCGCGGCCTCAATGTGGGCGCGACCCGCGGCCGCGTGGAGCAGGCCCTCGGCGAGCCGCAGGCAATGACGGACGCCAGCGTGCTCTACCTGTACTCGGACGCCTACCCCGACACCGTCGAGTTCTACTTCCGCGACGGCCGCGTGCACCGCATCGAATGGCTCTACGCGCCCCCGGATTAGCCGCGGCCAACGCGCCCCACGGTATGCTGCGGGAGTGCCCTCGCTCGCGTTCGAACGGGTCCTGACGCTGGCGATCTTCGCCAGCGCCTACGTCGGCCTTGGCCTCGGCCGGCTGCCGGGCTTTCGGGTGGACCGCACGGGCGTGGCGATCATCGGCGGTGCCGCGATGGTCGTCGCCGGGGTGCTGAGCTGGGACGCCGCCGTCCGCAGCGTGGACGCTCACACCCTCGTCCTGCTGTTCGGCATGATGATCGTCGCCGCCTACCTGCGGTTGTCCGGGTTCTTCGGGCTGGTGACGCTGTGGGCGATCCGGAGGGCGGAGGGGCCCCGCAGCCTGCTGGCCGCCGTCATCGCGGCCGCCGGCGCGCTGTCGGCGCTCTTCGTGAACGACGTCGTCTGCCTGGTGCTGGCTCCGCTGGTCCTCTCGGTGACGCGGCGGCTCGGGCTGCCGCCGGTGCCCTATCTCATCGCGCTGGCGACGGCGGCCAACATCGGCAGCGTCGCCACGCTGACGGGCAACCCGCAGAACATGCTCGTCGGCAGCTTCTCGAACGTCACCTACCGGGGTTTTCTGGTCCGCCAGGCGCCAGTGGCGCTTCTCGGACTGGCCTGCGTGTTGGCCGTCGTGTGGCTGGTCTACCGGCGGCAGCTCCCCGCCGAGTTCCCGGAGACCGGCGGCGAGGAGCGGCAGCCCGTGCACTACCCGCTCATGGTCAAGACGCTGGCCGCGGTGGGCGTGATGCTGATCGCGTTCCTGGCCGGGGTGCCGATCGCGATCGTGGCCATCGCCGGCGCCGCTTGCACGCTGCTGACGCGCCGGGTGAAACCGGAGAAGGTCTATCGCGAGATCAACTGGTCGCTGCTGGTGCTCTTCGCCGGGCTGTTCGTGCTCACCGGCGGTCTGGAGGCCGCCGGGTTCACCGAGGAGCTGGGCCGCTGGGCCTCGCAGGTGGGGCTCCACCGGCCGGCGGTCCTGCTCTTCAAGCCGATCATCCCGACCCTGGGCGAGCCCGATCGCGCCTGGCTCATCCTGGCGATGTCGTCGACCCTGGCCGGCAACCTCACCCTCATCGGCTCCGTCGCCAACCTCATCGTCGTGGAGGCCGCCCGCTCAGCGCGCATCCAGGTCGGGTTCCTGGAGTACTGCAAGGTCGGCGTGCCCCTGACGCTCGTGACCCTCGCGATCGGCTGGCTCGTCCTCGTCCTGGTGCCCGTCTAGCCTTTCTGGCGCAGGGACGCGAGCAGGTCGAGGACGCGCAGCACCTCGCGGCCATCGCGAACCATGTGACGGTCGCCCTGCTGGCCCCAGCGCAGCGCGCCGTCGCGGTCGATCACGAACGTCGAGCGCCAGGCCACGTTGCGCTCCTCGTCGAGGACGTCGTAGGCGCGGATCGCCGTGCGGTGGATGTCGCTCAGCAGCGGGAAGCTGAACCCGCGCGCCTTGGCAAAGGCGGCGTGGCTGAACCGACTGTCGGCGCTGATCGCCAGCAGGACGGCGTCGCGCTTGTGGATCTCCTGCACGGCCTCCCCGAGGCCGCTCAGCTCGGGCGTTCAGATGCTGCCCCAGTCGTAGCAGTAGAAGACGAGGACCACGTCCTTTCCGCGGAAGGCGGCGAGCTTGATCGGGCGGTCCTCGGGATCCGGCAGCGAGAAGTCGGGAGCGGGCTTGCCGTAGCGTACCATCGCGCCTCCAGGCTATGATCGGCAGCCATGAAGATACACAGGCTCTACGCCGACCAGAAGGGTGAATCGCACTTCGAGGACGTCGTGATCCAGTACGTCGAGTCCTCGCGCTCGGGCCGGCTGTCGGCCCGGCTGCCCGCCACCGGCATCATCTTCCGGGAGGTCCAGCCCGACTACGACCTGGACTGGCACCCGGCCCCGCGCCGACAGTACATCATCAACCTCGACGCCGGGGTGCAGATCACGGCCAGCGACGGCGAGTCGCGGCGGATCGGCGCCGGCGAGGTCCTGCTGGTCGAGGACACGTGGGGCAAGGGGCACCTATCCAAGGCCATCGACGGCAAGCTGCGCAACTGCATCTTCGTGCCTGTCGAGTAGAGGGGGCCCCGACATCGCCCCCACACCCCCAACGTTCGTCGCGCCCCGGCGAAGCCGTGGCGCTTCTCTACTCTGCTCGCCGGTTGGGAGCCGTCATGAAGCGTCTTGACGGGAAGGTCGTCGTCGTCACCGGCGCCAACCGCGGTATCGGCGCCGAGATCGCCGCGCTGCTGGCCGCCGAGGGCGGGCGCGTGGTGTGCGCCGCCCGCACGCTGCGCGAGGGCGAGCACCAGCTCTCGGGCTCGCTGGAGACCACGGTGGCGGGGATCCGCGCCAAGGGCGGCGAGGCCCACGCCGTCACCGCCAACATCGCCGACCCCGCCGAGTGCGAGAAGCTGTTCGAGGCGGCGCACACGACGTACGGGCCCGTGGACGTCCTCGTCAACAACGCCGCCCTCACCTACTTCGTGCCGATCAAGGACTACGTGGTCGGCCGGTGGCTGGCCTCGTGGGCGGTGAACGTGCACGCGCCGTTCGTGCTGAGCCAGCTCGCCCTGCGCGACATGATCCCGCGCAAGCAGGGCGCCATCGTCAACATCGGCTCGGGCGCGGCGATCGGGCCGGGGCGTGGTCCCTACACCGATCCCGCCGCCGGCGTGCGCGGGGGCACCGGCTACGGCGCCCAGAAGGCCGCGCTGGAGCGGTTCACCCAGGGGCTGGCGGCCGAGGTGTACTCGTACGGCGTCTCGGTCACGTGCGTGTCGCCCTCGCAGGTCGTGCCCACGCCGGGCACGGTCTATCACAAGCTGGTCAAGGGCATGGACGACCCGCGCGGCGAGCGGCCGGAGCTGATGGCCCGCGCGGTGCTGCTGCTGGCGAGCGAGCCGCTCGACCGGGTCACCGGCCGCGTGACCTACAGCCAGCAGATCCTCAAGGAGTTCGGCTGGCTCACCGAGGCGCGCGGCCGCGGCGTGGAGACACGCGGTAGCGGGTACTCCGAGACGTAGGGAGGCACGCCATGACTTACGGCTTCCGCCCCGAGCACTGGCCCACTTTCCGCGCCGAGCTCGACCACCGCGGCATCACCGACGCCGACATCGAGAAGGTGGAGCTCCGTGACGCCGAGACACCGCTCAGCGTGACCGTTGTCGTCACGCTCCGTTCGGGTCGCGTGGAGTCCTGGGAGCAGTCTCAGACGCAGTAGTCGCCGCCGGCGGCCACGGGATCTTCATCGAATCCAGCCGCCGCAGCCGGTCCTGCCCCAGCGCGCGATCCCACACCTCCGCCAGGCCCTCCGGCGTCCACCCGCTCGCATGCGTCGCCGTCCGGATCGGCGCCGGATGCGAATAGACGCTGACCTCGGTGCCCCGCACGCCGATCACCTGCCCGGTGATGTGCGCGGCCCGGTCGCTGGCGAGGTAGGCCACCACCGGCGCGATGGCCTCGGGCGGCGTGGCGGTCGCCATCCCGCGGCGCTCGCTCGGCAGCCGCTGGGTCATGCGCGTGTCGGCGGTCGGCGAGATCGCGTTGCAGCGCACCCCGTACTTGGCCATCGCCAACGCCGTCGAGCGCATGAGGCCGACGATGCCTTCCTTGGCCGCCGAGTAGTTGGGCTGGCCGGGGCTGCCCTCCAGCCCGGCGGTGGACGTGAAGCCGATGATGCAGCCGCGCTTCTTCTCGCGCATGTGGGCGGTGGCCGGGCGCATCACCGTGAAGTGCCCTTTCAGGTGGACCGCGACGACCGCGTCCCACTCCTCCTCGGCCATGTTGAAGATCATCCGCTCGCGCAGGATGCCGGCGCAGCAGACGAGGATGTGCAGGTCGCCGAACTCCTTCAGCGCCAGGTCGATCACCGCCTTGCCGCCGGCCATGGTGGCGACGCTCTCGGGGCTGGCGATCCCCTGCCCGCCGTGCTTGCGGATCACTTCCACGACCTCGTTGGCGGGCGCGCTCGACGGATCGCGCCCGTCGACGCCCACACCGTAGTCGTTGACGACCACCCTGGCGCCGGCCGCCGCCAGCCCGATCGAGACGGCTCGCCCGATCCCCGTGCCGCCACCCGTCACCACCGCCACCTTGCCGTCGAGCAGTCCCATACGGTCCCCCTGTCGGCCTCCGCGCGCGGGCGGCCGGGCCCAAGTATAGGGCGCGGGGCGGAAGCGTGCCCGCGGTGGCGGTTTGCGCTACGATACGGCCACCTCGGCACGCGCGGCCCCGATCGGGCCCAAGGAGAGCCTCAGATGGCCTTCGACCTCGTGATCAAGAACGGCGTGGTGATCGACGGATCCGGCCTGCCCCGCTACCGCGCCGACGTCGGGGTGACCGACGGCCGCATCGCCTCCATCGGGCGCATTCGCGAGAGCGCGCGGCAGGTCGTGGACGCCGAGGGCCGCGTGGTCGCGCCGGGCTTCATCGACGGCCACACGCACATGGACGCGCAGATCTTCTGGGACCCGCTCGGCACCTGCTCGTGCTGGCACGGCATCACCACCGTCGTCATGGGCAACTGCGGCTTCACGCTGGCGCCGTGCGCGGACAAGGACAAGCAGCTCGTCATGCGCAACCTCGAGCGCGCGGAGGACATCTCCGCCGACGCCATGAACGTCGGCATCGAGTGGTCGTGGACGACCTTCCGCGAGTACCTCGACACTCTCGAGCGGCTGCCCAAGGGCATCAACTACTCCGGCTACCTCGGCCACTCCGCCCTGCGCACCTACGTGATGGGCGAGCGCGCCTTCGACGGCGCCGCCACCGAGGACGACCTCCGGGCGATGGAGGCCGAGCTGCGCGACGCCATCCAGGCCGGCGCCATGGGCTTCACGACCTCCCGCTCGGTCAGCCACGAGACCCCCGACCGCCGGCCGGTGGCCAGCCGCATGGCCACCTGGGACGAGGTGCGGCGCCTCGTCGGCGTCATGAGCGACCTCAACGCGGGCATCTTCGAGCTGGCCGGCGAGAGCTTCGACCGCAGCAGCCAGGACGATCCGCGGCTGCGGCGCGACTACCACGTCCGCCTGCGAGACCTGGCCGTCGAGACCGGGCGCCCCATCACGTTCGGCCTGTTCAGTCGCAAGGATGCGCCCGAGGTCTACAAGGATTACGTGAGCCTGCTGGACGAGACGGCGGCGGCCGGCGGGCGCATGTTCGCCCAGGTGCACAGCCGGGCCCTCTCGGCAGTCCTGTCCTTCCGGACGCAGCTGTCGTTCGACAAGCTTCCGGTGTGGAGGGAGGTCCGCGCGCTGCCGCTGGCCGAGCAGGCGCTCAGGTTCCGCGACCCCGCGCTCCGGGCGAAGCTGGTGGAGGCGGCCCGCGCGCGCTTCGACGCGCCGCCACGGGGTGCCGAGCCGCGGCCGGCCGTCTTCGACCGCCTGTTCGTGATGGAGAGCGTGCACGGCGCGCACCGGTCGGTGGCGGAGGTCGCCCGGGCCCGCAACTGCGATCCCGTGGAGGCCATGATCGACCTCGGGCTGGAGACGGGGTTCAACGTCTTCTTCCTGCAGCCGATCGCCAACGAGGACCAGGACATCGCGCTGGACCTGATGCGGCTGCCGCGCGCCGTGGTCACCTTCTCCGACTCCGGCGCCCACGTCTCGCAGCTGATGGACTCCTCGCTGCAGACGCACCTGCTCGCGTACTGGGTGCGGGAGCGCCAGGCCTTCACACTCGAGGAGGCCGTCCGGATGCTCACGCTCGTGCCGGCCACGCAGTGGGGGTTCGCCGACCGCGGGCTCATCCGTGAGGGGATGGCGGCCGACTTCGTGGTCTTCGACCCCGACGCGATCGCGGCCGAGATGCCGGAGGTCGCCCACGACCTGCCCGCCGGGGCCAAGCGGCTGACGCAGCGCTGCCGCGGGATCGCAGCCACGGTGGTCAACGGTCAGGTGCTGCTGCGCGACGGCAAGCACACCGGTGCGCTGCCGGGACGCTTGCTGCGGGGGCCCCTAGCGGCCCGAGCCTAGCGGCTCGATGGCGGTGGCGGCGGCGGAGGTCCGGGCGGCGGCGGTGGTGTGCCGGCCGGCGGTGGCGGGGGCGGTGTAGCGGCCGGCGGCGGTGGTGGTGGCGGTGGCGCCACGCCGGACTGGGTGTAAGGGAGTTGCGAGCCCCGCGCGACCGGGACCTGGTTGCCCTTGGCGTACATGCACTGTACGTAGGCCGCGTCGTAGCGGCGCTGCACCGACACCTGCGCGGTCTGGGCGTTGCCGGTTCCCACGGCGGTGCCGCCGAGCAGTCCGACCCCGGCGCCGACCGCCGCGCCCGTCGCCGGGCTGCCGGCCACCGCGCCGATGGCCGCCCCGGCGGCCGCGCCGAGCAGCGTGCCGATGGCCGCCCCGGCGACCGTGTTGTCCACTCCGGCCCGCTCGGTCGTGGTCCCCGCCTGCTGGGCCGCGAACTGGCGGCACGAGGCGTCATCGACCTGGAACTGGTTGAACGGCTTCCCGGTGCCGGGCAGCACCATGACGCTCGGGCCCGACGGAATCGTGGCGCACCCCGTCGCGAGCACCCCCGCGGCCAGGCATACGGCGACGGCGCCTGTCTTCGTCATGGCTATTCCTGCCTCGGCGGAACCTTGATCCACGCTTCGGAGCACGTGGGCACACGCGGGTAGTACTCCCGCGCCCCGGGGCAGTAGTACCAGTACGACTCGGCCGCGGGCGGAGTCGCCGGGGCCGGTTGCTGCTGGATGTAGACCGGCGGCTCTTGCACGACGACCGGGGGCGGGGTGTACACGTAGTAGGGCGGCGGGTAATACCAGTACGGGTACGGGTACGCTCCGTACCAGAAGGCCGGCCCCACGCCGACGAAGACCCGGGCCCCGCCGTGCCGATGGCCGCCGTGCCAGTGGCCACGCCGGCCGCCGGCCTCGATCGGTGCTGCCAGGATGAGAAGCAGCGTCACCGCGAGGAGTGACGCCGATACCAGCTTTCTCATGGCACCCTCCGACGCCTTTTGACGAACCTGGCGTCAACTGTATTCAAGCATACCCCGACGGCATCCGGTTGGGGTACAGTCACCCTCGCCATGCGCTTCGGCACCTACTACTTCTTCCAGGCCCCCCCCTCGCTCACGCACCCCGAGGTCGTCCAGCGCGAGATCGAGCAGATGGCGTGGACCGAGGAGCTGGGCTTCGACAGCATCTGGCTGACCGAGCACCACTTCATCGAGTACGGCCTGTCGGTCTCCCCGGCCGTGCTGGCCGCGGCCGCCGCCATGCGGACCCGGCGCGTGCGGATCGGGCTGGCGGCCGCCATCCTGCCCTTCCACGACCCGGTCCGCCTCGCCGAGGAGCTGGCGATGGTGGACATCCTGAGCGGCGGCCGGCTGGACGTCGGAGTCGGGCGCGGCAACCGGCCCGTGGAGTTCGAGGGCTACCGGGTACCCCAGATCGAGAATCGCGAGCGCTTCGAGGAGGCGCTGGAGATCATGGTGCGGGCCTGGACGAAGGAGCGCTTCGCGTTCGAGGGCCGGCACTTCACGATCCCCGAGATCCGCGTCATTCCCAAGCCCCTGCAGCAGCCGCACCCGCCGCTCTACGTCGTGTGCGTCAGCCCCGACACGATCGAGGCCACCGCCCTGCGGGGGCTGCCGATGCTCAACTCGGTCCTGCGCGGGCCCCTCGACCCGCTCGTGCAGCAGCGTGACACCTACGTGAAGGCGTGCCGCAAGGCCGGTCGCAGCGACGCGGAGATCGCCGGCCTGCTCGGCCGCTGGGGCGTGTCGCGCCACATCTACGTGGCCGCCAGCGACGCGCAGGCCCGGGCGGAGTCCAAGGACGCCGAGATGTGGTACCAGGAGGCGCTGCGGCGGTTCCTCATCCCCGACGACATCGAGCGCGTGCATCCGCTGCTGCAGCCCGGCTTTCGGGCCGCCGCCGAGCGCCTCGCGCACATCACGTGGGAGCAGCTGGTGGCCGAGACGCTCGCGGTCGGCTCCCCCGACACGGTGGCGCGCAAGATCGAGGAGATGCGCGACCTCGGCGTCGGCGAGGTGCTCTGCTGGATGAACTTCGGTGGTCTCCCCCAGGCCCAGGTGCGGCGCTCGATGGAGCTGTTCGCGCGTGAGGTCCTGCCGCACTTCCGCTGAACCCGAGAAAGGTGGATTTGACGATGGCCTCACCCAGCAAAGTCGCGGTCGTCACCGGTGCCGGCAGTGGAATCGGCAAGGCCGCCGCCCTGGCGCTCCTGACGGAAGGCTACGCGGTCGCCCTGGCCGGCCGCCGCAAGGACGCCTTGGAGGCCACGGCGCAGGAAGGGCGGGCCTCCGGCTCGCCGACCCTGGTCGTGCCCACCGACGTCGGCGATCCGGCCTCGGTCCGGGCGCTGTTCGCGCGGACCAAGGAGGCGTTCGGCCGGCTCGACCTGCTCTTCAACAACGCGGGGTCGGGCGCGCCGCCGGTGCCGCTCGAGGACCTGACCTACGAGCAGTGGAAGGCGGTCGTCGACGCGAACCTCACGGGCGTCTTCCTGTGCACGCAGGAGGCGTTCAAGATCATGAAGGGCCAGACGCCGCGCGGCGGGCGCATCATCAACAACGGCTCCATCTCCGCCCACGCGCCGCGTCCCAACTCCTCGCCCTACACCTCGACCAAGCACGCGGTCACCGGCCTCACCAGGGCCAGCTCGCTCGACGGCCGCAAGTACGACATCGCCGTCGGCCAGATCGACATCGGCAACGCCGAAACCCCGATGACCCAGCGCATGAAGAAGGGCGTGCCGCAGGCCCACGGCGCGGTCGAGATCGAGCCCGTCATGGACGTCGACAACGTGGCGAAGGCCATCGTGTACATGGCCAGCCTGCCCCTGGACGCCAACGTGCTGTTCCTCACCGTGATGGCCACGAAGATGCCGTTCGTCGGCCGAGGGTAATCGCGATGCGCTACGACGTCGTCGAGGGCTGGGAGCAGCTGCCGGCGGGCTGGGAGCACCGCGACGTGGCCGGCGTGGCGGTGGACGGCGAGGACCGCGTCTTCCTCATCTGCCGTGGCGACCATCCGATCATCGTGTACGACCAGAAAGGGATGTTCCTCGCCTCGTGGGGCGAGGGCGAGTTCACCTACCGCACGCACGGCATCACCATCGGCCCCGACGGCACCGTCTACGCCACGGACGACGGCAACCACACGGTGCGGCAGTTCACGCCGACCGGCAAGCTGCTGATGACGCTGGGGACGCTGAACACGCCGTCCGACACCGGGTACGACGGCAAGGACTCGATCAACATCCCGCGGCCGGGCGGGCCCTTCAACCGTCCGACGAACCTGGCCATCGGGCCCCGGGGCGATCTCTACGTCTCGGACGGTTACGGCAACTGCCGCGTGCACCAGTTCTCGGCCACGGGCACGCTGAAGCGCTCGTGGGGCGTGGCCGGCAACGGGCCCGGCCAGTTCCACCTGCCCCACGGCATCGCCGTTGCCGCCGACGGCCGCGTGTTCGTCTGCGACCGCGAGAGCGACCGAATCCAGATCTTCAGCCCCGACGGCGAGTACCTCGCCGAGTGGACGGACACGCAGCGCCCCACGCACATCGTGTTCGACGCGCAGGGCCGCGCGTATGTCTCGGAGCTCTGGTGGCACCAGGGGCAGACCTCGCAGCGCCACGGCCCGATCGGGGTGCCACGCTACGGCCGGGTCAGCGTCTACGACCGGGACGGGCGTGTGCTGACGCGCTGGGGCACGCCGGAGGCCACCGCGCCCGGCAGCTTCGCGGCCCCGCACGGCATCGCCGTCGACTCGAAGGGCGCGATCTACGTGGCGGAGGTGACGTGGACGTTCGCGGTGAGCCGCGGCCACGCCCCGGCCGACTGCCACACGTTCCAGAAGTTCGCGCCGGCCGCCTGACCGCCGCGGCCCGGCTCACGGAATAGAGGGGGCTCCGGTCGCGTCACAGGAGTGGGAGGACCACTTCGATGATGCGAGCCGGAGCCGTTCGCCGCCTGGGAGCCGGTCTCATTCTGGCCTCGGCCATTGCCATCGGGACATCGGGCTGCATCCTGGCGCCCGTCCCGGGACCTTTCGTCGGAGCGCCCGTCGTCGTCGCGCCGCACCCGGTCATCGTGGCTCCGCGCCGCCCGCACTATTACAATCGGGGTGGCTACTACCACGGCGGCTACCACCGCGGCCCTGGCTACCGCTGGTCGCACTGATCTGACCGCGGGCGCCGAGGTGGGGGAGCGCCGATGTCCTCGGTCGTGCTGAATCGCCGCGCTTACCTCGGCGGTGGGGGTGGGGCGCCGGCGGGCGGGTTGGGGACCCAGAACCACTGGTAGGCGACGGTCACGCCGTCGCCGGTGAGCACGTAACGCCCGTGGGGGTACACGACCTCGCGGTTGACCAGCGGGGGCCTCGGTGACGCCGGGTAGTAGGTGGCGGGGCCGGGCGCGTACACCGGCGCCGGCGTCGTGTACGTCACGGGGGCCGGCGCCGCGTACACGGGTCGAGCCCAGAACGGCGCCAGGAAGAGCTGGTTGAACACCGCGAACGCGCCCAGCGCCAGCGCCGCGTCCACCGCGGCGCTGGCGTGCGACAGGGCCGGGGAAGCTCCGATCAGTGTCGTCCCGAGCGCCGCCGCGGCCAGGAGCTTCTTCATGGCTGACCTCCGTCGTCGGCTGTCTACCCGCGCCGCCGACGTCCAGAGTGTACCTCGCACCCTCGCTGCGATATAGTGCGGAACGCGTACGAGTCTCCCTCTGAGAGCACCACCACGCGAGGATCGGCCGCACATGGCGTACGACACGATTCGTCCCTGAGGATGACCAGCCCGCTCCACGCCGCGCTCGTCAACGGCCCGCGGGCCCGTCCCCGCGTGGAGGTCGAGCGCATCCTGCACCCGCGCTCGGTCGCGGTCTTCGGCGCCTCCGACAGCAAGGACAAGTTCGGCGGGCGCATCATGCACTTCCTGGTGCGCCACGGCTTCGCGGGCGACATCCTGCCGATCAACCCCCGGCGCGACGAGGTCCTCGGCCGCCGCGCTTATCCCGCCATCGCGGCGGCGCCCTCGCCCCCCGACGTGGCGATCCTCGCGGTGCCGGGCGCCTCGCTGGTGGCGACGGTGCGCGAGGCGGCGGCGGCCGGCGTCGGCTGCTGCGTCATCATCTCGACCGGCTTCGCCGAGGCGGGGGCCGACGGCGCCGACCGCCAGGCCGATCTGGTCGCGATCGCCCGGGAGTCCGGCACGCGCCTGGTGGGGCCGAACTGCATGGGTTTCGTCGTACCGCATCACCGGCTCGCACTCTGCTCGTCGGTCGTCCTCGACACCGACCGGCTGCTGGACGGCGGGATCGCCCTCGTCAGCCAGAGCGGGGCGCTGATGGTGTCGATCGTCGACCGGGCCGCCGCCGACGGGATCGGGTTCCGCTACGGCGTGTCGCTCGGCAACCAGGTCGATCTCGAGATCTGCGACTTCCTCGACCACATGGTCGGCGAGCCCGAGACCGAGGCGATCTGCGTGTACGTCGAGGGCCTGCTCGACGGCGGGCGCTTCCGGCGCGGCCTGGCCGCCGCGCGCCGCGCCGGCAAGCCGGTCCTCGTCGTGAAGACCGGGCGCACGGAGGCCGGCGTGAAATCGGCGCGCTCGCACACGGCCAGCCTCGCCGGCGCCTTCGAGGTCTTCGAGGCCGTGTGTCGCGAGGAGGGCGCGGTGCTGGCCCGCGATCCCGACGACATGGTCCGCGCGGCCCGCTTCCTCACCCGCCACCGCGCCCCGCGCCGCGGCGGCGTCGCGATCCTGTCGTCGTCGGGCGGCGGCTGCGGGATCGCCTCCGACCGGGTGAGCGAGCTGGGGGTTCCCCTGGCCGCGCTCACGCCGGCCACGCGCGCGCGGCTCGGCGAGCTTCTGCTACCGCCCCAGGCCGACAACCCGGTCGACCTCGGGGGCCGCCGCCCGCCCGAGGACGTCGAGATCGCCGGCGACGTGGCGGGCGCGCTCTTCCAGGACCCAGGCACCGCGTACGGGCTGGTCATCCTCACGTCGATGCCGTTCTTCGCCAACCGCACCCGGCTGATCGGGCAGGCCGCGCTGGCCGCCGACAAGCCGGTGATGATCGCGCTCACGCCGGGTACGGCCGCCGAGGCGCCACGGCGGGCGCTGCGCGAGCTGGGGCAGTTCTACTTCGACCGCACCGAGGACGCCCTGCGCGTGCTCGCGCTCGTGGCCGAGCACGACGCGCTCCGCGCGGTGCCGCCGTCGCCCGCGACCCGGCCGCCCGGCCTGCCCGACGGCCGCGCGCTCGTCCTGCCCGAAGGCGCGCTGACCGAGGGCGAGGTCAAGCGACTGCTGGTCGGTTACGGCGTCGAGGTGGCGCCTGCGCGGACGGCGGCCACGCCGGCGGCTGCGGCGACCGCCGCCACCGCGCTCGGCTTCCCGGTCGCGCTCAAGGCCGTCTCGCGTCGCATCGTGCACAAGAGCGACGTGGGGGCCGTGCGCCTGGGACTGGTCTCGGCGGACGCGGTGACCGCGGCGGCGCGCGAGATGCTCGAGACGCTGCGCCGCGCCGGCCTCGAGGCCGGGCTGGAAGGCTTCTCGGTCCAGCCGATGATCCGCGGCGAGGCGGAGGTGATCGTGGGCGCCCGCCGGGACCCCCACTTCGGCGCCGTCGTCATGGTGGGCCTCGGCGGCCTCGCGGTCGAGATCCTGCGCGACGTCACCCTGGCGCCGGCGCCAGTCAGCGCCGAGCGGGCCCGCGCGATGCTTGCGGGCCTGCGCGCCTCGCCGCTGCTCACCGGCGCCCGCGGCCGCCCGCCGCTCGACGTGGCGGCCGTCGCCGACGCCCTGGTCCGGGTGTCGTGGCTGGCCGCCGACCTGAGCGGGCGGCTCGCCGACCTGGAAGTGAACCCGCTCATCGTGCGCCGCCACGGCGAGGGCGCCGTGGCCGTCGACGGCCTCGCCACCCTGAACCCGAAGGAGGAGGAGCCTCGTCCATGAGTCCCACGCGCCTGGTCACCCTCACGCTCGCGCTCGCGCTGCTTGCCGCCGGCCCCGCCGGGGCGCAGAGCGTGCTCCGCATCGGGCTCAACGACGACCCCGACGCCCTCGACCCGACCATCAGCCGAGCCTACACCGGCCGGCTCGTCTTCGCCGCCGTCTGCGACAAGCTCTTCGACGTCACGCCGGACCTCAAGATCGTGCCCCAGCTCGCCCTCGGCTACGAGTGGGCGCCCGATCAGCGCTCGGTCGTCCTCAAGCTCCGCCCGGGCGTGAAGTTCCACGACGGCGAGCCGTTCAACGCCGAGGCGGTGAAGTTCAACATCGAGCGGCACATCAACACGGCGGGCTCGTTCCGCAAGCCCGAGATCGGCCAGATCGCCGGTGTGGACGTCCTCAACGACACGACCGTGCGCCTGAACCTGTCGCAGCCGCTGGTGCCACTGCTGGCGGCGCTGACCGACCGCGCCGGCATGATGGTCTCGCCCAAGGCGGCCAAGGAGCTGGGAGACAGGTTCGGCACGCGCCCGGTGTGTGCGGGCCCCTACCGGTTCGTGGAGCGCGTGGCCCAGGGCAAGATGGTGTTCGAGCGGTTCGCCGGCCACTGGGACAAGGGCAGCATCCACATCGACCGGGTGGAGTTCGTGCCGATCCTCGACTCCACCGCCCGGTTGGCGAGCCTGCGCTCGGGCGACCTGCACATGATCGAGCGCGCCTCGCCCACCGACCTGCCGCAGATCCGGGGCGACAGCCGGCTCAAGGTAGCGGGCGTGCCGGAGCTGGGCTACCAGATGATCCCGATGAACGTGAACAACGGGCCGAAGTCGAAGACGCTGGGCGACGTGCGGGTGCGCCAGGCGATCGACCTCGCCATCGACCGCGAGGTGCTGATCCAGACCGTGTTCAACAACGAATACATCGCGGGCAACCAGTGGGTGGCCCCGACCAATGCGTACTACAACGCCAGGCTCCCTGTCCGCAAGCGCGACGTCGCGAAGGCGCGCCAGCTCCTGAAGGAGGCGGGGCAGCCGAACCTCGCCTTCACGCTGATCGTGCCGCCCGAGCGCGACCGGCAGGAGGCCGCCCAGATCATCCAGGCCATGCTGGCCGAGGCCGGGATCACGATGACGATCCAGACGCAGGAGAACGTCACGATGCTGACCAACGGCCGCAAGGGTGAGTTCGAGGCGTACTTCACCTTCTGGAGCGGCCGCCCCGATCCCGACGGCAACGTCTTCACCCACAACACCTGCAAGGGCGCCCAGAACGACCCGCGGTATTGCAACGCGGAGTTCGACGCGCTGGTGACGAAGGCGCGCCAGACGCCCGACCCGGCCGAGCGCAAGAAGCTCTACGACGCGGCCACCGAGCACCTGCTGCGCGACCTGCCGCGCCTGCACCTCTGGCACCGCCGGGTCTTCACCGGCTACAGCGCGCGGATCACCGGCTTCACGCCCCACCCCGACGGCATCATCCGGCTGCGGGGGCTGAAGCTGAACTGATGCAGCTCGGCGCCTACGTCGCGCAGCGGGTGGCCGTACTGCTGCCGACGCTGTTCTTCGTGTCGGTGCTGATCTTCTCGCTGCAGAAGCTGCTGCCCGGCGACGCCGCCATCGCGCTGGCCGGGGAGGAGAGCGACCCGGTGGCCATCGCCGGCATCCGCGCCAAGTACCACCTCGACCAGCCCATGGTGGTGCAGTACGCGATCTGGATGGGCAAGGTGCTGCGCGGCGATCTCGGCGAGTCGCTGCGCAACCGGATTCCCGTGACCGAGCTGCTGGCCTCCAAGCTGCCGGTGACCGTCGAGCTGGCCGTCGCCTCGATGCTGATCGCGCTGGTGATCGGCATCCCGGCCGGCGTCGTCTCCGCGGCCCGCAAGGGCACCGCTGTGGACGTCGCCGCCAACGCCGTCGCGCTCTCGGGCCTGTCGGTACCCCACTTCTGGCTCGGCATCATGCTCATCCTGCTGTTCGCGGTCCGGCTCGGCTGGCTGCCGGCCTCCGGCTACGTGGCGCCCTGGGAGGACCTCGGCCGCAACCTGACGACGATCCTGATGCCCGCGTTCGTGCTCGGCACCGGCGTGGCCGGCGTGATGATGCGCCACACGCGCGGCGCCATGCTCCAGGTGCTCAGCGCCGACTACGTGCGCACCGCGCGGGCCAAGAGCGTGCCCGAGCGGATGGTGGTGCTCAAGCACGCCCTGCGCAACGCGCTCATCCCCGTCATCACGCTGGGCGCCATCGAGTTCGGGCGCCTGCTCTCGGGCGCCGTGCTCACCGAGCAGATCTTCGCCATCCCCGGCTTCGGCAAGCTGCTGGTGGACGGCGTGTTCAACCGCGACTACGCGGTCGTGCAGGGCGTGGTGCTGGTCTCGGCCGGGCTGTACGTGTTCCTGAACCTCGTCGCCGACATCCTGTATTTCCTGGCCAATCCGCGGCTGAGGGGCGCGTGAGGGTGGCCGAGGGACGCCTGTGAGGCTGGCCGTGCGAGCCGAGGCGCTCGGCGGCGAGGCGAGCCCGTGAACGAAACCGGCGTCGTGCTGGCGCTGCCGGTGACGGGCGAGGCGCCGCGCTCACGCGTGCTGCGGCGGCTGTTCAGCCGGCCACCGGCGCTGATCGCCATGGCGGTCGTGGCGGCGTTCATCGCCGTCGCCGTGGCCGCGCCGCAGGTGGCGCCCCACGACCCGATCAAGCAGGACTTCCGGGCGGTCCGCAAGGCGCCGTCGGAGACCTACCGGCTCGGCACCGACGAGGTCGGCCGCGACGTGCTCTCGCGCCTCGTCTGGGGCGCGCGGGCGTCGCTGCTGGCCGGCGTCATCCCGGTCACGATCGCGCTGGCGGCCAGCATCCCCCTGGGACTGCTGTCCGGGTGCACCGGCGGCTGGCTCGACGGCCTGATCATGCGGATCACCGACGCGATGCTGGCCATCCCGTTCCTGATCGTGGCCATCGCGCTGGCGGCGTTCCTCGGCCCCAGCCTGACCAACGCCATGATCGCCATCGGCATCGCCGCCCTGCCGACCTTCCTGCGCCTGGCCCGCGGCACCGCGATGGCGATCACGACCGAGGACTACGTCGAGTCGGCGCGCTCGCTCGGCTGCTCGCGCCTGCGGATCGGCGTGCGCCACGTGCTGCCCAACATGGTGCCGCCCCTGCTCATCCAGTCGAGCCTGACGGTGGCGGCGGCCATCATCGCCGAGGCCAGCCTGTCGTTCCTCGGCCTGGGCCAGCAGCCGCCGGCCCCCTCGTGGGGCAGCATGCTCAACGCCGCCCAGCGCTACCTCGTCCAGGCCCCCTGGATGGCGATCTACCCCGGGCTGATGATCTTCGGTATCGTGATGTCGCTGAACGTCCTCGGCGACGCCCTGCGCGACGCCCTCGACCCCAAAGTGTGACTGCCGTGACCCGACGCACCCAGGAGACCGTACGCATGGACCTGATCCGAACGACGCCGATCACGGGACCGAAGGCCTGGCGGGGCGCCGACCTGGCCGGCGATCCCTCGTGGATCGTCACGCTGAGCAGCGCGGAGATCGCCGACCTCGACCGCGCGCTGGCGGCGGCGCGGACCCGCGGCCGCCCGCTGGCCGAGATCGATCGCGACCATTTCCCCCTCACCGTGCTGCGGCCGACGCTGGAGGCGGCGCTGGCCGAGATGTACGACGGTCGCGGGTTCCTCGTCCTGCGCGGCCTGCCCGTGGCCCGCTACAGCGACGACGACGTCGGCCTGATCTTCTGGGGCATGGGCCGCTGGCTGGGCCGGCCGCTCTACCAGAACCCCCAGGGCGACCTGCTGGGCCACGTCTACGACCACGGTCGCACGTACGGCAACATCGACGTGCGTGGCTACGAGACCAACGCCTACCTGCCTTACCACACCGACGCCGGCGACATGGTGGGCCTGCTCTGCCTGCGGCGGTCGCGGGAGGGCGGGCTGAGCAGCATCGTCAGCTCCGTCACCGTGCACAACGAGATCCTGGCGAGCCATCCCGAGTACCTCGGGCTGCTCTACAACGGCTTCTACTACATCCGCCGCGAGGCCGCGCTGACCGAGCGCGGGGTGTCGGACCGGCCGATCCCGGTGTTCGGCTACCGCGACGGCCAGGTGAGCGCGCGCTACATCCGCAACCAGATCAACGCGGGCGCGGTCAAGCGCGAGGTTCCGCTGACGACCGTCGAGCAGGCGGCACTCGACCACCTGGACGGGCAGACGCGCCGCGCCGACCTGCGCCTGGACATGGATCTGCAGCCCGGCGACATCCAGTTCATCAACAACTACACGATCCTGCACTCGCGGACGGGCTTCGTCGACGGCCCCGAGCCGCACCAGAAGCGTCACATGCTGCGCCTGTGGCTGAAGTTTCCCCGGCCCTGGCCGCTGAGTCCCGAGTTCCCGGCCCACATGGGCTACAAGCCCGCGCAGGACACCCCGATCCTCGTCGAAGCGGAGGCGTGAGCCCATGCCCAAGGTACTGACGGACGCCCAGGTCAAGACGTTCCAGCGCGACGGCTGCCTCCACCCGGTCCGGGCGATGAGCGCCGAGCGGGCCCGGCAGTATCGACGGAAGTTCGAGGCGCTGGAGGCGCGCGTGCCCGACATCAAGAAGATGAAGACCAAGTCCCACCTGCTCTGCCCGTGGGTGCTGGAGATCGCCGAGGACCCGTACATCCTGGACATCTTCGAGGACCTGATCGGCCCCGACCTCCGCTGCTGGAGCATGGCCTGGCGCGTGAAGAAGGACGACGGCGAGACGTTCGCCGGCTGGCACCAGGACTCCGCCTACGGCGCCGCCACGCCGGTCGTGCTCGGCGCGCTGGCGCTGTCGGACTGCGGTCCCACCCAGGGCTGCCTGCGCGGCGTGCCCGGCTCGCACACGTGGGGGATTCTCGAGCACGAGGAGAGCGACGACCCTCGCAGCATCCTGGCCCGCGGCCAGTTCATCACCGACGCGTTCGACGAGTCCGGGGCTGTCGACTTCGCGCTGCAGCCGGGCGAGATGGCGATGTTCGACAACTCGCTCGTCCACGGCTCGGGGACCAACTTCGGCCCCGACCGCCGCTTCCTGCTCCTGGTGGAGATGCTGCCGACCTGGGCCAAGCCGCCCCGGGTGCGCCAGTCGGCCCTGCTGGTGCGCGGTACCGACACCTACGGCAACTTCGACGACGAGCCGCGGCCGGACGCCGAGTGGAGCCCGACCGCGCTGGCGAACTGGTCGGCCGTCACCGACAAGCGCGCGAAGCTGATCTTCGCCGACAGCAAGATCGGTCCCAGCGAGGCCTACGGGGGCACCCGCCGGGCGACGTGACGCGCCTCGGGCGGCCATGTTCACTCGATAATCTGATCCGCGCGCAGCAGCAGCGAGGGCGGGATCGTCAGGCTGAGCGCCTTGGCGGTCTTGACGTTGATGACGAGCTCGAACTTCGTGGGTTGCTCGACCGGCAATTCGGCGGGCCTGGCGCCCTTCAGGATCCGATCCACGTAGACGGCCGCGCGCCGGTAGGAGCTGGCGAAGCTGGTGCCGTAGAACATCAACCCGCCGTCCTCCACGAACACCGCGTCGCCATACATAGCAGGCAGCCGCTGCCTTGCCGCGAACTCGATGATGCGGCGACGGGCGGCGAGTGCGATGGGAGTGATCACCACCAGCAGAGCATCGGGCTGGCTCCGGGCCGCCTGGGCCAGGGCTGCGTCGACGTCCGCGGGCGCATTCATCGTCACGGGCTCACGCTGGATGCCGAGGGCCTTCGCCGCTGCGTCAAAGGCTTGCTCGGCTGTGCTGGCGTAGCGCGACGAGCGGAGCCCCGGGGTGTCCAGCCAGGCCACGCGAGTGATCCGTGGGACCGCCTCCTTGAGGATCTGCAGCTGCTTCGCCAGGAACGCCGGGTCGAGCAACTGAAGCCCGGTCATCGTCCCGCCCGGCCGCGCCAGACTGGCCACCAGCCCGTCCTCGACCGGATCACCCACCGGCCCGAACACGATGGGAATCGTCCGCCCGGCGTTGCGAGCCGCCTCGTCGGCGGCCCGTGCCTCGGCTTGCACCGCTGCGAAGATGACGTCAACGTTCAGGCCGACCAGCTCGGCGGCGAGCTGCGGGGCCCTGGACATGTCCCCTCTGGTCGCCCGGTACTCGACGAGGATGTTCTTTCCCTCGATGTAGCCGAGGTCCCGCAATCCCTGTCGAAACGCGTCGTCGTACCGAGGTACAGTCCCGGGCGACAGCACGCCGAGACGCGGCACCTTTCCCGCTGGCTGCGCCTCGGCGTGCAACGGCGGGGCGAGGACCGCGATCCCGCCGACGATGAAGGCCCGCCGATCCATCGCGTCCTCGACCTCAGACGAGCGACGTGGGCGCTCGCGTGAGCGCGCTCCACTGCTCGGGGTCGTGGCCGTACAGCGTGGTGGCGCCTTGCTTGTCGCGAAGATCTCGCAGCCGGCGCAGCGCGTGGGCCATCTCGGCCTCGTCCCAGACGACGGTGGGCAGGACGTCGCGGTCCATGTTCTCCCGCGTGTAGCAGGCGTCCGCGGTGAGGACGATCCGCGGGCCGTGGTCGGGGCGGACCAGCAGCGACTGGTGGCCCGGCGTGTGGCCGTAGGTCGGGATCAGCACGACCGAGCCGTCGCCGAACACGTCGTGCTCGCCGTCGATCGCCTGGTAGCGCAGCGGATGGTCGTAGTCCGGCAGGCTCGGCCGGTAACGACCCCGGGCCAGCACCTCGGGCGAGCGCGCGGCGTCCATTTCTCGCTGCTGCACCAGGATGGGCACGTCCGGGAAGGACGCGTTGGCGCCGCAGTGGTCGAAGTGCCAGTGGGAGTTGGCGACGTACCTCACGTCGGCCGGGGCCAGGCCCAGCAGGGCCAGCTGGCTGACGACGTCGTCGCCGGGCTTCGAGTGCACGCCGAAGCGCCGGGCGCGTTCAGGCCCGTACCGGCCCAGCATGTTCGTCATCGTCTCGCAGTTCAGCCCCGTGTCGAACAGGAGCCGGCCGCGCGGATGAGCGACCAGGAAGCACTCGATCGGCACGGTCCACCGCGACGGCGAGGCGTCGCAGATCATGCTCTCGCGCGGCAGTTCGAGGTAACCGCCGCTGAGCGCGAAGATCTGGAGCATCACGAGCCTCCTTGGAACCGGTCGGCGCTCAGGCTCCGCCACAGCCCGGGATGCGCATCGAGGCCGAGCGCCAGCCGGGTGAGGACGTCGCCGACCATGGGAGAGAGGGCGAACCCGTGGCCGCAGAAGCCGGCGGCGACCAGCAGGTTGTGGAGTCCGGCGATCGGACCCAGCACCGGCAGACCGTCGGGCGTGAAGGCTTCCAGCCCGGCCCAGGCCTGGGCGACCTTGACGTCGGCGACCGCGGGGTAGACTTCGCGCGCCGTGGCGAGGCTCCCCTGCACGCCGTCGTCGCGGAGCGTCCACCGGTTGGCCGGCTCGTCGGGGATGTCGGCCGGCCAGCCGCCGCCGATCAGGTAGGCGCCGCCGGCGAGCTGCTTGAAGCTGAGCTTGCGGTCGAAGGCGCTGACGACCGGCGACAGGCTACCCGGCGCGGGGTCGGTCAGCAGCATCTGCAGCGCGCGGGTCTCGAACGGCGGCCGCACGCCGAGCCCGGCCAGGAGCCCGGGACTCCACGCACCGGCGGCCACGATCGCCACGTCACTCGGCCTGCGCGTGCCGTCGGACACGGCGACCGCCACGACCCGGCCGCGCTCCACGACCAATGCCTCGGCGCCCACGCCCTCCTCGAGACGCGCACCCCGGCGGCGCGCGGCGGCCGCAAACGCATCGACGGTCATCATCGCCTCGGCCTGACCGTCGATGGCGCAGTACACGCCGCCGAGGACGCCCGGTGTGAGGCCGGGCGCCAGGCGCTTGGCTGCTGCCGCGTCCACCACCTCGAGGGGCACGCGGTCGGCGCGCTGCCCGGCCACCCACGCCGGCGCGTCGCGCCACGCGGCGTCGTCCAGCGCGACCCGCAGGCCGCCGCCGCGGCGGTAGCCCGTCTCGTGCTCCAGCTCGCGGGCGAGGTCGGGCCAGCGCGCCAGGCTCGCGAGCGCCAGCGCGCGCTCGGCCGGGTCGCGGCCCATCGCGCGAACGCCGGCGGCGCTGGCGCCGGAGGCCGCCGCACCGATCCGGAAGCGCTCGAGCACCGTCACGCGCGCGGTGGGCTCGGCGCGGCGCAGGTGCCAGGCCGCGCTGAGCCCCATCAACCCGCCGCCCACGATCACGACCGACGCGGCCACCGGCTCACCTCCCCGGGGCGGGTATAGCACATCGCGCTTTGACAGCCGGGGCCGAGTAGGGCATTGTCCGGGCACCATGCACTTCGGGATCTTCCTCGAGGAGCGGCACCCGGGGGACACCGACCAGGCCGCTCTCCGGGAAACGCTGGAGCTGGCCCAGGCCGCCGAGGCCTGGGGGCTCGACGGCGTGTGGCTGGGCGAGATCAACTTCAACCCCGCGCGGTCCGCCAGCTCCTCCCCGCTCGCCATCGCGAGCTTCATCGCGGCCCGCACCCGCCGCGTGCGTGTGGGCCTGGCCGTGCAGGTCATCCCGCTCGGCCATCCGCTGCGGATCGCCCAGGACGTCGCCACCGTGGACCAGCTCAGCGAGGGCCGCTTCGACTTCGGGGTCGGGCGCAGCGGCTCGCCGCGGGCCTACGACATCCTGGGCATCCCCTACGGCGAGAGCCAGGGCCGGTTCGAGGAGGCGCTCGAGATCATCCTGAAGGCCTGGAAGGGCGAGCGCTTCAGCCACCACGGCCGGCACTTCCAGTTCGACAATGCCGTCGTCGGTCCCCGACCCTACCAGCTGCCGCACCCGCCGCTCCGGATGGCCGCCAACTCCAAGGAGACGTTCGCGGTCGTCGCCCGCCTGGGGCTGCCGCTGTTCGTCGGGCTCCGCGACCACGACCTGCCCGAGCTGCGGCTGCACGTCGCCGCGTACCGCGCGGCCTGGCGCGACGCGGGCCATCCCGGCGACGGTGACGTCTGCCTGCGCATCCCGGTGTACGCCGCGCCCACCGAGAAGGAAGCGCGGGAGGAGCCGTACGAGAACTTCACGTACTTCTTCCAGCGCCACGCCGAGCTGCTGCGCTCGGGCATGGGGCGCGGCGACACCGGCCCCGCCGACCGGCGCCAGACGAAGTTCGATCAGGTCTCGAGGCTGAGCTACGAGGAGATCTTGCAGACGCGCGTGGCCGTCGGGACCGCTGCCGGCCTGCGGGACCACCTCCGCGAGATCGCCGACGAGCTCGGGCTCACCGGGATCGTGGTGGAGCTGAACCCGGGCGGGCTGCTGCCGATGGAGCGCATGCAACGGACGCTCCGCATCCTCACGCACGAGGTGATTCCCGCCTTCCGGTGAAGCCGTGACGGAGCCGCACGCCCTCCAGGGCCTCGTCGACCGGCAGGCGGTCGTGGACACGATCGTGCGCTACGCGCAGGCGCTCGACGCCAAGGACTGGACGGCGGCACGCGCCTGCTTCGCCGACGAGCTCGAGACCGACTACGGCGATCTGCGCGGTACCGGCCCCGCGCGGGTGCGGGCCGACGCGTTCGTGGAGCAGCGGCGCGCGGCCCTCGAACGCCTGCAGACCCACCACCTGAGCACGAACCACCTGGTGGCGCTCGACGGCGACCGGGCGACGTGCGCGTCGGCCACGCTCATCCACCGCCTCGACCCCGCTCGGGCCTCGGACAACACCTTCGACACGCTGGCGCACTACACCCACACGCTCGCCCGCACGCCCCAGGGCTGGCGCATCACCGGGGTGAAGCAGACCGTCGCCTGGAGCCGCGGCAACTCCGCGATCCACGCGGGCGCCCGCGGGAACGGCCCGTCGGCGTAGCACGCGTCGCGGTCATGCCGGGGACCGCGCGGTAAACGAGCCACAGGAGCGGGAGAACGCCGATGCCCGGAATCATGGATCTGATCTGGCCGGGCGCGTTCGTCGTCCAGTCGATCCACGTCGTGGCGCGACTCGGCATCGCCGACCTGCTCGGGCCGGAGCCCCGGACGGCCGACGAGCTGGCGGAGGCGGCGCAGGTCCACGGGCCGTCGCTCCACCGCATCCTGCGCGCGCTGGCGACGCTGGGCGTGTTCGCCGAGGACAGCGAGGGACGCTTTCGCCATACGGACCTGAGCGAGAAGCTGCGCGCGGATCATCCCGAATCCGTCCGGGCCTGGGCGCTGATGCTGGGCGCCCACTTCGTCTGGCGCCCGCTCGGCGACCTGTACGAGTCGGTCCGCACGGGCACCGGAGGGTTCCGCCGCCTGTACGGCGAGCCGTTCTTCGCGTGGACGACGACGCACCCCGAGGACGGCGCCGTGTTCCAGGCGGCGATGACGTCCGGGTCGGCGCAGCGATTGCCGGCGGTCCTCGCCGCCTACGATTTCTCCCGCTTCGAATGCGTCGTCGACGTCGGGGGCGGCCACGGCGCGCTGCTGGCGGGGATCCTCACCGCCAGCCCGCGGACGCGAGGAGTGCTCTACGACCTCCCCAGCGTGGTCACCGGGGCCGACGCGCTCCGGGCCCCGGACATCGCCGGGCGCTGCGAGGTCGTCGGGGGCGATTTCTTCGACGCCGTGCCTGCGGGCGGCGACGCCTACCTGCTCAGCCGCATCATTCACGACTGGGACGACGAGGCGGCCCTCAAGATCCTCGGACACTGTCGCCGGGCGATACGGGCCGACGGCCGCCTGCTGCTCTTCGAGAGTGTCTCGAAACCGCCGAACGAGCCGGACCCGAACAAGTTCCTCGACGTGTGGTTCATCGGCGGCGGCGGACGTGAGCGGACCGAGGCCGAGTACCGGGCGCTGCTCCGCCGCGCCGGGTTCGCCCTCGCGCGCGCGGTGCCGACGGGCGCGCCCAGCGCCATCCTCGAGAGTCATCCGGTATGATGGCGCGTCAGCGCCGTGGGCGTGCCGGATCAGACCGTCATTTCGATCCAGGCGCGGCGGTGGAGACGGCCCGTGAGGCGCGACACGAGGTCGAGCCCGCGAACCTGCCAGCCGTACTTGGCCCGCAGCGCCGCGTGGGCCCGCGCGATCGACTGTGGATCGCCGACGAGCCGCGCGGTCGCTTCCTGCCAGGCGCCCTTGATCTGTCCGCGGGCGTCACACGGTGCGACGCGCGCCCGCGAGGACGCGCGCAACCGCTTGACCTTGCCCGAGTCCCCCGACGTGAACGCGTAGAGGCGCCCGTCGACCTCGGCGAACCAGACCGGCGTCCGCACGTCGGCGCCGCTGCGCCGGAACGTCGCCAGGCTCAGGTACCGATGGGGCGTGAGCGCGCCGACCGCCACGCGCGGGTCAGTAGCCGCGCGCGCGGTCGACCAGGTTCAGGAGCGGCTCGCCGGCCAGGTAGCGGCGGAGGTTCTCGGCGAACAGCTCCGTGCAGCCCGCGTCGTAACCGGGCAGGAAGCCCGAGACGTGGGGCGACAGGATCACCTCGTCCACCTTGTAGAGCGGGTGGCCGGGCGGCGGGGGCTCCTGTGCGAACACGTCGACGGCGGCGCCGGCGATCCGCTTGTCGGCCAGGGCCCGGGCCAGCGCCGTCTCGTCCACGCTGGCCCCGCGGCCGACGTTGATGAGGTAGGCCGAGGGCTTCATCGCGTCCAGCTCGTGGGCGCCGATGAGCCCACGCGTCTCGGCGGTGAGCGGCGCGCAGAGGACCACGACGTCGGAGCGGGCCAGCAGCTCGGGCAGCTGCGGCGGCGACAGCCAGCCGTCGGGGAGCGCGCCCTCGGGGTCGCCGGTGCCCGGCGGCGCCCAGCCGGGGTCGCGGCGGCGCGCGGGGTCGCGCTTGCACGCGAGCACGGTCATGGCGAAGGCCGTCTTGGCGATGCGCGCCAGCTCGCGCCCGATGCTGCCGTAGCCGACGATGCCGAGCGTCGCGCCGCGCATCTCGCTCGGCACGAACAGCGGCCAGCGCTGGGTGTCGGGCGGCCAGCCGCCGCGGGCCTTCCACTCCACCATCCGGGGCACCCGGTGGGCCAGGGCCAGCATCACCGTGATCGCGTACTCGGCGATGGTCGCGGCGTGCACGCCGCTCGTCGTGGTGAGCGGGACGGCGCTCTGCGTGTAGAGGGGGTGCTCGGCGAGGGCGTCCACGCCGGCCATGTGCAGCTGGACCCACTTGAGGCCGGGGGCCCTCCCGAGGTCGCGGGGCGGCGCGCCGGCGTAGAGCACGTCGGCGCGGGAGTAGTCCGCGGTCGGCGCGTCCTCGCGGCGGACGCGCACGGCCGGCGATACGCGCCGCAGCCGGTCCAGCAGCGGCTCGGGGAACGGCATCGTCACGAGGACGTTCAGCGGCGCGGCGGGGGCCGCGGTCACGCGCACCACTGCCGGGGGCCGTCGTCCGTGTAGCCGCACTGCTCGCAGGGGCTGAAGTAGTGGTTGGCGGGCGGCATCGCCACGGCCAGGCGGAGCGACAGCTCGGCGCCGGCGTTGCGAATGTGGTGGACGGTGCCGCGCGGCACCCACACGATGTCGTCCTTGGCGGCGTCGACCACGACGCCGCCGGTCAGCTCCCACTGCAAGCGCCCGCCGAGGACGACCCACCACTCGTCGAACTCGCGATGCCAGTGCGGGCGGTTGCCACCACCGGGCGGGCTGGCGATCAGCGTGACGAGCTGTCGCTCGTCGGCGATGATCCGCCGGGACCACGGCGGCGTCCCCATCTGCATGACGACGTCGGCGATCCGGGTGTGCAGCACGTTCGGCCAGCTCGGATTCGCGGCCTCGGGCGGTATCGGACCCGAGACGAGGCGGCTGATGACGATGGTCGCGGTCACCGCCGGGCCAGGAACGTGGTCAGCGCCGCCGTGAACGCCTCCGGCTGCTCGAGGTTGGACAGGTGCGAGGCCGACTTGATGATCTGCAGCTCGGAGCCGGCGATCTGGGCGTGGATGGCCCGCGAGGCGGCCACCGGCGTGCCCTGGTCCTCTTCCCCCACCACGATGAGCGTCGGGATCTTGATGGCGGAGAGCCTGTCGGTCAGGTCGAGCGCCGAGATCGCGTGGCAGCAGCCGGCGTACCCGCGCGGGTTGGTGTTGCGGATCATCGCCCGCACCGTGTCGACGACGTCCTTGCGCGTCTCGCGGAAGGGTGCGGTGAACCAGCGGCCGATCGTGGGCTCGACGAGCGGCTCCATCCCCTGCGTCTCGGCCGTCTTGATCCGCTCCTGCCAGAGGGGCCTGGCCTCGGCCGGAATCCGGCTCGACGTGTCGCACAGCGACAGGCTCAGGAACAGCTCGGGCGCGCCGAGCGCCAGCGTCTGCCCGATCATGCCGCCCATCGACAGCCCGACCCAGTGCGTGCGCGCGATGCCGAGGGCGCGCAGCAGGGCCCGCGCGTCCTCGGCCAGCTGCGCGAGCGAGTAGGCGCCGGCCGGGGCGTCGGTGCCGCCGTGCCCCCGCGTGTCGTAGTTGAGGACGCGATACCGGGAGGCCAGCGTCTCGAGCTGCGGCTCCCACATCGCCCCGCTGGCGGCCAGCGAGTGGCTGAGCGTCACCACCGGCGCCCCGGCCGGCCCGTCCAGGGTGTAGTTGACGTCGATCCCGTTCACCGCGGTCTTCATGGCCTTCTCCTTGTCAGCGCCCCGAGCGGAGTACGCGGCCGGGCAGCGCGCCCGAGTGCCGGCCGTGGTCGAGCACGACCTGCCCGTTGACGATCACGTAGTGCACGCCCTCGGCCCCCTGCACGCGGCGGGGCGTGCCGCCGGGTCCGTCGCGCGAGACCTCGTCCTCCCGCACGCCGATGCGGGCGAGGTCGAAGACCATGAGATCGGCCGCCATCCCCTCGCGCACGAGCCCGCGGTCGCGCAGGCCCATGATGCGGGCGGGCTGGGACGTGTAGCGGCGGACGGCGTCCTCCAGGCCGAGCAGCGCGCGCCCGCGCACCCACTCGCCCAGGACGTAGCTCGACTCGCCCGCCGTGCAGTAGTTCGAGTTGAGGTGGGCGCCCGCGTCGGACTGCGAGGGCAGCGCCAGGCCCGTGTGGACGAACTCGGCCAGCGGGACGTCGTCCTCGGGCGGCCGCGTCTGCAGCTGGAACTCGGTCTCCAGCCGCTCCTCCAGCGCCAGGTCGAGCATCACGTCGGCGGCGGGCTTGCCCTGCGCCTCGCCCAGCTGGGCCAGCCGCCGGCCCTCGAGCGCGCGGTTCTTGTCGAGCGCCGCCCGGCTGACGATGATCGACGCCCACGGCACGAACCGCCCGGGCACCCCCGGCCGGCGCCGCTGGCGCTTGGTGGCGGCCTCCCGCAGCTCGGCGCGCCTGACGGGATCGGCGAGCGCGGCCAGCCGCTCGTCGATCGGCTTGGACATCAGCACGTCCCACACGTCGAGGCTGGTGAAGAAGGTCGTCTTCCTCAGCGTGAACCGGGGATTGTTGGGGATGGCGCGGAGCAGCGCCTGCAGTCGGGCGCCCTCGCGCGTGGCCGTCTCCACCCAGCCCCGCGACTGGGCGTCGAAGACCAGGAAGAAGACCGGACGGCCGCTCACGCGCGCGACCTCGATGAGGTGCCGCTGGTCGGCCTCGTCGGGCTGGGCGATCGAGGGCGGCAGGATCTCGATGATCCCGCGGTTGAACTCGGCCATCGTCCGGCCCAGCGCCACGCGCTCGGCGTCTGCGGCCAGCCGGGTGGGCACCGGCTCGCCGTGGGGGCCCGCGTGGGTCGGCGAGTTGGTGGTGCTCCAGCCCCAGGCGCCCGCCTCCATCGCCGCGCGCAGCAGCGCCTGCATCGCGGCGGTCTCGTCCTCGGTCGCCGCGCGGTCCCAGGCGGCCTTGTCCATCGCGCTCAGCCGGAGCGGGTTGTGGCCGACCAGCGGCATCATGTTGAGGCCGAGCCCGATGTCGATCGCGTCCAGGTACTCACCGAACGTCTGCCAGGTCCACGGCAGCACGCCGGCCAGCGAGCGCAGCGGCAGGTCCTCGACGCAGCAGAACGTGGCCAGCATCGGCTCGCGGTGCTCGGGGCGCAGCGGGGCCAGCGTCAGGCCGCAGTTGCCGATCAGGGTCGTGGTCACGCCGTGCCAGATGGAGGAGGTGCCCAGCCGGTCCCAGAAGGGCTGCGCGTCGTAGTGCGTGTGCAGGTCGATGACCCCGGGGGCCACGAACAGGCCGTCGGCGTCGATGGTGGCGGCGGCCGCCGCCCGGATCCGGCCGATCTCGGCGATCCGGCCGTCCTTCACGCCGACGTCGGCGCGGTAGCGCGCGAAGCCCGTTCCGTCGACGATCATGCCGTTGCGGACGATCAGGTCGTGCATGCCGGCCCTCCCACAGCCCGAGACACTACCGCAGTCCGGGGGCCTACGCCATGTAAGCCCCGCCGTTGACGTGGATGACCTCGCCGGTCACCCAGCCGGCGTCCTCGCCGGCCAGGAAGACCGCCACCCGGGCGATCTCGTCGGGCCGGGCCATGCGGCCGAACGGTGTGTCGCGCGCGCGGGCGGCCAGCTGCTCCTCGGTGTTCCCGTAGCGCGGCTGCGCGGTGTCCGTCGTGCCGGGGGCGATCGCGTTCACGCGGATCCCGTGCGGCGCCAGCGCCAGCGCCATCGCCCGCGTGAGCCCGATCACGCCGGCCTTGCTGGCCGAGTAGTGGACCCCGCGCGGATCGCCGCGGATGGCGGAGGACGAGATGTTGACGATCGCGCCCGCGCGGCCGGCGGCGACCATGGCCCGCGCGCCCGCCTGGGCGCAGAGGAAGCCGCCCTTGAGGTTGATGTCGAGGACGTGGTCCCAGTCCTCGTCCCGCATCTCGAGGAACGCCACCCGCGGGAAGACCCCCGCGTTGTTGACGACGATGTCGGGCGGCCCCAGCTCCTTCACCACCGTTGCGACCATGGCTTCCACCTCCGCCCGGCGGGACACGTCCCCCTGGACGAGGACGGCGCGCCGTCCGAGCCCGCGCACCTCGCCCGCCGCGCGGGCGGCGGCCGCCTGGTCGTCGAGGAAGTTGAGCGCGACGTCGGCGCCCTCGCGCGCCAGCGCGATCGCGATGGCCTGCCCGATCCCCTGCTGCGCGCCCGTCACCAGGCCGATCCTGCCCGAGAGCTTCATGCCGACCTCCCCGCCCGTAGGCTACCCGACCTCGGCTACACTGTCTGCATCGCTCCATGCCGGTGACCCATTTCGAGCTCGCGCTGAGACGCCCCCTGGCCGGGGGGCGGCCGTTCGGCGAGGTCGGGCCCTACGAAGAGCTGAAGGGCCGGCTCCGCTTCGCCGTCGACCCTGCGCATCCCGCCAACGCCCGGGTCACCGACGTCGAGCTGGCGCCCCGCAACCGCGACGGGCGCGTCGAGCTGGCCGCCGACGTGTCGATCCTGCTGCCGGTGCAGCCTGCCCGCGGGACTGGCCGGCTGATCCTCGACGTCGTCAACCGCGGCAACACCGTGACCGTGCCCAACTTCAATCACGCGACCCGCCCGGTCTTCGGGCCGGACAGCGAGCCCCACCCGCCGATCGACACCGGTGACGGCTTCCTGATGCGACGCGGCTACACGGTGGTCTCGTGCGGCTGGCAGTGCGACGTGCCCGAGCTGCCCGGACTGTTCCGGCTCCACGCGCCGGAGGCGCGCGACGCCGCCGGCCGCCCGCTGCGCGGACGCATCTACGTGAACCTCCAGGCGGCCGCGCCCGTGCCGCACTTCCTGCTCTCCGACCGCGGGCACCTCGCCCACCCGGCCGGCGACCTGGAGGAGCCCGGGGCCGTCCTGCTCGTGCGCGATCAGCTCGACGGCAAGCCGGCGACGATTCCGCGGGCCCGCTGGCGCTTCGCCCGCGTCGCCGGCGGGCGCGTCGTCCCCGACTCGCGCCACGTGTGGCTGGAGGGCGGGTTCGAGAAGGGTCGGCTCTACCAGGTCGCCTACACGGCGGTCGGCGCGCCCGTGCTGGGCCTGAGCCTGGTCGCCCTGCGCGACAGCGTGTCCTGGCTCAAGTACGGCACGGCGGCGGAGGCCAATCCCGCGGCGGGCACGCTGCGCTGGGCCTACGCCTACGGGCGCTCGCAGACCGGCCGCCTGCTGCGGACCCTCGCGTACTGGGACGTGAACCTCGACGAGCAGGGGCGCGAGGCGCTCGACGGCGTCATCGCCAACGTGGCCGGCGGCATGCGGGGCGAGTTCAACCAGCGCTTCGGCCAGAACTCCAAGGACCGGCCGCAGATGATGGCCCACGTCTTCCCCTCCACCGACGTGGCGACCACGGACCCGGCGACGAAGGCGACCGACGCGCTCCATCGCCGCCTGGACGCGCGCGGCAGCCGGCTCAAGGTCTTCTACACCAACACCTCGGCCGAGTATCACCGGGGCGACGCCGCTCTCGTCCACACCGACCCCGACGGCCAGCGCGACGTCGCCCACGGGCCGCACACCCGCGTCTATCACTTCACGGGCACCGAGCACGGGGTGGGCACCTGGCCGCCCTCCGACGCCACGGTGGCCGCCGCCGACCCCTCGGGCTGGACGGAGCGCTCCCAGAATCTGAGATCCACGGTGAACTACAGCCGCTTGCTCCGCGCCTGTCTCGTCAATCTCGACCGCTGGGTCACCGAGGGCGTGGAGCCGCCGCCGAGCCGGCATCCCCGCCTCGACGACGGCACGGCCGTGCCGCCCGAGGCGCTCGCCAAGACGTTCGGGCGGATCCCCGGGGCGCGCTACCCCGAGCACCACGCCCGCGCGCTTCGGCTGGATTTCGACGCCGACCCCGAGCGGCGGGTGCTGGGCCGCACGCCGCCGCATGAGGGGCCGCCGTTCGGCGCGCTCGTCTCCGCCGTCGACGACGACGGCAACGAGGTGGCCGGCATCGCGCTGCCGGAGGTCGCCGTGCCGCTGGCCGCCTACACGGGCTGGAACCTCCGCCACCCCGACATCGGCGGGGCCGCCCAGCTCCTGTACTTCGCCGGCGCTACCCTGCCCTTCGCGCGGACGCGGCAGGAGCGCGAGCGCGCGGGCGATCCCCGCCCGTCGATCGAGGAGCGCTACGGCTCGCGCGAGGCCTACCTGGCCCGCGTGGGCCGTGCCGCGCTCGACCTCGCCGGCCGGGGTCACCTGCTGGAGGAGGACGTCGAGCTGTCGGTAACGCTGGCCGCCCGCACGTGGGACTGGCTGGCCGGCGGTGGACGCTGAGATGGACCGGCTGAACGTCGGCGTTCTCGGCCTCAGCCACGATCACGTCTGGGGCAACCTCGCCGCTCTCTGCGGCGGCGATCTGGGCCGCCTGGCCGCCGCCGCCGAGCCCGATCCCGCGCTGCGCGCGCGCTTCGAGAGCCTCTACGGCGACGTGCCGGTCCACGCGGACTTCGAGAGCCTCCTGGACCGCCGCCAGCTCGACGCCGTCTTCGTCTTCTCCGACAACCGGACGTCGGCCGAGCTGGGCGTGCGCGCGCTCCAGCGCGGCCTGCCCGTGATGATCGAGAAGCCGATGGCCGCCGACCTGCCCGGGGCCCAGGCGCTGCTGACCGCCGCCCGCGCCGGCCGTGCGCCCCTGATGGTGAACTGGCCGACGGCGTGGCGCCCGGCGCTGCGGCACGGCCTGGCGATCGCGCTCGACGGGGCGGTGGGCGAGCCGGTACAGGTCAGCCATCGCGGCGGCCACGCGGGCCCGCGGGAGTTCGGCTGCTCGTCGCAGTTCAGCGAATGGCTCTACGATCCCAAGCGCAACGGCGGCGGCGCGCTCGTCGACTACTGCGGCTACGGCGCCCTGCTCTGCCGACTGCTGCTCGGGCAACCCGAGCGGGTGACCGCGATGACGCCGCCACCGCGCAAGCCCGGGCTCGTCGCCGAGGACAACGCCGTCGCCGTCCTCTCCTATCCACGCGCGCTCGGGCTGCTCGAGGCGAGCTGGACCCAGATCGGGAACGAGCCGGCCTTCGCGATGCTCGTCTACGGCGAGCGGGGCACGCTGCTCGTCCACCAGCCGCGGCCGCTGCGCGACGGCGAGCGCTTGGAGGCGGGCCGGGTGCAGCTGGTCACGACGGCCGGCAGCCGGCTCTTCGACCCGCCGCCGCTGCCCCCCGACCAGCGCGACGGCCCGACGCACTTCCTGTCCCGGGTGCGCGACGGCCGCGAGGTGACGGACCTCTGCGCCGCCGACGTCGGCCGCGACGTCCAGGAGGTGATCACCGCGGCCCTGCTGTCCAGCGCGAACGGCCGTGTCGTCCCCCTGCCGCTCGACGCCTGAGCCTCAGGGGCGGGTGATCACGTCGACGAGGGCCGGCCGGCCCTCGTCCTTGACGACGGCCAGCGCCCGCCGCAGCGCCGGCGCCACCGCCTCCACGCGCTCGATCGGCCCCTCGGCGTGCACGCCGAAGCCCTGCGCGATCCGCGCGAAGTCCGGCGCCGGATCGTCGATGCGGATGCCCACCACCTTGTTCTCGACGGGCCGCCCGCGCGCCTTGGCGACGGCGTCCTGGTGCTCCTCGTCGTTGCCATAGGTGCGGTTGTTGAACATCACGGTCAGCAGCGGCAGGCGGTGATGCGCGGCCGTGTAGAGTCCGCTCACGACGTACAGCAGGTCGCCGTCCGCCTGGAGATTGACGCACACCTTGCCCGAGCCGCGATGCGCCAGCGTCACGCCGAGGGCCGCCGGCAGCCCGTAGCCGAGCCCCGCCCCGCCGCTGCCCCCGTAGGTGCGCTCCGGGTGCCAGTCCCAGAGCCGTCGCGCCCAGCCCTTGCCGGTGCCGTTGGCGAGCACCCAGTCCTCGCCCTTGACGAGGTCCCAGACCTCGACGGCCAGCGCCGAGGGCGCCAGCGGGATCGAGGCCCGCTCGAGCCGGGCGGTGTCCTGCCACTCGCGCCGGATGGCGGCGTGGCGCGCGGCCAGGCGCTCGGCCCGCGCGCGGCGCTCGACCGCGCGGGGGTCATGCTTCAGCCGGTCCTCCACCAGCGCCAGCAGCGCCGGGAGCGTGGCGGCCGCGTCGGCGGCGATCGGCAGATCGACCGGGGCGAGCGACTGGAAGGTGTGCGCCCAGCTCCGGAACGCGTAGTCGTCGAGCGAGATCGCGAGCACGCGCGCGCCGGCGTTCAGCAGGCGCACCTCGCGAGTCGTGCGGTCGGTCTCGCCGAGCGCGCCGAGGAAGGTCGACAC
>DASTOJ010000119.1:0-8207 GCA_035762565.1 Candidatus Methylomirabilota bacterium | reverse complement strand
GGACAGACGGTCAACGCCTACGGGCGCGACCTCACGCCGCCCACCGACCTCGCCGACCTCTTCCAGCGCGTGAACGACGTCACCGGCCTCGAGCGCATCCGCTTCACGACCTCCAACCCCTACAACCTCACGCCGAAGCTGATCCGCGCCATGCGCGACGTCCCCAAGGTCTGCGAGTGGTTCCACCTGCCGCTGCAGTCCGGCTCGGACCGGGTGCTGCAGCGCATGAACCGCGGCTACACGCGCGCCCGCTACCTGGAGCTGGTGGCCGCCCTGCGCGACGCCGAGCCGTCCCTGGCCTTCTCCACCGACATCATCGTGGGGTTCCCCGGCGAGACGGAGGCCGACTTCGAGGCCACCGTCGACACGCTCGAGCGCGTCGGCTACGACAACGTCTTCGTCTTCCGGTATTCCCGCCGCCCGGGCACACCGGCCGCGCAGATGCCGGACCAGGTGCCCGAGGACGTGAAGGCGGACCGCAACCGCCGCCTGCTCGAGGTCGTGCAGCGGGTGACGGCCGACCGGAGCCGGCTTCTGACCGGGCGTACCATGGAGGTGCTGGTGGACGGCACGTCGCGGAAGAGCCCGGGTGAGCTGTCGGGCCGCACGCGCTGCAATCGGGTCGTCAACTTCGACGGACAGGGGCGGGTCGGTGTCGGGGACATCGTCCACGTCCGCGTCACCGACGCGCTGCCGCACAGCCTGCGGGGGTCGCTCGCGACGCCGGAGGAGGCCGTATGCTCGTCGAGATGAAGGTGCGCGGGCTCGCCCTCGATCCCGTCTCCAACATGCCGATCATCATCCTGCGCGACGAGGAAGAGAAACGGTCGCTGCCGATCTGGGTGGGGATCTTCGAGGCCAACGCCATCGCGCTCGAGCTGGAGAAGATCGCCACGCCGCGGCCGATGACCCACGACCTCATCAAGAACGTGCTGGAAGCGCTGGACGTCCAGGTGGTCAAGATCGTGGTCACCGACCTCAAGGAGAGCACCTTCTACGCGGTGCTGCACCTCAAGCTCGGCGGCGCCGAGTACACCGTCGACTCCCGCCCGTCCGACGCCATCGCGCTGGCGCTCCGGGTGGCGGCGCCGATCTTCGTGGACGAGGAAGTGTTCCCCAAGGCCGGCAAGATGGAGGTCGCCAAGGAAGGCGAGCCGATGAAGCCCGACGACCCCGAGCAGCTGCGCGAGTGGCTGCAGAACATCAAGCCCGAGGACTTCGAGAAGTACAACAAGGCCTGAGCGAGGGCCGACGCCGCGTGCGCATCGGGCTGTTCACCAACAACTACCTGCCGTTCTGCGGCGGCGTCACGATCTCGGTGGAGACGCTCCGGCGCGGGCTCGAGGCGCGCGGCCACGAGGTCTGGACCTTCGCGCCCCGCTTCCCGGGCGCCGCCGACACCGATCCCCGCGTCGTGCGCGTCCCCTCGGTGCCGGCGGCGACGTACCCGGAGTTCGCGCTGCCCGTGCCGTGGACCCCCCGGCTCGGCCGCCGGGTCCGCCGCCTGGACCTCGACGTCTTCCACGCGCACCATCCGTTCCTGCTGGGGCCCGCGGCGCGGCGCCTGGCGCGGCACCAGGGCCGCCCGCTGGTGTTCACCTACCACACCCGCTACGAGAAGTACGCGCACTACGTGCCCGTCACGCGGGCGCTCGTGGAATCGACGGCGCTCACCCTCAGCACGCGCTTCGCCGCCCGTGCCGATGCCGTCATCGCCCCCTCGCTGCTCGTGCGCGAGCAGCTGCGGGCGCGGGGCGTGACGGCGCCGATCGCGGTGGTGCCCACCGGGGTCGACCTCGCGCGGTTTCTGCCCGGCGAGCGGCTGGCCGCCCGCGGGGGCCTCGGGCTGGCGGCCGAGGAGCCGGTCGTGCTCTACGTCGGCCGCCTCGACCGCGAGAAGAGCGTCGACCGCGTCCTGCTCGCCTTCGACCGGATCGCCGGTACGCTCGGCCGCGCCCGGCTGTGGCTGGTGGGGCAGGGCAAGGAGAGCGACGCGCTGCGCCGGCAGGCCGCGCGGCTGGGCGCCGGCGGCCGCGTCCACTTCGCCGGGGTCCGCCCGCACGCCGCGCTGACCGCCTGGTACCAGGCCGCGGACCTCTTCCTGTTCGCCTCCGAGACGGAGACGCAGGGCCTGGTCCTGGCCGAGGCGGCCGCGTGCGGCCTGCCGGCGGTGGCGGTGAGCGCGCCCGGCTGCGAGGAAGTCGTGCGCGACGGCGAGACCGGCCTCCTCACCAAGGGCGACCCCGCCGCGCTCGCCGAGGCCGCCATCGTCCTGTTGCTCGACGCCGAGCGCCGGCGGGCCATGGGCGCCCGGGCCCGGCAGGTGGCCGAGCGCGAGTTCGGCATGGACCTGCAGATCGCGCGGACCCTGGAGGTCTACGCCGGGGTGCAGGCGCACGCGGCGGGCCCTCCGCGCGGATGATCGCGGCCCGCACCATCCGCGTGCGCTTCCAGAAGGGCTGGGCCGCGCAGGAGCGGCGCGGCCTGCTCGCCCCCGATCCCCGCGTGCGCACGCTCTGCCGGGTGCTCGTGACATATCCCGAGGTCCGCCACATCGTGCCCGACCGGATCAGCCTGGACCCCGGCGCCGACGGCCGAACGGTGGACACGGTGGTGCGCTTCCTGGAACGCCAGCAGTGGCTGGTGGAGTCGGTCGTCGTCGACTAGGTGAGCATGAAGCGGCGCGAGGGGTTCGAGCGGCTCGAGCGGGAGATCGTCAAGGAGAAAGCGGCCGCGCTCGGCCGCGCCGGCGAGCGGCTGGAAGCCGCGCTGGACGAGGTGGCGCTGCTGAGCCGCGCGCTCGACACGGAGACCGACCCCGGGCGGCGGGCGGCCTTGCTGCGCCAGTACGAGGGCGCCCGGGGCCGGGCCGCGCTGGCCCGTACGATGCTGCTCGTCCAGCGGGAGGCGATCGGGTTGCGTCACCATCGCGTCGTCGACCAGCTCTTCCCCGAGCCCCGGCGACGGTCGTGAGCGGCGCGATCTACAACCGCGAGGCCGAGACCCTGGGCGCGGCCGCCCGGGCGGCGCTCCAGCTGGAGCGGTTGCGGCAGACCGTGGCGTGGGCCGTCGAGCGCGTGCCGTTCCACCGCGAGCGGCTGGCGGCGGTCCGGGTCGAGCAGCTGGCGGATCTGGCCGGGCTGCCGTTGACGCGCAAGAGCGACCTGCGGGCGCACTACCCCCTCGGCCTGTTCGCGGTGGAGCCGCGCGAGCTGGCCCGCGTGCACGCCTCCTCGGGCACCAAGGGCAAGCCGACCGTCGTGGGCTACACCGCCGGCGACCTCGACGTCTGGCGTGAGGTCATGGCGCGCGTCATGGTGGCGGCCGGCGCCCGGCCCGGCGACATGCTGCACGTGGCGTACGGTTACGGCCTCTTCACGGGCGGGCTGGGCTTTCACGACGGCGCCGAGCGCCTGGGGATGACCGTGGTGCCGGTGTCCTCGGGCAACACGGCGCGCCACCACATGCTCCTTCAAGACCTCCGCCCGGCCGGGCTGGCCGCCACGCCCTCGTTCGCCCTGCACATCGCCGAGAGCCTGGCCGAGGCCGGCGGCGACCCGCGCGCGCTTGGCGTCCGCTACGGTATGTTCGGCGCCGAGCCATGGACGGAAGGGCTGCGGGCCGCCCTCGAGCACGCCTACGGCTGCCGCGCCCACGACGTCTACGGGCTCAGCGAGATCATCGGGCCCGGCGTGGCCGGGGAGTGCGAGGCGCGCGACGGCCTGCACGTCTGCGACGATCACTTCCTGCCCGAGGTCGTCGACCCGGCGACTGGCGCGCCGTGCGCCCCGGAAGTCGAGGGTGAGCTGGTGCTGACCACGTTGACCAAGCGCGCCGTGCCCATGATCCGCTATCGCACCGGCGACATCACCACGCTGACGACCACCCCGTGCGCGTGCGGCCGGACGTCGGCGCGCATCGCCCGCATCAAGGGCCGCAGCGACGACATGCTGGTGGTCAAGGGCGTCAACCTCTACCCCTCGGAGGTGGAGGCTGCGCTGCTGGCGGTCGACGACCTGCAGCCGCACTACCTGCTGCTGGTCGACCGCACGGCGACCCTGGCCCGGCTGGAGGTCCAGGTGGAGCCGGCCCCGGCGCTGCTGGAGCGCTGCGGCGGCTTCCGCCCCGGCCATCCGCTGCTCGACACGGTCCAGCGCCGGGTCGCGGGCCGGCTCCGCGAGGTCACCGGGCTGACGATCGACGTGGCGATCGTGGCGCCCCGCACGATCCCGCGCTCGGAGGGCAAGGCCGTGCGCGTCGTCGAGAAGCGCTGAGTCCCGGGGTATCCTGAAAGGCAGGATCGCGACCAGGGAGGGAACGGCGATGGCGGACGACAGGCAGGCGATGATGGCCAGGATCGAGCGCGGCGTCCGCCTGGAGGCCGCGGCGGAGATGACCGCCGACTACCGCGACAGCCTCGTGCACCTGATGACGATGCAGGCCGACTCCGAGCTGGCTGGCGGCTATGGCTACGTGCCCTGGATCACCAAGGCGCCCACCGTGGAGGAAAAGCACGTCGTCGCCCAGATCGTGAAGGACGAGCTGCGGCACGCCGCCGTCATGTACGGCCTGCTGGCCGACCTCGGCGTGGACGTGGACGCCCACGTGCAGCGCCACGACGAGACCTTCACGATGCGCATCGAGGCCGACGCCGACATCGGCACGAAGCGCATCACCGAGGACAAGCGGGTCAACATCTTCTACTACCCGATCGACACGTGGGCCGACTTCATCTTCTTCAACTTCTGCATGGACCGGGGGGCCGGGCACCAGCTGGAGGACGTCCGCCACTGCTCCTACGGGCCCTGGGTGCGGGCGATCGAGGGGATCTTCAAGGAGGAGAAGTTCCACATTCGCCACGGCGAGCACTGGGTCAAGCGGCTGGCCGGCGACACCGCCAGTCACGACGAGGCCCAGACGACCTTCAACAAGTGGTACGTCCGCACGATGAACATCTTCGGCCGTCCCGGCTCGCCCAAGAACCAGCGCTACCGCGCCTTCCGCCTCAAGCTGCGCGACAACGACGAGGTCCGCCAGGCATTCGCCGCCGAGGTCAAGGACTTGTGCGACACCTTCGGGCTGGCGGTCCCGGCCTGGAAGCCCGTCTGGGCCGACCTTCCGGAGGAGGCGCACATCCCCGGCTAGAGGGTTGCGCCGCATGGCTCGTCGATGGACGCCGCCGAACAGGCGCTCGGGCAGGGGCGCGTCGTGGGCGCCGAGCAGCGGCTGCAAGTCGCGTCCGCGGCTAGTTACGTTAGTTGACATAATCCGCCTTATCGGCACTGAGGAGGAACTGCCAGTTAAGGCCGTCGTCGTGCGCGCTCAGCGCGTGGCGGTGCCGAGGCTGGCCAGGCGGGTGCGGACGTCTTCGGCGCGCCGAGCCGTGGGAAGTTCCTTGAGCAAGCGCTGGTAAGTGGCGATGGCCTCATCCTTCTTGCCCGCGAGCTCCAGCGCCCGGGCCTGGTCTATCAGCGCGTCCTCGTAGAGAAAGCTGCGGGGTTGAAGGTCCTTGGCGAGCGCCGCGTAGGCTTGCGCGGCCCGCGCGAAGTCACGCTCCGCCTCCCACGTGCGAGCCACGCCGGCCCGGGCCAGGGCCTGCACGAGCCCGGGCGCGCCGCGCTGGCCCGCGAGCTCGTAGGCGCTGCGGGCGGCGGCGTACTGCCCGGCGGCGAAGCGCACGTTGGCCAGCGCGTAGGCGGCCTCGGGCACGGAGCGCGCCGAGGGATACCGGGCCAGCAGCAGCTCGAGCTCGCGCATGGCGGCGGCCTTGGCCTCGGCTGTCGCTTCCGGCGCCAGGGCCGGCTGCACGCGCATCATCACCTCTGCGTGGGCGGCCAGGACCCGGCGCTGGGACGTGTCCCACCACACCCAGCCGCCGACCCCGGCCAGGGCGAGGAGTACGACGACGAGCGCTGAGACGAGTAGCGTGCGCGTGGACGGAACCTCCGGTGGCCAGGTCATGCGCGTGCCTCGGCCGGACGCTCGGCTCGCTCCACCCAAAGCTCGGTCTTGACGGTCGCCCCGTCGGCGGCGGCGAAGCTGCCGCTCCTCACGGTCCCGGTGAGCGAGCCGGTCGGCAGGATGTCCACGCGGGTGTCGGCCGAGAGGTTGCCGCGCACGACCCCGGCCACGATGATGGCCTGCGCGGTGGCGTTGCCCTCGACGCAGCCGTCGGGGCCGATCTCGAGCGTTCCGTTCAACACGATGTCCCCCTCGAAGAAGCCCAGGACCACCAGCGTGCCGTCGCCCTGCAGCTCCCCTTTGATCTTGATGCCCGGTCCCACCGTCGTCGTGGCCAGGGCGGGCGCCGCGGCGGCACGCGCCTCACTGCCGTCGGTCAGGCCGAAGAACCGCAAGAGGGCTCTCATCGCAGGCGTAGACCTCGCCGGTACTGCCGCCCGCAGCGGCGGCAGCGACGCCACCCCGCCTGCACCCGCCGCGCGGGGGCGCCGCAGTGCGGACAGAACTGATAGAACCGCCACCAGCTCCAGAGCCCGAGCGCGATGACCACGGCCGCGCCGAGGAGGATCGGCGAGACCGGAAGCGCGTCCACGGCACCCATGCTAGCCCTGAAAGGGACTCCAGGGAAGTTTCCAGAAAATCGTGAACGATCTTACCCAACCACCGGTGGTCTCGCCACCGCCGACGGTCGATGCCGCGATCTTTCGCAGCCGCTCGCCGGCACGGGCCTTGCTGATCATCGCGGTCCGCTCAACCGCAAGGAGGTGCTGGATGCTCACGATCGCCGTGCGCCTCATGGTGGAGCCATCCCTGTGGCAATGGGAGATCCGCGATGCGAGCCGTGACGAGGTCGTTGCCAACAGCTGGAGCAACGAGTGGATGGGTTACGAGTCCCCCGACGAGGCCTATCACGCCGGCCAGGCGCGGCTCAGCGCGATCCTCCCTCACTGAGGCCGCACCGCCCGGCGGGCATCCGCTCCGCCGGGCGGTGAACGGACCCGCCCGACCCCTAGGACTTGATGCCCAGCTTGGCCAGGGCTTCCTTGGCCACCTTCTCGGACTCCGCATGGTTGCCGGCGCCGTGAAGAGCCTGCGCGCGGTCGGCGGCGAGCTTGGCGTCGGCCGCGGTCGCATCGAAGCGCTGGCCGGTGGCGTCGTGCAGCTGCTTCACGAGCTTCGGACACTGAAACGCGAAGGCCGGACCGGCGAGCAGCAGGACGACGAGGCTGACCACGGCAGTGAGAGCGAGATGGTGCATACGTGAGATCCTCCCTCTCCTCGATGAGTTGGGCCGGTGGCGGGAGTATAGCCCGTTCTCCCGCCGTGCGGGGCCTGGCGCGCTAGGAGAGCTCCACGAAGACGCCGTCCCGCTCGACGCTGACCGGATAGCAGGCCACCGTGACGGCTGGATTGTTGGTGTTGCGACCGGTCGACACGTCCCAGCGCCAGGCGTGCCACGGGCAGGTCACGATGCGGTCCTCCACGTCGCCTTCCCCGAGCGGTCCGCCGCGGTGCGGACACGTGTTGTCGATCGCATAGAACGTCCCGCCGACGTTGAACAGGGCGAGCGTGCGCCCCTCGACCTCCACCACCCGCCCCTCCCCATCGCCCACGTCTCCCACTCCCGCCACGCGCGCCTTTCTGGGTCCCGCGTCGCTCATGGCACCTCCCTGCGCCGGCTTCCGGTGCGTCGCGGTCGAGGTTCGTCGCCGCGCCGGGTCTTGTCAAGCGTCCGGGGCCACCGGCACGGATCGTGCGTCGGCGAACGAGAGCACGAGCACCCCGGAGGAGCCGATGCCCCAAGGCTCGACCACGTTCCACGAGTCCGAGGAGCGACTGACCCCCCCTACCCGCGACATGCATCGGGCCATCGTGAGCCTGGTGGAAGAGCTGGAGGCGGTCGACTGGTACCAGCAGCGGATGGACGCCACGGAGGACGCCGAGCTGCGCGACATCCTGCGTCACAACCGCGACGAGGAGAAGGAGCACGCGGCCATGGTGCTGGAATGGATCCGCCGCCACGATCGGGCGTTCGAGGTGAAGCTGCGCGAGTCCCTGTTCACCGAGGGATCGATCGTCGGGCGCGAGGAGGTGCTCGAGCGCGCGGCGGCGCCGGCGGCCAGTGTCGGCTCGCTGCGCGGAGGCGCGTGATGGACATCCCGCGCCGCCACGCCGCGCCGCTGTCCGATCGGGTCTGGAAGCCCTGGACGCCGCGATCGTGCAGGCCGCCCGTCACGTGCTCGCCG
>DASTOJ010000118.1:0-9024 GCA_035762565.1 Candidatus Methylomirabilota bacterium | reverse complement strand
ACGGTGTCGTAGTGGCCGACGAAGAGGAACCGCTTGGGGCCCGAGCCCGGCTTGTCGCCGACCAGGTGGTCGCCGAAGCGGTCGTTCACGATCCGGCGCACGGCGAAGCCGAGACGCTCGAGCCGCTCGACCAGGATGGCGCCGACGCGGTTGACGTCCAGCACGTCGTCGGTGCCGCTGTCGTGGTTCACCAGGCGGGCCAGGAACTCGATCTGCTCGTCGCGCCAGCCGTCGAGGCGGTCCAGGAGGTCGCGCATCGCGCTATGGTAACCTGAGCCCCGCCAAGGAGGTCCGCGGTGCAGATCGGCGTCGACATCGGCGGCACCTTCACCGACATCGTGGCCCTCGACCGCACGGGCCGGCTCTCGCTGACGAAGGTGCCGAGCACGCCGAAGGACCTCCTCGAGGGCATCGGCGCCGCCGTCAGCCAGGTGCTCGCGCTCGCCGGCGCCCCATCCTCCGCGGTCGAGCGCTTCATCCACGGCACTACCGTCGCGACCAACGCGATCCTGGAGCAGAAGGGGGCCGTCACCGCCGTGCTCACCACCGAGGGCTTCGAGGACGTGCTCGAGCTGGGGCGCATGAAGCGCTCGCGCATGTATGACCTGAGCATGGATGCGGAGGTGCCGACGTTCCTGGCCCCCCGCCGGCGCCGCCTGGGCATCCGCGAGCGGCTCGATGCCCGCGGCCACGTCCTCGTCCCGCTGGACGAGGACGCGGTGCGCCGCGCGGTCGGGGCGCTCCGCGCGCAGGCGGTGCAGGCCGTCGCGGTGTGCTACCTGTTCTCGTTCGTCAATCCCGCTCACGAGCGGCGCACGCGCGAGATCCTCGCCGAGCTGGCCCCCGAGCTCAGCGTCTCCCTCTCGTCGGACGTCGACCCGACCTTCCGCGAGTACGAGCGCCTGTGCGTGACCGCCTTCGACGCCTACCTCGGCCCCGTCGTGAAGCGCTACCTGGCGGGGCTCGCCGACACGCTGGGCCGGCTCGGCGTGCCGGGTGTCCCGCTGATCATGCGCTCGCGCGGCGGCATCGTGTCGGCGGCGCTCGCGGCGCAGCAGCCCGTCACGCTCTTCCTGTCGGGGCCGGCGGGCGGCGTGATCGGCGCCGGCTTCGCCGCCGAGCGCTCGGGCGTGCGGGACTTCGTCTCGCTCGACATGGGCGGCACCAGCAACGACGTCGCGCTGGTCCGGGACGGCAGGCCCCTCCTCGCGAGCGAGGGCTCGATCGGCCCGTATCCCGTGCGCACGCCGATGGTGGACTTGAACACGATCGGCGCCGGCGGCGGGAGCATCGCGTGGATCGACGCGGCCGGGGGGCTGCGCGTCGGCCCGCGCAGCGCCGGCGCCGACCCCGGCCCCGCCTGTTACGGCCGCGGCGGCGACGAGGCGACCGTGACCGATGCGAGCGTCGTGCTCGGCTACCTGAATCCCGCGCGCTTCGCCGGGGGCGCGGTGGCGCTCGACGCCGGCGCCGCCGAGCGCGCCGTCGCCGCGATCGGCCGCCGCCTCGGTGTCGATCCCGTGGCCGCCGCCGCCGGCATTCATCGCGTCGTGAACGCGCGGATGGCCGACCAGATCCGCCTGGTCACGATCAAGCGCGGCTACGACCCGCGGCAGTTCGCGCTGGTGGTGCTGGGCGGCGCCGGGCCGGTGCACGGCGCCGCGCTCGCCGAGGAGATGGGGATGGCGGAGGTGCTGGTCCCCGAGGTGCCCGGGGTCCTCGCCGCGTTCGGCCTCCTCGCCGCCGCCATCGAGCATCACCACGCGCGCACGCTGCAGGCGCGCACCGACGCGGCGGATCTCGGGGCCGTCAACCACCGTCTGGGCGAGCTCGACACCGCCGGGCGCGACCGCATGCGCGAGGAGGGCGTGGCCGCCGACCACGTGCGCGTGACGTACGCCGCCGACATGCGCTACGTTGGGCAGGCCTACGAGCTGGAGGTGCCTATCGCGGTGCCGGTCACGCGCGAGGCGATGCCGGAGATCCTGGCGGCCTTCCACGCGGTGCACGAGCGCGTCTACGGCTACGCCCGCGCGCAGCAGCCGGTGGAGTTCGTGAACCTCCGCGCCGTGCACACCTTCCCGCTGCCACGGCCGGTGGTGACGCCGGCGGCCCGCGCGACGGGGACGCTGGACGACGCCCGCCTCGGTGAGCGCCGCGCGTACTTCGGCGGCTTCGTGCCCACCACCGTCTACGAGCGGGCACGGCTGCCCCTGGGAGCGCGGCTGGCCGGACCGGCCATCGTCGAGCAGAGCGATACCACCACCGTGATCCCCCCCGGCGTCACCGCGCGCGTGGACGATGCCGGCAGCCTGCGCCTGCGGAGGGCCTGATGCCCATCGACCCGATCCTCCTCGAGGTGCTGCGCAACCGGCTCGACGCCATCGCCGACGAGATGGAGCTGACGCTCCTCAAGAGCGCGGCGTCGCCGATCGTGAAGGAGGGTCTCGACGCCTCCGCCGCCCTGTTCACCACCCAGGGCGAGACCATCGCCCAGGCGGCCGCCATCCCCATTCACCTCGGCGCGCTGCAGTTCGCCGCGCAGCGGCTCGTGCGCGCGTTCCCGCCCGAGCGCATGCGCGAGGGCGACGCCTTCCTGCTGAACGACCCCTACGACGGCGGCACCCACCTGCCCGACATCACGCTGGCGGTGCCGGTGTTCGCGGACGGGCGCGCGGTGGCGCTGGCGTGCACGATGTGCCACCACCAGGACGTCGGCGGCCGCACGCCGGGCAGCGTGCCGACGGACGCCACCGAGCTGTTCCAGGAGGGCGTGATCATCCCGCCCACCCAGCTCTTTCGGGCGGGCGAGCTGGACGACAACCTCTTCCGCCTGCTCACGCGCAACGTGCGCCTGCCCGACGTGTTCACCGGCGATCTCATGGCCCAGTTGGCGGCGGGGCGGCTCGGCGGGATCCGGCTCCAGGAGCTGTTCGCCGCGCACGGCGCGGCGACGGTGATCGCGTACATCGACGAGCTGCTGGCCCGGGCCGAGCGGCTCACCCGCGCCCAGATCGCCGCCATCCCCGACGGCGACTACGCCTTCGAGGACTGGCTGGACGACGACGGGGTGGACATCGGCCAGCCCGTGAAGATCGCGGTGACGCTCCGCGTCCGGGGCTCCTCGATGACGTTCGACTTCACGGGCAGCGACCCCCAGGTGCGCGGCCCCTTCAACTCGGTGCCGGCGTCGACGATGTCGGCGGTGTACTACGCGGTGCGCGCGATCTCGGACGCGTCGATCCCGAACAACGGTGGCTGCTTCCGGGCCGTGGACGCCGTCCTCCCGGAGGGGACGATCGTCAATCCCAGGGCGCCGGCGCCGGTGAGCTGCCGGACGGCGACGATCAAGCGCATCGCCGACACGATCCTGGGCGCGCTGGTCGGCGCGCTGCCCGGCCGCATGCCGGCGGCGAGCTCGGGCACGCTGCTGGTGATGGCGTTCGGCGGCCGCGACCCCGAGACCGGCCGCCCCTTCGTGGCCAGCGAGCTGGCCGCCGGCGGCATGGGCGCGCGTCCGGACAAGGACGGCATCGACGTCATCGAGACGGACGTGTCGAACTGCATGAACATCCCGGTCGAGTCGGTGGAGATGAACTTCCCGCTCCGCATCCCGCGCCTGCGGCTGTGGGCGGGCTCGGGTGGGGCCGGCCGCTTCCGAGGCGGGCTCGGCCTGGAGAAGGTCTTCGAGGCGACGACGACCGACGTGATGGTGTCCCACCGCGGCGAGCGCTTCGCCTCCGCGCCCTGGGGCCTCGAGGGCGGCGCGCCCGGAGCCCACGCCCATGCCTGCATCGTGAGAGCGGACGGCACCCGCGAGGAGCTGCCGTCGAAGAAGATGATCGTCCTGCACCCCGGTGACCAGCTCTGGGAGTACATCGCCGGCGGCGCCGGCTACGGCGACCCGCTCGACCGGGATCCGGCGGCGGTGCTGACCGACCTGCTGGACGGCAAGATCACGGCGGCGCTGGCGACCACGGAGTACGGCGTCGCGCTCACGCCGGACGGGACCGCGGTGGACGAGGTCAAGACGAAGGAGCGGCGGGACGGGCTGCGCCGGGCTAGCGCCCGCGGGCGAGGGCGCTGAGCTGGCCGACCGGGATGTTGGTGTAGACGATCGTGCCGTTGGGCTCGACGATCCGGTGGATGTCGGTGCCCGGCAGGCGGCGCCACTCGACCGGCGCGTCGTAGAAGCGCAGCACCTGGGCCACGTACTCCCGGGTCTCCGGGTACGGAGGGACACCGCCGTACGCCGCCACCGGCCTCTCGCCGGCGTTGTACGCGGCGACGGCCAGGCGCAGATCGTAGCGGAACCGCATCATCATCGCGCGCAGGTGGCGGGTGCCGCCGTTGATGTTCTCGCGCGGGTCGAAGGAATCCCGGACGCCGAGCATCGCGGCCGTCTCGGGCATCAGCTGCATGAGCCCTCGCGCGCCCTTCGGCGACACGGCGCGATGATCGAACCCCGACTCCACGCGGATCACCGCCCAGATCAGCCGCTCCGGTACCGCGTAGCGGGCCGCCGCCTCGGCGATCTCCCGGGCATAGGCGCCATGGTCGCGCGGTGACGGCCGCCGCGGCGCCGCCGACGGGGCCGGAGCGAACGCCACATGTCGGTATGCAGGACCGTTCCGGACGATCGTTTCGGCGGCCGGCCTGAGCACCTGGGCGCCGGCGGACGTCGCGATCGCCATCGCACCCGTGACAGTCAGAAGGATCAGCCAGCGATGACCTGGGTTCGTCATGGGAGTTTCTCCAGGGCAAGTCCGATACCCAAGTCAGGACGCCAGCGATATCAGCATGTTCTCCGACAGTTGCTAGAAAATGACCATGGTGCGGCTCTGACCGGGTGGGTGATCCCGGGCCGATGGCTCGAAGCGGCCTGAGTTGAAGAGGCAGTTTCAGCCGCGTGTCGTTCCAGTTGGCTCAACGTTGAAAGGCGCTGCACAGGAAGACGCGGCGACTGTTCGCAAATGGCGATCCGATCGTCACGGAACGGGTGAGTGGACCGGCATGGGATGTGCTCATAGGGTGGTACATGGCGCCCGGGCGGGGTCGTCACCTCAATGAAAACCCACTGGTGACGGTGCTCACGCCGGTTTACAACGGCGAAGCCTATCTCGCGCGATGTATCGAGAGCACCCTCGCCCAGACGTATCCACACTGGGAATACGTGATCGTGGACAATGCGAGCAGCGACGCCACGCTGGACATCGCTCGCCGCTACGCTGCCCACGATCACCGCCTGCGGGTGTACACGAACCGACGAACGGTGCCTGTCGTCGAGAACTTCAACATCGCGGCCCGGCACGTCTCACCGGAGAGCCGCTGGTGCAAGTACGTCTGCGCCGACGACATCCTGTTCCCGGAGTGCCTGGAGCGCATGGTGGAGCTCGCGGGACAGCACCCCACGGTCGGTCTCGTCAGCGCCTACCACCTGCAGGGGCCGACGCTGACGCTCGGAGGGCTGCCGTATCCGAGCCCCGTGCTACCGGGACGCGAGGTTGGCCGGGCCAGCCTGCTGGGGTTCCTCCATGCATTCGGCTCGCCGACGGCGCACATGATCCGCGCCGATTTCGTGCGCGCTCGCGAGGCGTTCTACGACGAGGCGAACCTGCACGCCGACGAAGCCGCCTGCTACGAGGTCCTCACCGCCTCGGACTTCGGCTTCGTGCACCAGGTGCTGACGTACGCCGAGGTCCATCGCAGCTCCGTCACCTTCTCGGTCGCCCGTCAGCTGAACACCTACCTGCTCGGGCACCTGCGCATCCTCAAGACGCATGGCCGCGCGTATCTCACGACCGACGAGCACGATCGGGTGCTGGACGAACGCCTCGACGCCTACTGCACGTTCCTCACCCGGGCGCTGCTCAGCCCTGCGCGCCGTCAGATCTGGCGTTACCATCGCGACGGCCTCCGGGACCTCGGGGTGTCGCTGAGTCGCGGGAGGCTCTGCCGGGCGATCCTGCGGCAGCTCCTCCAGTCGGCCCTCTCCCCCGGCCCGGAGTTGCGGAACCTCGTTCGGCTGATCCGTCCACGCGACAACGACGGCCCGCGCTGGCGCCACTGGTGGGCACCCACGGGGTTCGAGGCCGTCAAGAGTGTCGAGCCCCTCGAGTCCCTCGTCATGCTCCCCGTCGATGATCGTCTCGCCAGCGACGCCCGCCGCGTGGCCAGCGCCGGCGAGGCGGTTTCGTAACGACCGCCCGCCCCGTAATCTCCACTGCGGGAGGAGTCGCGAAGTCAGCTGAGGATGGTGGCCCCAACGGGGGACGTCGGGGTGTGGGCACCGAAGACGGCCCCACACCCCGAGTAGTCGGAGCGAACGCTGCTTCCTAGAGGTGGGCTAGTTCTTCTTCTCGCACTTGTTGGCGGCCGCCTGCCACATGCCGCCGGCCTTCTCGCACTCCGCCTTCGTGCTGATCTTCGAGAGATCGCTGCTGGGGCTCCCGGACGGGCTCGCCGCGGGCGAACTGGACGAGCCACCCGACGGGGTGGTGCTACCAGGCTTTTCCGCAGACGGGGTCGAGGTGCCGGGCTTTCCGCTGCCGCTGGCACCGGTCTGTGCTGCCGCGATCGCCGGGGTCAACGCGATGATTCCGATCAAGAGCGCTAGCATCAGCTTGTGCATCGTGGGCCTCCTGTCGTTCGCTTGTTCGCAGCTTCCTCCGGAGGACATCAGTCCAACTATCAGCAATATCCGGGCCCCGACCGACGGGTCGTAAGTGCAGCGGTTCTGGCATGACGGGAGCGGACGAGTGCATCACCATAGGAAATTCTTTGCCGAACGACAGTAGGCGAAGGTCAACCCGCGGCCTCGGGGCAGTCTCGAAGGCGAGGCGCAAGCCCCGTCGGCCGAGGTGGTGGCCACGCCGGTTTTTCGCGTTGGCCGGACCGGTCGAGTGGGACAATACTGGCGATGAATGGCCTCGGCACCGCCCCGAGCGCTCGTCGCGGATTGTGTGACGTGACGATTGCTGCCGATCTGAAGAGCTTCGTGGACGTGCACCACTCTCACAGTCGCCTCGAGAGCGGGATTGGCGATCTGACCGCGAACGGGTACCGCCTGGCAGTCGCCTGCTCATGTGGTGTCACGTTCCACCGCTGGATCACACCGCGGGAGGCAGCTGAGGACCTGGCGGTCTTGGCCCCGTCGCGCTGACGGTCCCGTGTTCCTTCGCGTGCTCAGCAGCCTTGCGCAGGACTTCTTCCTCATTGGCGCCTCGAACAACATGCTGGCAGCCGCTGGTGGGGTTGACCTTGTGGCAATCGATGATCTTGCCCATGGCGCGGCCGGCACCCAGCCCGGTCCGGCCGCTCCGCGAACCCGGCACCGGACCCGAGAGGGATCCCAGGGCTCGGGCAAGGGCGGTCTGTGAAATACTCTCGGCTGTGAAATACTCGACCTGGGGGACGCTTGGTGGCATCCCGGCGGTTAGCGACAAAATTCTCGTTCGCGATCGCCTTGGTCGTCGTCGTCTCGGTCGGCGCCATGAGCCTGCTCGCGGTCTCCGTGAGCCGCCGGAGCCTCCGCGACCAGGCCTCGGCCGCCAACCGCACGGCCGCATCCCTCGCCGCCCGGGCGATCGAACAGTACCTGGCCGACGCGGCCAGCATCATGCGCGAGGCACCGGGGCGCCCCAAGCTGAGCCAGGAAATCCGGGGAGGCAACTGGGCCGAGGCCGCGAAAGTCCTCGATAATTTCCTCCGGCACTTTCCGCAGTTCGATTACGTCTTCGTCCAGGACCCGCAGGGCGTGATCCGGGTCCGGGTCCCCCACACCGGCACAGTAGGCCAGGATTTCTCCTTCCGCGAGTTCTTCCAGGAAGTCGTGCGCACCCGGGCGCTTTCGATCTCGGATGTCTATGTCTCACAGGCTGCTCAGCGGCCCGTGGTGTCCATTGCGGTTCCTGTGCTCGAGGGTGGCGAGATGATCAAGGGTATTCTCGTGGGCGCGCTGTCCCTCGGGACGATGAGCGAGGTCGTCTCGGCCATCGGCAAGGATGACGGCGCGCAACTCTACCTCGTTGACCGCAAGGGCGTGCTGATTGCCCGGTCGAACGGAGGCCAGACCGAACCGCAACGAGAAGACCTGACGGCTCTGCCCATCGTCCAAGCCGCCTTGGCCGGCAAGGCCGGGACGATGGAGTTCACCGATCCGCGCACGCGCGAGGCCGTCCTCGGCGCGCATGTCCCGATCGCTCGACTGGGCTGGGGCGTCGTGGCGACCAAGCCCACGTCGATGGCCTTCGCCCCAGCGGATCGGCTCGCGCGGTGGCTGCTCGCGATTGCCGCTGTCTGCGCCGCGCTCGCCGTCGTGCTTGGCTGGCGGCTCGCGCGCGCGCTCACACGCCCGATCGCGCGACTCGCCACGGCCACGGACCGTCTGGCGGCCGGGGACTTCAGCGTCCGGCTGAGTCCAGAGGGCCGAGATGAGGTCGCTTCTCTGACCGTGTCCTTCAATTTCATGGCGGAGCGGATCCAGACCTCCTACCAGAGCCTCGAGCGGAAGACGCAGGAGGTCGAGGCGGTCAATGAGGCGCTCGTTGGTGAGATCGCCGAACGCCGGCGAGCCCAAGACGAAGTCTCCCGGCTGAATCAAGCGTTACAGCGCCGGCTCGAGGAGCTCCAACGCACCCAGGCGCAACTCGTACAGAGTGAGAAGGTCGCCACCATGGGCTCGCTGCTGGCCGGCGTCGCCCACGAGCTCAACAACCCGCTGTCGATCGTCGCCGGCTATGCCACCATGCTGCGCGACCTGTCGACCGACGAGGCCACCCGCCGCCGCGGCGAGATGATCCACGCTGCAGCCGAGCGCTGCGCGCGCATCGTCAGGAGCTTCCTCGCCATGGCGCGCAGCGAGCCGCGGGCGATCGCTCCGGTGCAGGTCAACGGCCTGGTCGAGGCGGCGCTGGAGATGCTCGCCTACGGCCTCAGGACCGCCGACGTGCAGGTGGAGCGGCAGCTGGATCCGGAGCTGCCGTCGGTGCTCGGCGACGCCGACCAGCTGCACCAGGTGGTGAC
>DASTOJ010000117.1:0-4132 GCA_035762565.1 Candidatus Methylomirabilota bacterium | reverse complement strand
CCGGCTCGCCGGCCGGACGGCGGAGCTGGAGCGGCTGGCCGTCGAGATGTTTGCCCGGGGGTTGAGCACGCGAGACATCGAAGCGGCCTTTCAGGACGAGCGCGGGGCCAGCCTGCTCAGCCGGACTGCCGTCAGTCAGGTGACCGAGCGGCTGTGGCAGGAGTACGAGGCCTTCGCCGGCCGGGACCTGAGCGAGTTCGCGGTGGCCTACTTCTTCGTGGACGGAGTGGCCGAGCGGCTGCATGCCGGGATGCCGTGGAAATTCTCGGTGTCAATGCGCCACTTCTTCTCACCGGTTCTCGGATAAGATGCGCCATCTCCTCAGGAGGCCGGGGCAGTTCTCGGTGAGCGTTCTCAGGTAACGCGGGGACCTCCGTGGAGCTCGCGCGGTACCGACGGGGCCGGGTTTCGGCCCCGAGGCCCAAAGGGCGAGCTCCTGGGAGCCTCATAGCGCCACGATCTCGAGGGGGGTGGCTATCACCCTATTCCCCCTACGGGCCCGTTTCCGGGGGATCGGGCGTCTCGGTCTTCGGCTTGCCGCGCAGCCGGTAGCTGTCGCCCTTGAGGTAGTAGACCTCGCCGTGATGGAGCAGGCGATCGACGAGGGCGGCGGCGAGTGCGGTGTCGTGGAGGACGCGGCCCCATTCGGTCAGGCTCTTGTTCGAGGTGATGAGGGTCGCCTTCTTCTCGTAGCGGGTGGCGATGACCTCATAGAGGATCGGGCCGATGTCGGGATCGGCCGGCAGGTAGCCGAACTCGTCGAGGAGGAGGACGTCGCTGGCGTGGTAGGGCTTGAGGACCTTGGCGCGCCCATCGAGCCCGGGCGCGCGCAGGACGCGAGCCAGCAGCGCCTGGACCGTGGTGAAGCGCACGGTGTAGCCGCGCTTGAGCAGGGCCAGGCCGATGGCGACGGCGAGGTGGGTCTTGCCCAGTCCCGTCGGGCCGATGAGACACAGCGCGCGGCCCTGGGTGACGAAGCGATCATCGAGATAGCGGAGAACGACCTGGCGGTTGAGCTCGGGCCGGAGCCGGAAGTCGAAGTCGTCCATGGTTTTCTCGAAGGGGAAGCTAGCGTCCTTGAGCCGCCGGCGGAGCTGGTTGTCTTCGCGCGCGAGCAGTTCCTCCTGTAGCAGGCCGCGTAGGAAGTCGGGATACGGCATCTGCGTCTCGGCAGCGCGATCGAACCACTCCTGATGGATCTCGCGGATGCGGGCGAGCTTGAGCTGGGTGAGCATCTGGTGCATGGCCAGCCTCCTCAGCGCCCGACGAAGGCTTCGTAGACCGCGAGATCGCGATCGACGGCGGCCTGGTCGGGGACATGGGGCAGCGTGAGCGCAGGCTCGGCGCCGGCGAAGAGCGTCAGATACTCGGCGCCGCACGTGTTCCGCCCCACGCAGGCGGCGGCCGCGCGTCGCAAGCCCTCGGCGCCGAGCTGGGCCTCGAGCGCCAGACACGCCGCGAGCTCCTCGGCCAGGGCCCGGCGGCGCCGCTGGCTGATCACCGTCACGTAGGCGGTCACCTCGGGGCCGAGCGCACAGAGCCGCTCGCGGTCCAGGACCAAGCGGGCGCGCGGGCGATGGGTGAGGGCCGGGGCGTAGTGATCGGGATCACGGTGCCGCTGGCCCGTCCCGGTCAGCCGCGCGTGCTCAGCGAGGAGCACGCCGTCACGGCTGATGCGGAGGAGGTCGCCGAGCAGGCGGACATCGACGGCCTGCCCGCTGTGACCGACGGGCACGGAGTATTGGTTGCCGTCGGCGCGCACCAGACTCTCTCGGTTCACCGTCGCCACCCGGTAGAGCCCGTAGCTCGCCGCCGTCGTCGTCAGCGCTCCGAAGGCCGTCTGCTCGTGGGGCAGCAGGTCACTGGGGCGCTGCCCGTGCGCCTGGGAGACCTGGCCGGCCTTCTCCTGCTCCCAGGCCAGGCTCTGCCGGGCGAGATCCTCCTCGTCGGCGAAGCTCCGCCCGGGCAGGAAGTTCGTCTTGACCCACTTCACGAGATTCTCGACGCTGCCCTTCTGCTGGGCGGCGCCGGGATCGCACAGCTCGGGATGAAAGCCGACCTCGGTGGCGAAGCGCCAGAAGGCGGGATTCCAGCGCGGCTGTCCCTCGGCGTCGCGGCCGAGCGTCACGGTCTTCATGTTGTCAAAGACCCACGCCCACGGCACGCCGCCCCAGCCCTCGACGATCGCGAGCATCGAACGCAGCAGCGTCTCCAGGTCCATCTGCGTGCGCCACCGGATGCCGACCAGCCGGCTGTACTTCAGCCGGCCGGCGAGGAAGACGCGCTTGATCATGCTGCCGCCCAGGCGGACGCGCGCCTCGCCCCAGTCCCACTGCACGTACTCCCCCGGCAGGCCCTCGAACCGGATCACCGGCGCGGCGCCGGCCTCGCCCTCGGCCCGGAGCTTGGCGACGAAGCGATAGAAGGTGGAGGCGCCGCCGGTGTAGGGCGCGGCGGGATCCTGCCGCGCCAGCTCCAGCATCCGGGTCGTCGGGATGTCCTCGGCGATCCAGCTCAGCACCGCCGGCCGGCGCGGCTCGAGCGCCGACGCCCGCTGGCGTCGCCGCGGCGGGTCGGTCGGCTCTGTGAGCACCCGCGCCACCGTGTGGCGGTCACACCCGACGAGCGAGGCGATGCGGGTGTCGAACTGCCCCTGCTGCTTCAGGAACTTGATCGTGCTTCGTGCCATGGCTGTAAGCACCCTCCTTCCCTCCACGAGGGAGATCGACCCTCGTGGAGACGGTGCCCCGGCCCATGGCGCATTCCCGCAGAGAAAAGGTGGCGCAAATTAACCGAGAATTTACAGATGCTGGCCTTGATCCCCTCCGGCGGCGTGCCGCCCGTCGGGCCGTGGCACCCAGCGTCTCGCGGTCAGCCTCCCCTCCGCCCGCAGCGCTGTCGCCTCCACCTCGGGATCGACGAGCACGACCTGCTGGGCTGGGCCGGCGGCAGCAACGACCCGAACTCTCGCCGTCTCCGGGCCGCTCAGGCGGGCCAGCGCCTCCGCCTCCGGGGACCGGATGCCGTCGAGGAGACAATCCTGCGTGGAGCGCAGCCAGGCGACTGGCGCAGCGCCCGAGGGCGCGGTCGCCACGAGGCTCCTCACGATCGCCTCGCGCACGTCGTCCAGCACCAGGGCGGGTCGGGCATCGGCGGTGTCCACGGTGAGCGCGGTCCGCTCGACGCGCAGCCGCGTCACGTGCCGGCAGTACAGGCCGTGGGCGGGCAGGTTGCGGAACCGCGCGGCGTCGGGGTACTCCCGCTCGCGCTCCGGCACCGGGCGCGACACCAGCGCGGCGTCGCCCCCGCCCTTGCCCGAGATCCGGATGTCGCTCAGCGCGATGTCCGACACGTCGCGGCCGGGGACACCCATGATGGAGGACGTCCACTCGGCGCCGGTGGCCACGAGGTTGGCGATCGTGATCTTCGCCAGCGCTCCGGCCGCGGGGACGGCCTGGCCCCAGCCCCGCTCGGCCAGCCGCACGAAGATGGGCGCGCGGACGTTGCGCATGGTGATGCCCGACACGACGACGTGCTCGAGCCGCCCGCCGTCCACGTTCTGGATCGACACCCCCGCGCTCGGAAACGGCCTCACGTCGAGGGGCGGCGGCTGCCGGATCTCCGCCCGCCCCGACAGGGTGCAGTTCCGGAACACGATGTTCCTGAAGTCGCCGCTGGACTCGGTGCCGATCTTGAGCCCGTTGCGGACGTTGACGAGGTCGCAGTCCGTCACGACGACGTATTCCGTCGACCGCCGGACGCCGAGGGCCAGGCTGGCCTTGAGCACGATCGCGTCGTCCCGGGACTCCACGCGGCACCCGGCGATCCGCACGTAGCGGCAGCAATCGGGGTCGATGCCGTCGGAGTACCCGTTCCGGATGGTGACGCCCCGGATGTCGACGTGATCGCAGCCGAGAAGGCTGACGTTGTAGTTCGGGGCGTTCTCGAGGGTCAGGTCGCGGATCGTGACGTGACGACACTGCTTCAGCGCGAACGGCTTCGGGCCGCCGCGTGACCTTCTGTTGCCGTCGATCCGGCCCGGCCCGACGATGCCGAGGTGCTGCAGGCCGCGCCCCTGGAGCAGCGCGAAGCTGAAGTCGGTGGTCTCGCGGTCGGCGAAGGAATCGTAGTC
>DASTOJ010000116.1:0-21225 GCA_035762565.1 Candidatus Methylomirabilota bacterium | reverse complement strand
GGTCCTGGTGGGACAGCGTGGCCGGGTAGCGGCGGTCGAGCCGCCGGTTGAACACGTGGGCGGTCATCACGCCGTCGACGACGCGCTCGGCTAGCAGCGCCCGGTAGGGCTCCAGCTCCAGCTCGGGTCGCGCCGTGTCGGTGACGTCGACGAACCCCAGGTGGGAGTCGGCGAAGCTGGAGCCGTGGCCGGGGAAGTGCTTGAGCGCGGTGAGGATCCCCGCCGCGCGCATCCCGGCAAGGTAGGCGCGCGTGTGGGCCGTCACCCGCGCGGGGTCGGCACTGAAGCTGCGGCCGGACCCGACGATCACGGGGTTGGCGGGGTTGTAGCCGACGTCCGCCACCGGCGCCAGGTTCCAGCCGATGCCGGCGGCGCGCAGCATCCCGCCGATGCGCCGGGCCTCCAGCTCGGTGAGGGTGAGATCGTTGCCGTCGCCGAGGTCCTGGTGGGACAGCGTGGCGGTGTAGCCGGCGGCCGGGCCGAGCCGCATCACACGCCCGCCCTCGGCGTCCACCGCGACGAGCAGCGGCCTCCCGGCGCAGTCGCGCGCCCGCCCGGCCATCCAGCGCGTGAGCCGGGCGACCTGCCCGGCGTCCACGACGTTGCGCGCGAACAGCAGGGCGCCGCCCGCCCGCGGCTCGCACAGCAAGCGCTCCAGCTCGGCATTGCCCTCGCCCGACGTGCCATGGAACCCCACGAGCAGCAAGTCGCCGAGCCGCGGCAACACCGGGGCGAGCCGCTCGGGGCCGGGAGGCGTGAAGGTGCGGCAGGCCGAGACGGCGATGAGCAGACACACGAGGAGGCCCCGGAGGGGGCCGGCGAGGCCCCCTCCGCGGGTCAACGGGCCGCCTGGACGAGTCGTCGGACCCGCTCGGGATCTACCGGGCCGGTCACGCGGCCGTCGCGCTTGAGCGAGGTGCCGACGATCACGGCGTCGGCCACCGAGAGCAGGTCGGCGACGGTCTCCGGCGTGACGCCACTGCCGACCAGCAGCGGCACGTCGGGCACCGCGCCGCGCACGCGCTTGACGTCGCCGATCGGCGTGGCGGCGCCGGTCGCCTGGCCGGACACCACGAGACCGTCGGCGAGGCCGCGGTGCACGAGGTCACGAGCGTGCTGCTCCAGCTCCACCGGCACCAGCGGCATCGCGTGCTTGCCGCCGACGTCGGCGAAGACGGCGACGTCGGCGCCCAGCAGCCGCCGGTCGCGCAGCGTGGCGTAGGCGTCGGACTGCACGAGTCCCTGGTCGGCGACCACGGCGCCCGCGTGGACGTTGACGCGGATGAAGCGGGCCCCGACCGCGCAGGCGATGGCCAGCGCCGCGCGGGCGTCGCTCTTGAGCACGTTGATCCCGAGCGGCGTGGCGGGCAGCGCCGTGCCGATCTCCCGGGCCACCACGGCGAGCGCGGCGATGGTCGCCGGCTCCACCCGCCCCGGGGTGAACGGCGCGTCGCCGTAGTTTTCGATCAGCAGGGTGTCCATGCCGCCGTCGATCAGAGCGCGACCGTCGGCGACGGCGGCGGTGAGGACGTGGTCCATCGAGCCGCCCCAGCGCGGGCTCCCGGGTAGCGGGGCGACGTGGACCATGCCGATGAGGCGCATGCGACGCGGGGATTGTAGCACGCGGCAACCGTTGGACAGGCCGTCGACGCCACGGCTATAGTGGCGTGCCGCCGTCGTCCGAGGAGAGGAGGACCGCCGTGGGTTACCAGACGCTGCTCGTGGAGCGGGCCGGAGCCATCGCCACGGTCACGCTCGACCGTCCCGACGCGCGCAACGCGATCGACCTGACGATGCGCCAGGAGCTGGTCGCCGCCCTGGACGAGGTCGAGGCCGACTAAACGGCCCGCGTGCTGATCCTCGCCGGCAGCGGCGGCCACTTCTGCGCGGGCGGCGACGTGAAGTCCATGCGGACGCGGCGCCTCACGGCCGCCGAGGGCCGGGCGCGCGTGGAGTTGCTCAACCGCATGGTTCTGCGGCTGGTGGACTTCCCGCGTCCGACCATCGCCATGGTCGACGGGTACGCGGTCGGCGCCGGCACCAATCTGGCGCTCTGCTGCGACCTCGTCGTCGCCTCGGACCGGGCGAGGTTCGGCGAGCTGTTCAACAAGATCGGCCTCGTGCCCGACGGCGGCGGCACCTGGCTGCTCTCGCGCCTGGTGGGACTCGCGCGCGCCAAGGAGCTGATCTTCACCGGCGAGGTCTTCGACGCTGCCGAGGCCGCCCGCATCGGTCTCGTCAATCGCGTGGTGCCGGCGGCCGACCTCGCGCGCGTCACGCGCGAGCTGGCTGACAGAGTCGCGGCCGGCCCGCCCGGCGTGCTGCGCCTGGCCAAGCACATGGTCAACCGCGCCGCCACCTCCGACCTGGCCGCGGCGCTCGACCTCGAGGCGTACTCGCAGGGCCTGGCGATCGCGGCCGACGATCACCAGGAAGGGCTGGCGGCGTTCTTCGAGAAGCGACCTCCGCGGTTCACCGGACGCTGACGCGAGCGAGCCGCCTCGCTAGTTCGTGCGGGGCGGCGCGGCGGGCGGGGCCGGGGGCGACTCGACCGTGGCGGGTTGGGACTCCGGTTGCGCCGGGATCTTTTGCAGGCGGACCGGGAGGCCCGTGGGGGAGATCTGGCTGGTGGGGCGGGCGGGATCCGCCGGGGGCTGCGGCTCCGGCGCCACGGCGCCGGTCGCGGGCGGGTCGACCGACGTGGACGGCGGGGGCGGCACGGGCGGGATCACCGGCACACCGGCGGGCGGCGGCGGCGCCGGCGCGGCCGGCTCGGGGGCGGTGGGAGGGGCGCCGGCCGGCGGGGCGGAGGTCGGCGGACGGGGGGCGTTGCGAATCGCCTTGTCGACCTCGGGCGCGGCGCGTCGCATCTCCTCGGTGATGCGCGCGGCGTCGATCGCGGTGCCCACGACCCGCGGCGTGATCAGCAGGACCAGCTCGCGCTTGTCGAGGGTGTTCTCCTTCGTGCCGAAGAGATAACCCAGGATCGGGATGTCCTTCAGGAAGGGGATCCCGCGCTCGGTGATGCCGCGCCGCTCGGTGATGAGGCCAGCGAGCACCAGGGTCTGGTTGTTGAGCAGCACGACCGAGGTCTCCGCCTCCCGCTTGTTGATGCGGCGCGAGCCCGTGGGCGGCTCGGGATCCCCGATGTCGTTCACCTCCTGCTTGACGTCCAGCGCGACGGTCCCGCGCTCGCCGATGCGGGGTGTGACCGTCAGCACCACGCCGGCGTCGCGGTACTCGACCGTCTGGTTGACGACCACGTTGGTCGCCGTCGCCTGGTTGACCTGGCCCGGCACGGGAGTCGTCGTCGAGACGCCGCCCACCGGCGCCTGCTGGCTGGTGATGATCGGGATGGAGACCGACACGTTGATGACCGCCTTCTTGTTTTCGGAGGTCATGACGTGCGGGTTGGAGATCACGTTCACCTTGTTGTCGGCCGCCAGCGCGTTGAGCAGGGCGAACATCTCGTCCCCGGCGATCGCGAACGCATTCAACCCCCCGAAGGGCAGGCCGGCGACGGTCGACACCCGGCCGATCAAGGCGTCGAAAGCCGTGAAGCCGGTCGCCTGCGTGACGTTCGACTGCTGCGCGAGCCGGAAGTTGCCCTGCTTGATCGCCCAGTCGATGCCCAGCCGTGTGTTGTCGGTGAGCGTGATCTCGGCCACCAGCACCTCGATCAGCACCTGCCGCGGCATCCGGTCGAGCTGCTTGATCGTCGCCTCGATGTCGGCCCACTGGCGGGGCGTGGTGCTGGCGATGATCGCGTTCGTCGTCTCGTCGGCGATGAAGCGCACCTGGCCCTCGGTCAGCGGCGCGTCGGCCGTCCCCGGCGCCAGCGGCGCGCCCGGCGCCACCGAGGGCGGCGGCGGCGGGGGGGGAGGCGGCTGCCCGGGCGTGCGCCCGGCCTGCGTGCCCGGCGAGGTCGTCGGCACCGGCGTCGTCTGCACGGTCTCGCGACCGCCGTAGATCGCGTTGAGCGTCGCGGCGAGGTCCTTGGCCTTGGCGTTCTCGGCGTAGTAGATGAACACGCGCCGGCCGCCGGTGATGTTCACGTCGAGCTTCTCGATGACGCGACGGATCGTCTCCATCTCGCCCTTGCGCGCGTTGACGATGAGCGAGTTCGAGCGGCGCTCGGCGACGATCAGCGGTGGGCGGTCGGTGCCGCCGGGCTGGGCCGCCCCGGGCACGGCCGGCGCCGCTGGCACCCCGGGGGGCACCGGCGCCGGGGCCGCGCCCGCTGCCGCGCTCGTGCGCAGGCGGCCCGACTGGAAGAGCTGGTTGAGGATGTTGGCCGTGTCCGCCGCGTCGGCATACTGGAGCGGGATGATCTGCAGCTCATCGAGCGCGACCTCGACGTCGACCAGCCGGATGATGTCGAGCAGCCGGGCGATGTTGGACGCCGAATCCGTGATGATGAGCACGCCCGTCTCCCGGTTGGCGATGAGGGTGCCGCGCGAGGAGATGAGCGGGCGCAGCAGTGTGCCGAGGTCGTTCACGGGGGCGAAGCGGACGGGCACGATCTGCGTGATGACCTCGTCGGTGGCGCGGGCGGGATCGGGCGCCGTCCCGACGATCGTGGGCACCGCGCGCTCGCGCGCGCCCTCGATCGGCACGATCTTGTAGAGGTTGCCCGAGCGGACCGCGGTGACGCCGTGCACCTCGAGGATGGCCAGCAGGACGCCGAAGACGTCCTCCTGCGGGATCCGTCCCGAGGTCTGCACGGTGACCTTCTTGCCCGATACCCCGGGGCCGAGCACGTAGTTGAAGCCCAGGATCTCGCTCGCCGCGTGAATGACGGTCTCGATGTCGGCGTTGTCGAAGTTGAGCACGATGAAGCGGCCCCGCTGACCGGGGGGCACCGGTGGCGCCGTGGGCGGCGCGGCGGGCGGCGGCACCGGCGGCGCGGCGACGCGCGGCGGCTCCGGACGTGGCGCCGCGGCCCGCGGGCCGATCGAGGGCGTGACCGGCGGCGCCCCCGGCGTGGCCGGCGCCGGGGCGGCGGGCGCGGGCGTCACGACAGGCGCGGGGACCGGCGGCACGGGCGGAGCGCCGGTGCGCGGCGCCTTCGCGGGCGCGGCACAGCCGCTCGCAAAGGCGAGGATCAGGGCGGCGGCGATGCTGCGCTTTACATCACTGTTGCGAGGCATCGGGTGGCGCCCCTTGCGGGAGGCGTCGCAGGAGGTTGGGCGGCAGCGGCCGGCGGCCCGGAATGACCGAGGGCATGACTGGCTGCGCCGCCTGCCCGGGCGGCGGGATGACTCCGGGCTGTGGCATGACCTGTCCGGGCGGCGGGGCCACGGCGGCGCCCGCGGCGGGCGGAATCACGCCTGGCAGCGCCGCCTGCCCTGCCGCCGGTTGCAGGGGCTGCGCGCCGGGCATGACCGCCGCGGCCGGAGCGGCGGCCGGCCGTGGCCGCGCGGGGTCCCGGAGCCGCACGTCGATTTTGCCCTCGGGGCGGGTGAGCACCACGCCGTCGGCGCCGATGGTCTGCACGGTGCCGCCGGCCACGTTATCGCCGATGCGATAGCCCGCCACGCGCTTCGTCGAGGGGTCCTCCAGGTACGCGATGGGCGCGCCCTCGCGCAGAACGATGCCATACAGGTTCGGCTTCGGCAGGGAGGCGGCGACACCGGCGACGGCGGTCGAGGGCGCCTCCGTCCGCGTCGGGCTGAAGAGATTACGAGCGGCCACGGCCACGTAAGCGCTGTTGCCCGGCGACGGCGGGGGCTCCTCGGCGCCGGCGGCCGGGGCGGTCGCGGCCGGACGGCGCGAGGCCAGAGGCATCGGCATCGGGGCCGTCAGCTGCCGGACGATGAACACCGTGCTCCCAGCGGCGATGAGGCTCAACAACACGTTGATGATCAACAGTTTCTTGGGCATCACGCCTTCGACTTTCCGGGCAGGATGAACCCGGAGACGGTCAGGGTCGCGAGCAGTTCCTTGGGTTGGCTGACGTTCACTACTCTCACGCGCAGATCCTGAACCGTCAACAATTTCTGTGTGCCCTCCAGCCTGGTCAGGAGGTCCACGAGCTGGCGGATCTCCCCCGACACCGCGATCTCCACGGGGATTTCGAGCAGCTCGCCGCGCTCCACCGGGGGCAGGATGCGCTCGCTGCGAATCTCGGTGTTGGCCTGGGCCGCCATCTCCTTGGTGAGGTTCTGCAGCTCGGAGGCCGCCACCGCCGGGGCGGCCTCGGTCAGAAACCGGGCCGACACGCGCGCCAGGTCCGCGTTCGCCGTCTCGAGGTCCCTGGCGATGGTGTCTTTGCGGGCGAGCAAGTCGAGGCGGCGAGCCAACACCTGCGAGCGGCTCGGCACCAGCTCGGCCGTGAGCCGCTGGCTGTCGGCCAGCGGCTGCACGACGAACGTCCAGCCGAGGACGAGCATCAGCCCCAGCGTCCCGAGCACGACGAACCTTCGCTCCCGGCCCGAGAGCGCGCCGATCATGAGCGCGGCGCTCCGCCCGGCCGCGGCGCAGGCCCGGATGCGGGGGCCGGGCCGGTGGTCGGGGTGACCCCGGCTTCCCAGGCGGCGCGGATCCTGAACTGTTCCTTGTCGCGCCCCCGCGTCACGGGCGACGAGAACTCGACCCGCTCGAGCCGCGGCGAGTTCTCGAGCAGCGGAATCAGCGCGCTCGCCGCCGCCGCCTGGCCCGTCAGCTCGACCCCCTTGGGGTCGAGGGACAGCGTGGTGAGCCAGGTGTCGTTCGGCAGCAGGTCGGTCAGCTCACGCAGCACCGGCAGCGGGCGGAGGGCGCCGGCCTCGAGGCCGGTGACGGTCGTGAGCAGCTTGCGCTTGCGCTCGACCTCGCGCGCCAGGCGCTCCGTGGCGCGTACCTCGGAGTCGAGGCGCGCGATCTGGGCGTTGATCCGGCTGAGATGGCGCTGCTCGCGATAGCCCGGCACCAGCAGGGCGGTGACGAGCAGCAGTGCGGTGCCGGCGGCGACCGTGAGCGTGAGGCCCTGCGCGCGGGTGAGCCGGCGAGGCCGCACGCCGGCCGGCAGCAGATCCAAGGCGCGTCCGCGCCGCGCCGCCGCCACGGCCAGGGCCAGCTCGTGCGCGCCGCGGTCCTCGGCCGGCAGCGTCGCCAGGCGGGCCTGCGCCGCGCGCGTGTAGGGCGGCACGACGACGGGGGCACCGAGCGCGGCGAGCGCGGGCGCGTCCAGGCCGAGGTCGCCTGAGACCCAGATCGCGTCGCATTCCCGCCAGCGCACCACCGCCAGCGAGCGGCGGACCTCGTCCGCCACACCAGCGTCGTCGGCCGCTGGCACCGAGCGGCTCAGCACCAGTGCGGAGCCGAGCAGGCAGAGCACGTCGGTCGTCGGGCCCGTGCGATGCAGCCACACCACGCGCTGGCCGCGCCGGGGTTGGACGAGCGCCACCAGGTCGTGCGCGGCGACGGTGAGCGAGACCGGCCGCAGGCGCGCCTCCTCGGCGAGCCGCAGTGCCGCCTCGACGATACGCGGCTCGGCGGCCACGACGAGCAGGCGGTGCAGCGCTTCCTCGCGCAGGGCGCCCTTGGCCTCGGCCGGCAGCGGCACGAAGTCGAACGCGGTGTCGTCGCCGGCAACCGGCAGGTGTCCGTCGAGGTTGAGCCGGACCATCTCGCGCATGTCCCCGCCGACCGCGGGCAATTCCATCGGCCGCACGAAAACCGCGGCGCGCGCCAGCGCCAGCGCCACCACGCGGGGCGCCAGCCCCCGGTTGGTCAGCTCCTCACGCAACGTGGCGGCCGGATCCTCGCTGGCGATCGTGAACGTTTCGACCCGCTCGCCGGTCAGCGCCGCGACGGCCAGCCGGTCGTTGAGCAGGGCCACGCCCAGGCGGACAGGGGACAGGCCGGCGAGACTGACCTTCATGGCAGCAGATTAAACGCTAAACCCGCGGGCCGCCTAGCGGAAACCACGGGTCACCAAACCACCGGTCACCGCACACCGGACCACTCGACGACGACCACGCTCTCGCCGCCGGTGCCCTGGCCCCTTTGCACGATCGCCGTCAGCCGGGCCCGGACCTGGCCGTCCACCAGCCCCAGGGCCTCGATCCGAAAGGTGTTGCTGGTGAACGTCAGGCCGCGATTCGTGAAGCGGCCCACGGAGGATAGGGGCGCCTGCCGGCGCGACTGCTCGATCTCGATGAATTCAGCGTCCGCGAAGCCGAGCGCCCGCAGCACCTCGCGGCCGACCGTGTTGATGTTGATCAGGCCGGGCGAGGGCGTCTTCACGGTCGCCAGGGCGGCCAGGCCCCGCCGGCCTTCCAGGCCGTCCAGCACCTTCGGGGTGATGCCCTTGATCTGGATCAGCTCGGCGAGCGAGTCCAGGTTGGCGTTCTTGGCGCGATAGGGTACCGGCCGCTTGAGGTAGGTGTCCTCGCTCTCGGCGCCGTTGAGCCGGTATTCGTCGTTGGGGTCGCGCCAGTCCTGCAGGCTGGCCACCACGATGTCCCGGTCCTCGCGCTCGATGCCGATCGCCTCCAGCAGCCGTGACACCCGGTCCGGGGGCGCGAAGTTGAGGTTGATCCGCGCGGCCTCGTCGCTGATGCAGTAGCTGAACTGGCCGGCTCCCAGCGTCACCTGCTTGTGGGGCAGTCGCTTGAGAGGCGCCCGGCTGCGGCCGTAGAACACGATCGGACACTCCGCGTCGGCGCCTGGGTCCTTGTCGTCGCCCACGCCGACGAAGGCGAAGTCGGCGGCGATCTCGCGGATCGCCTGCTCCAGCCCGGCCTCGGCCAGGTGGGTCGCGATCAGCGTCTCCTTGTATACGCGGGCGGCGGTGGCCTCCAGCCGCATCGAGTAGGCGAACTCGGCGCCGATGACCGCGACGAAGGCGAGCACCAGCAGCACCGCGACGAGCGCGAAGCCCCGCTGATCGACGTCGGCCCTCCCGGGTCTCATGGCTGCTGCGGCGGCGCCGTCCGCAAGGAGACGGTCAGGGGCGGCAGCTCCTGGGTGCGGCCATTGTGGGAGGTGCCGACCGTGACCCGGACCGCGCGCGGGGCCGCCCTGGCCTCGGCGCCGTCCCAGGCGTCCTTCCAGGCGCCGCCCTCGTCGAGGTAGGCGAGCTTGAGCGTGCTGACGCTGGGATCGCGATAGACGACCGCCGCGTCCCTGAACGGTTGCCGGTTGGGCAGGGCGCGCTGGCGAATGACCAGCCCGGGCTCTCCGCTGGCGTCGAAGCTCAGGACCACCGCGGTGAACGCGATCGGGACCGCGTCCGGGAAGGGCGTGGCCTGGGTCACGAACTCCAGCCGCGTCTGCGTCCCCGCGAACAGCACGACCGGGTCCGGCCCGTCGCTGCGCGAGGCCCGATACGGGTAGGCCGCGGAGATCGCGCGGCCCAGGATGAGCGCGATGCTGCGCACGTGCTGGTGGGCCTCGGCCCGGTCCTCGCCCTGCCGCCACGAGGCCACCGCCACCCGCAGCCCGCCGAAGGCGATCGCCACCAGGGCGCCGACGATCGCCAGCGCGATCAGCAGCTCGAGCAGCGTGAAGCCGCGCGCGTCCCGCGCGGGGCGGCTCATCGGCGGGCGGCCTCCTGCTGCTCGGCCTCGGAGACGGTGCGCAGCGTGGTCACGCCCACCGCGCGCCGGCCGTCGCCCCACGCGACCTGCACGTCGATCTCGTACACGTGCCACCGGGGCGCCCGGCCGGGCACCTCCAGGTCGGGCGCGGGCAGGGGCCGGGTGGTGCGCGCCCACGCGAAGGCGCCCTCGGAGCCCTCCTCGCGGCCTTCCTTGGGGAGCACGACCTCGCGCGCTTTCTGGTCGGCGATGAGGATGGCGTGCTGGTGGTCGCCGGAGAGCTTGAGCAGGCGCAGCCCCTGGGCGAAGCCCTGGACGGCGACGACCACGGTGAGGCTGAGCACCGCGAAGGCCACCAGCACCTCGATGAGCGTGAAGCCGCGCTGCCGGCTCATAGACGGTTGCTCCGCACGCGACCGGTGAGCGCATCGACGGTGACGCGATAGACGACCCGGCCCGAGGTGAGGCGAAAGTCGCCGCCGCTCGAGCCGCCCTGGGGCTCGAAGCGCACGACGAGCGCCGGCGGAGGCTCGGCCTCGACGATGAGCCGCTCGGGCAGCGCGCGGGTCTCGCGCACCTCCCCCTGGGGACCACCGGCCACGAGGCTCACGCGCCGGCCCGCGGGGTCCACCACGACCGCCTGGCTGGTGCGCGTGACGATCGCCCGCTCGCGCGCGTGCCGCAGCAGCGCCGAGAAGCCGGCGACGTCGGCCCGCAGCCGGACCGCCTCGGTGGAGCGGGCGATGGTGGGGACGGCCACGCCCACCGCCAGGGCGAGGACGGACAGCGTGACCACCAGCTCGAGGAGCGTGAAGCCGCGGCGGCAGGTCAGCGCCGCTCGGTGTCCCATGACACGATGTCGCTGTTCTCGCCCTCGCCGCCGGGAGAACCGTCGGCCCCTTCCGACCAGAGGTCGTACTCGCCCTGCTGCCCTGGCGCGCGATACTTGTACGGGTTGCCCCAGGGGTCCTTCGGCGCCGACTTCTTGAGGTAGGGGCCGTTCCAGTTCTGCGCGCCGGGGTTCTTCTGCAGCGCGTCGAGCCCCTGCGACGTGTTGGGATACGACCCGACGTCCAGCCGGTACTGGTCGAGGCCCGCTCCGATCAGCTCGATCTGGGCCCTGGCCGCGGCCTGCTTGGATTGCCCGACCCGGCCGAAGAGGCGCGGCCCCACGAGCCCGACCAGCAGCCCGAGGACGATGATGACGACGAGGAGCTCGATGAGCGTGAATCCGCGCTGATCGCCCCGCGGTCGCCTCACAGCGGGATCTCGTTGATGGAGAAGATCGCGAGCAGCATCGCCACGACGATGAATGCCACGAGGACCCCCATGCCCAGGATGATGGCGGGCTCGAGCAACCCGAGCACACGCTTGAGCTCCGTGCGGACGTCGCTTTCGAAGGTGTCGGCGACCTTGAGCAGCATCTCCTCCAGCCGGCCCGTCTCCTCGCCGACCCGCACCATGTGCATCGCCAGCGCCGGGAACGCGGTGTGCTCGCGCATTCCCGCCGCGATGGTGGCGCCGCGCTTGACTCCCTCGGCGACGCGTCCCACGGCGGCGCCGACGGACTGGTTGGACATCATGTCGCCGACCACCGCCATCGCGCCGAGCACCGGCACGCCGCTCTTGAGCATGGTGCCGAGCGTGCGCGCGAAGCGCGCGGTCTCCACCCGGAGGGCCAGCGGGCCGGCGATCGGCAGGCGCAGGACGAACTGGTCCCAGCTGGCGCGGCCCTGCGGGGTGCCGGTCCAGATCCGCCAGGTCAGCACCGCGGCCAGGATCACGGTCGCCCCCACCCACCAGTAGGCCTGCAGGCCCGCGCTGACGGACAGGAGGATCTGGGTGGGCAGCGGAACGGCCTGGCCGAGGTCGCTGAAGATGACGGCGAAGCGCGGGATGACGAACGTCATGAGGAACACGATGGCGCCGGCGCCGACCGTGGTGATCACCAGCGGATAGGCGAGCGCGGAGACCAGGGCCTCGTTGAACGCCGCCCGCGCTTCCAGGAATTCGGCCAGGCGGCGCAGGGAGACCTCCAGCACGCCGCCCTTCTCGCCGGCCCGCACCATGTTGATGTACAGGCGGGAGAACGGGCGCGGATGGTGCTTGGCCAGCGCCTCGCTGAGCGAGGAGCCGCCGCGGACGCTGCGCAGCAGGTCGGTGACGATCGCGCGCACGCGCGGCGAGGGCGCCAGCTCCTCCAGGATCGACAGCGCGCGGTCCAGCGGCAGTCCCGCCTCGAAGAGCGTCGCCAGCATCTGGGTGAGCGCCAGCAGGTCCCGCTGGCGGACGCGGGAGCCGCCGCCCAGCGACAGCAGGGGCGCGCGCTCGCCCTGGGCCGCGACCTTGACGGGGAAGTAGGCTTCCTTGCGCAGGCGCTCGACGACCGCGCGGGCGTCGGCCGCCTCCATGACGCCGTCGATGGTCTGCCCCCGGCGGTCCGCCGCCCGGTACGTGAAGACGGGCATGCGTCAGGCGTCTTCCTGCGTGACCCGGAGGATCTCCTCGACCGTGGTGACGCCCTCGACCGCGCGCTTCCAGCCGTCCATCCGCAGCGTCACCATCCCGCGCTGGACGGCGTGCTGTCGGATGTCACGCGTGGAGGCCCGGCGGAGCATCAGGCTGCGCGCGTCCTCGTCGATGACGAACAGCTCGTAGATGCCCGAGCGGCCGCGGTAGCCGGTGCCCCGGCATTCGTCGCACCCCTTGCCCCGGCAGAGCACGTTGCCGACCGGGCCCTTGACGCCGAGCAGATCCAGGTCGGCCTGCGACGGCGTGTCGGGCACCCGGCACGACGGGCAGATGCGCCGCACGAGCCGCTGGGCGAGGACGCCTTCCAGCACCGACGCGACCAGGTACGGCTCCACGCCCATGTCTTGCAGGCGCGTGATGGCGCCCGGCGCGTCGTTGGTGTGCAGCGTGGAGAAGACCAGGTGGCCGGTGAGCGAGGCCTGGATGGCGATCTCGGCCGTCTCGAGATCCCGGATCTCGCCGACCAGGATGACGTCGGGGTCCTGGCGGACGATGTGGCGCAGCCCCTGGGCGAAGCTGAGACCGATCTTGGGCTTCACGGGGATCTGGTTCACGCCCTTGAGCTGGTACTCGACCGGATCCTCGACCGTGATGATCTTCACGCCGGGCGCGTTGATCTTGTCGAGGGCGGCGTAGAGCGTCGTCGTCTTGCCCGAGCCGGTGGGGCCGGTGACCAGCAGGATGCCGTGGGGGCGCTTGATGAGCGCGTCGAAGCGCTTGAGCGTGTCGAGGGGAAAGCCCAGCTTCTCCAGCGGCAGGAACACGCTCGACCGCTGCAGCAGCCGCATGACGATCGACTCGCCGTGCACGGTCGGCATGGTGGACACGCGGATGTCGACGCGCTGGCCGTGCAGCGTCACCCGGATGCGCCCGTCCTGCGGCAGCCGGCGCTCGGCGATGTTCATCTCGGCCATGATCTTGATGCGGGAGGTGACGGCGGCCTGCAGGCGGCGGGGCGGCGACTCCTGCTCGTAGAGGATGCCGTCGACGCGGTAGCGGATGCGCAGCGTGTCCTCGAACGGCTCGATGTGGATGTCGGAGGCCTCGGCGCTGATCGCGTTCTCGATGAGGAGGTTGACCAGCCGCACCACCGGGGCCTCGAACGCCATGTCGCGCAGGGTGTTGACGTCCTCGTCGCCCTCGCCGCCGCCGTCCTCCTCGATGCCCTCCACGATCCGCTGCAGCGGCGTGGCGGCGCCGTCGTAGGTGCGGTCGATGGCCTCGAGGATGCCGGCCGGCGAGCTCACCACGACCCGCACGGTGAGGCCGGTCGCCTGCCGCAGCTCGTCGGCGACGATCGGGTTGAGCGGATCGGCCGAGGCCACCGTCAGCACGCTGCCCTCGATGCTGAGCGGGCACACGCGCGACTCGCGCAGGTACTTGGCTGAGACGTTCTTGAGCACGGGCACCGAGGACGGCAGCTCCTCGCGCCACATGTAGGGCAGGTTCTGCTGCAGCGCAAGCGCGCGGAGGACGTCGTCCTCGGTGACGGCGCCCAGCGCGATGAGCGCCTCGCCGATCAGCTCGCCCGTCGTCTGCGCGCGCTTGAGCGCCCGCTGGACGACGTCGGGGGTGGTGAGGCCTTCCTGCACGAGGATCGCGCCGAGCAGCGGCCGGGGAGAGGCAATGACCATGCTATGCTCGCTCGCGCCATGTTAGCATACCTGGCTTTCGCGGCCGTCGCCGCCGCCGCCGACGTGGCGGGCGCCGTCATCGTCACCACCGCCCACAAGCGGCGGCACGCGCCGCTGCGCTACTTCGTGGCCGGCGGGGCCGGCTTCATGCTGGCGGCGGCCTTCGTGCGGATGCTGCCCGAGGCCACGCACGTGCCCCACGCGTTCCTGTTCGTGCTACTCGGCTACTTCGGCGTGCACCTGTTCGAGCACACCTTCGCCCCCCACTTCCACTTCGGCGAGGAGACGCACCCGGAGCTCCTGCTGCGGCCGGCCGCCGGCTGGCTGGCGGTGGTCGGCCTCGGCGTGCACACGCTGTTCGACGGCGTGGCCATCGCGGCCGGGTTCATGGTGAGCCCCACGCTGGGCGCCCTGCTGTTCCTGGCGGTGATCGTCCACAAGGTCCCGGAGGGGTTCACGATCGCGTCGATCATGCTGGCCGGGGGCTACTCGCGGGCGGCGGCGCTGGCCGCCGGCGCCGCGCTGGGCGTGCTCACACTGGCCGGCGCGGTGCTCACGGGGCTGATCGCCGAGCAGCACGTCGGCTACGCGCTGGCGCTGTCGGCCGGCGTGACCATCTACATCGCCGCCTCCGACCTCATCCCCGAGGTCAACCGCGAGGGGGGGCCGGCACTGGCGTGGACGGTCTTCGCCGGGCTGCTCTTCTTCGTCCTGGCCGACTGGCTGCTCTCCACCTTCGCCGGTTGATGATGTCATGGGGGGCCTCGAAGGGCCCCCAAGCCCCCTGGTGCCCCTGGTGGCTCGGGGCGCCCCGGCGGAGCCGGGACGCCCCTCGACGTTGCGCGAGGATGGCAGGTGCGGTCGTACTCTCGCCGCCGTCGGTGCGGCGCTGCGCGGCCCGGCGGAGCCGGGGTGCCCCGCGACGTTGCGCGGGGATGGCGGGTGCGGTCGGGCCCGGGCGCATGCTCTCGGTGTCGTTGGGGCGGCGGGTGCTATTCTTTGCGCGATGCCCGGCCGGTCCGCGCTCGTCCTGCACGGCCCCAACCTGAACCTGCTCGGCACACGGGAGCCGGCGGTGTACGGGCGCACGACGCTGGCCGAGGTCGATCGCCTCATCCGCGAGCACGGGCGGCGGCGGGGTATCCGGGTGGAGTGCCGGCAGTCGAACGTCGAGGGCGAGCTGATCGGCTGGCTGCAGGCGGCCGCCCGTGACGGCTTCCTCGGCGTGGTGCTGAACCCCGGCGCCTTCACCCACTACTCGATCGCGCTGCGCGACGTCGTCGCCGCCATCACGGTGCCGGTGGTGGAGGTCCACCTCTCCAACATCCACGCCCGCGAGGAGTTCCGCCAGCATTCGGTGATCGCCGCGGCCGCCCGCGGGCAGATCCTGGGTTTCGGGCCCCTGAGCTACCTGCTGGCCCTCGACGCCCTGCTGGCCCCGCGCGATCCGCGCGGGCGCGCGCCGCTGAATCAGCGCCGCCGGGCCCGCGTCTAACCGGTGTGACGGGCGGGGTCCAGCAGCCGGGAGGTCCGTGGACACCGACGACGCCGCCCTCATTCAGCGCTGTCGCGCCGGCGACGTGGCGGCCTTCGAGCCGCTCGTCGAGAAGTACCGCCAGCGCGTGTGGCGGCTGGCCTACAACACCCTGCGCGACCGCGAGGAGGCGTGGGACGTGGCCCAGGAGGCCTTCATCCGCGCGTACCAGGCCCTCCCCTCGTTCCGCGGGCAGTCGGCCTTCTACACGTGGCTGTACCGCATCGTCATGAACCTGGCGGCCGACCGGGCCCGCTCGCGGGGGGCCCAGGGCCGGGCCTTCGGCACCGAGCGGGTGCCGGAAGAGGACTGGGACCGCGTCCTGCCCGATCAGAACCCGGGCGAGGAGGCGCCGGACGCCGCCGCCGCCCGCCGCGAGGCGCGCGGGAAAATCATGCGGGCCCTCGACACGCTGTCGGAGGACCACAGGAAGATCATCATGCTGGGTGACCTCGAGGGGCTGTCGTACCGCGAGATCGCCGACACGCTGGACATCCCGATGGGGACCGTGATGTCGCGCCTGCACAACGCCCGCAAGCGCCTGCGCGACGCGCTGGGTCCGCTGCTGCTGGTGCTCGTCGGCCTCGGCGTGCTGTTCACGCTCCTGGCGGCCCCCATCCGAGCCGAGGCGCAGGTCGTGCGGTTCGGCGCCCGCGTCCTCCTCGGCGTCGACGGCCCGCCGCCGATGAACGTGACCCTGGCCCCGCCCGAGCGCGACGAGCGCCTGGAAGCCTTCATACCGAAGCTGCGGCAGCTGTTCCGGTACCGCGAGTACTACTCGCTGGAGCGCTATCGGATCGAGGTGCCAGTGGGCACGCTGCAGAACTGGTCGGTGCCGGGCGAGCGGTGGTTGCAGCTGCTGCCGGAGTCGGTGGCAGGCGATACGGTGCGCATGCGCGTGAGGCTGATGCGGGGGCCGGTGACGGAGCTCGTCACGGACATCCGGGCCGCGCGCGGCAGTCCGGCGGTGATCGGGGGACCACGCTACGGGGAGGGCGTGTTGATCATCATCGTCTGGGCCAACGCGCACCCGCGGACCACGCCCGAGCAGCGATAACGGCCCCCGGCTCGATCAGCCGCGAGACTTCCTGTAGCGGCGGATGAGGGTGTTGGTGGAGCTGTCGTGGGAGAGCGCCGGGTCGGTGGGGCTGGCCAGCTCGGGGCTGATGCGGTTGGCGAGGGCCTTGCCCAGCTCCACGCCCCACTGGTCGAAGGAGTTGATGCGCCAGATGGTGCCCTGGACGAAGACCTTGTGCTCGTAGAGGGCGACCAGGGCGCCCAGCGTGGCGGGGGTGAGGCGGTCGGCGAGGATGGTGTTGGTGGGGCGGTTGCCCTCGAAGGTGCGGTGGGCGACCTGGAAGTCGGGGACGCCTTCGGCGGCGACTTCCCGGGCGGTCTTGCCGAGGGCCAGGGCCTCGGTCTGGGCGAAGAAGTTGGCCATGAGCTGATCGTGTTGGTCGCGGAGCAGGGTGCTGGTCTGGTTGAAGCCGACGAAGTCGGCGGGGATCAGCTTCGTGCCCTGGTGGATGAGCTGGTAGTACGCGTGCTGGCCGTTGGTGCCCGGCGTGCCCCACACGATCGGGCCGGTCTGGTAGTCGACGCGGTTGCCATCGAGGTCCACCGACTTGCCGTCCGACTCCATGTCGAGCTGCTGGAGATAGGCGGAGAAGCGCCCCAGGTAGTGGCTGTAGGGCAGGACGGCGTGGGTCTCGGCGCCGAAGAAGTCGTCGTACCAGATGCCGAGCAAACCGAGCAGCACGGGCAGGTTCCTCTCGAAGGGCGCGGTGCGAAAGTGCTCGTCCATCGCGCGGAAGCCGCCCAGCATCGCCCGGAAGTGCTCGGGGCCGATCGCCACCATCAGGGCCAGGCCGATCGCCGAGTCGTAGGAGTAGCGCCCGCCGACCCAGTCCCAGAACTCGAACATGTTGGCCGTGTCGATGCCGAACTTCGCGACCTCGGCCGCGTTGGTGGAAACGGCCACGAAGTGCTTGGCCACGGCCTCGTCGTCCTTGAGCGTGGCCAGCGCCCACGCCCGGGCCGCCCGGGCGTTGGTGAGCGTCTCCAGCGTCGTGAAGGTCTTGGAGGCCACGACGAAGAGCGTCTCGGCCGCGTCGAGGTCGGACGTCGCCTCCACGAAGTCGGCGGGATCGACGTTGGACACGAAGCGCACGGTCAGGCCGCGGTCGGTGTAGGGCCGGAGCGCCTCGTAGGCCATCACGGGCCCGAGGTCGGAGCCGCCGATGCCGATGTTGACGACGTTGCGGATGCGCTTGCCGGTGTGGCCCTTCCAGCTCCCGCCGCGGACGCGGCTGGCGAAGTCGCTCATCCGGTCGAGGACGCCGTGGACCTGGGGCACCACGTTCTCGCCGTCCACGAGGATCGAGCTGCCCCGGGGCGCCCGCAGCGCGACGTGCAGGACCGCGCGCTTCTCGGTGATGTTGATCTTCTCACCGCGGAACATCGCCTCGCGCCGGGCGGCCACGCCGGCGTCGTCGGCGAGGGCGATCAGCAGACGCAGGGTCTCGTCGGTGACGCGGTTCTTGGAGTAGTCGAGGAAGAGCCCCGCGCCCTCGGCCGTGAGCCGCTCGCCGCGCCGGGGGTCCTGGGCGAAGAGCGTGCGGAGGTGCACGTCCTTCACCTGCTGGTAGTGAGCCTGCAGCGCCTGCCAGGCCGGCCGGTGGGTCAGCGATCCCGTCCCCGTGCTCACGGTGCTCCTCCTCGGGAAGGGAGCCCCTTCCCGCTCGTCAGAGTCCTGGCGGCCCCGTCCTCCCACACCAGAACGTGGTGAGCCATGTTCACGAAGAGGCCGGTCCCGACGACGCCCGGGATCTCGCGCAGGGCGCGATCCAATCCAGCCGCGTCGGGTATCGAAGTGACGGCCGCGTCGAGGATGAGGTTGGCGTTGTCGGTGACGACGGCCGTGCCGCCCTGGAGGCGCAGGGTCGGCGGATAGCCCAGCTCGGTCAGGCGGCGGCGGCAGAAGGGCGCGGCGAACGGGACCACCTCGACGGGCAGCCGCCCGCGCGCGCCGAGCGCCGGCACGAGCTTCTCACCGCCCACGAGCACGATGAAGCGCCGGGCGGCGGCGGCGACGATCTTCTCCCGCACGAGCGCGCCGCCGTAGCCCTTGATGAGGTCCAGCCGCGGATCGACCTCGTCGGCGCCGTCGACGGCGACGTCGAGCGCCACCGGCTCGTCGATCAGCGGGATGCCGAGCCGGCGCGCGAGGCTGGCCGAGGCCTCCGAGGTCGCGACGCCGGTGACCCGCAGCCCTTCCTTCACGGCCTTGCCGAGTGCCAGGATGAACGCCGTCGCGGCCTGGCCCGTGCCCAGGCCCACGACGTGGCCCGGCTCGACCTCGGCGAGGGCGGCCGCGCCGAGCGCCGCCGCCTCCTGGTCGGTCATCGTGCCCTCCCGTGCGCGACCACTATAATAGACCGCCATGAGCCAGGGCGAGGACCGCTACCACCAGGAGCGCGCGCGGATCGAGCAGGGCCACGTCAGGTACCGCGAGAAGCTGAAGGCGGAGGGCAAGCTCTTCGTCCGCGACCGACTCAAGCTGCTCCTCGATCCCGGCACCGAGTTCCAGGAGGACTGGGCCTTCGCCCGCAACGAGGAGGCCGACACGCCGGCCGACGGGGTGGTGACCGGGGTGGGGCAGGTGGGCGGCCGGCCGGTCTGCATCATGGCCAACGACTACACGGTCAAGGCCGGCTCCTGGGGCGAGAAGACGGTGCTGAAGATCGTGCGGATCCAGGAGAAGGCGGCGCGGCTACGGGTGCCGATGCTCTACCTGGTCGACGCGGCCGGCGGGCGCATCTCCGAGCAGATCAAGATCTTCCCAGGCCGCTTTCACGCCGGCCGCATCTTTTACAACGAGGTGCAGCTCTCGGGGGTGGTGCCGCAGGTCTGCATCCTGTTCGGGCCCTCACCGGCCGGCTCCGCCTACCTGCCGGCGCTGACGGACCTCGTCATCATGGTGGACGGCAAGGCCTCGCTCTACGTGGGCAGTCCCCGCATGGTGGAGATGGCCATCGGCGAGAAGACGACGCTGGAGGCGCTGGGCGGCGCCCGGATGCACACGGAGGTCTCCGGCTGCGGCGACGTGCTGGCGGAGTCGGACGAGCAGGCCATCGAGCTGGCCAAGCAGTACCTGTCCTACATGCCGCCGTCGTACCGTGAGATTCCGGCCGCGCGGCCGGCCGCCGACTCGAAGCCCGGCCGCTCCATCGACGCGATCGTGCCCTACGACCAGCGCAAATGGTTCGACATGTACGAGCTGATCGACCGGCTGGTCGATGCGGGCTCGTGGTTCGAGGTCAAGCGGCGGTTCGCCGGCGAGATCATCGTGGGGCTGGCCCGGCTGGGCGGGCGCGCCGTCGGGATCGTCGCCAACCAGCCCAAGGTCAAGGGCGGCGTGCTGATGGTCGACTCGGCCGACAAGGCGGCCAGGTTCATCTGGCTCTGCAACGCCTTCAACGTCCCGCTGGTCTATCTGGCCGACATCGCTGGATTCATGGTGGGCACGAAGGTCGAGCGCGAGGGGATCATCCGCCACGGCGCCAAGATGGTCTTCGCCACCTCGCAGGCGACCGTGCCGAAGTTCTGCGTGATCGTGCGCAAGTGCTACGGCGCCGGCCTCTACGCGATGTGCGGGCCGGCCTTCGAGCCCGACGCCACGCTGGCCCTGCCGCAGGGCCAGATCGCGATCATGGGGCCGGAGCCGGCCGTCAACGCCGTCTACTACAACAAGATCATGGAGCTGCCGGAGGGCGAGCGGGCGGCCTACGTGAAGGCCAGGCGCGACGAGTACGCGCGGGACGTGGACATCTACAAGCTCGCCTCCGAGATGCTCGTCGACGACATCGTCCCCGGCGGCGCCCTGCGCGACGAGCTGATCAAGCGCCTGGCCTACGCCGGGGGCAAGGCCCACGAGTTCCCCGCCCGCCGCAACGCCGTGCTTCCGGTGTAGGCGGCGGCTATCGGGTCCGTGCGCGTCCGGCGGCGGTCTGCGCCGCGACGAGCCGGGACTGGAGCCGGCGGGCGCACGCTTCGGCCGGCTGCCCGCACGGACGTCGATCTCCTGCAGGGCCAGGGTCGCCTTGGGCAAGTCGTCGGGGCGATGAGCAGGTCGATGTCCTCGGTGGCGCGCGGCGTCGCGTCGATCGACACGGCGAGTCCTCCGGCCAGGGCCTAGCGCGGACTATTCCCGAACGGTCGCCAACCGTGTGTTGGCTCTGGCGACGGGGCGCGTCGGCGTCGAGGGCCTCGACCACGCGCCGCAGCTCGGCGAAGAGATCGAGCATCCGCGGGCGATCAACTCAGGACGTCGTCGACCCTGACGCTCACGCGGTCGCGCCGAACTTCCGGCGCGTCTCCGTCAGCTGGCGGGCGATCGTCCCCGGCAGGCGCCCGCCGAAGGAGTCGTAGAACTCGCCGAGGTCGGCGAGGGCGGCGAGCCACTCGCCCGCGTCGCAGCGGAGGGCTTCCCGCAGCTGCGCGGGCGTGACCGCGAGGCCGCCGAGGTCGAGCGCGCCCTCGGCCGGCACGAAGCCGACCGGGGTCTCGGTGGCGCCGCCGCCGCCGCGGATGCGCTCGACCATCCACTTCAAGACGCGCACGTTCTCGCCGTAGCCGGGCCACAGGAACTTGCCGCCGGCGTCGCGGCGGAACCAGTTCACGCGGAAGATGCGGGGCGGCCTGGCCAGGCGCGGCTGCATCGACAGCCAGTGGGCGAAGTAGTCGGCCATGTTGTAGCCGCAGAACGGGATCATGGCCATCGGGTCGCGCCGCACCACGCCCACCTTGCCGGTGATGGCGGCGGTCGTCTCGGTGCTCATGGCCGAGCCGAGGAACACGCCGTGGTTCCAGTCGAGCGCCTCGAAGACCAGCGGGATCACCCCCGTGCGGCGGGAGCCGAAGATCAACCCCGAGATCGGCACGCCCTGGGGGTCCTCCCAGCTCGGCGAGACCGACGGGCACTGGTGCACGGGAACGGTGA
>DASTOJ010000115.1:0-14224 GCA_035762565.1 Candidatus Methylomirabilota bacterium | reverse complement strand
CTCTTCTCGCTCTGGATGAACCCCCAGCGGGTGGCCATCGCGATCTTCGGCATCATGATCGTGGTCCTCATCGTGCGGCCGCGCGGCTTCTTCGGGCGCGAGGGCGTCCTTGAGTAGGGCGCTCGGCTGGCGGGCGGTCCTGGCCTTCGTCGCGCTGGCGCTGGTGCCGGCGCTGCCCTTCATGTCGAAGTTCTACCTGCTGCTGGCCTTCGACGCGCTGCTCTTCGGCGCCGTGGCGATGAGCCTGGACCTCTTGATGGGCTACACCGGCCTCGTGTCGTTCGGCCACGCCGCCTTCTTCGGCCTCGGGGCTTACGCCACCGCCGCCCTCCTCGAGCGGGGGGTGACGTCGCTGTGGGCCTGCCTCGGCCTGGCGGTGGTGGTGGTCGGGCTCTACGCGCTGGCGGTCTCCTACTTCTCCACGGTCCGGCGCGGCATCTACTTCGCGCTGCTCACGCTGATCTTCGCCGAGGTGGTCTTCACCTTCTTCCGCTACACGCAGACGTTCGGGGGCTCGGACGGCATCCAGGGCGTGCCGCCGCCCGAGCTCGTTCCCGGCTTCGCCCTCGACAGTCCCCTGCGCAACTACTATCTCGTGGTCGCCTTCCTGTTCCTCACCTACGTCGCCTGCCGGGTGCTGGTCACCTCGCACTTCGGCCGGGTGCTGGTGGCCATCCGCGAGAACGAGGACCGCGCCCGCTTCCTGGGCTACAACGTGCAGCGCTACAAGATGGCCGTGTGCATGATCTCGGCGCTGCTCACCGGGATCGGCGGCGCGCTCTATCCCGGCCGCTCGGCCTTCGCCACGCCCGACCTGATGCTGTGGACGGTGTCCGGGGAGCTCATCATCATGGTCATGATCGGCGGCATCGGCACGCTGACCGGGCCCATCGTGGGCGGCGCCTTCTTCATCCTCCTGCAGGAGAAGGTCTCGTCCTACGTCGATTGGTACTTCATCGTGATCGGCCTCGTGCTGATCTTCATCGTGCTCTTCATGCCGAAAGGATTGCTCGGCTTCCGGAAGATGCTCGGGTTCGGCCAGTGGCGGGCGACGGCGTAGTCCTCGAGGTCGACGACGTCTCCAAGCACTTCGGCGCGCTGGCGGCGCTGACCCGCGTCAGCCTCGCCGTCGCGCCCGGCCAGATCTTCTCGGTGATCGGGCCCAACGGCGCCGGCAAGTCGACCCTCTTCAACGTCATCGCGGGGCTGTACGAGCCGACGGCCGGCCGCGTCCGCTTCCGGGGCGAGGTCATCACCGGGCTGCCGCCCGAGCAGGTCAACCGGCGCGGGCTGGCCAAGACGTTCCAGATCACCAACCTGTTCCCGGAGATCTCCGTGCTCGACAACGTGCGGGTGGCCGCCCAGTCGCGAGCGCCGGAGTCCGGCCGGCCCGCCTCGCTGTGGCGGCGCCCGAGTGTCGACGACGTCGCCCTGCCCCTGCTGGAGGCATTCGGGCTGGCCGGCCGCCGGGACGAGCTGGCCGAGAACCTCTCCCACGGCGAGCAGCGCTACCTGGAGATCTGCGTGGCCCTGGCCACGGCCCCGAGCCTCCTGCTCCTCGACGAGCCCACCGCGGGGATGACGCCGGGCGAGACGCGCGAGGCCACCGCGCTCATCCGCAAGATCGCGCTCGAGCGGCGGCTCACCGTGCTGCTCATCGAGCACGACATGTCGGTCGTCATGGGCGTCTCCGACCGGGTGGCCGTGCTGCACTTCGGCGAGAAGATCGCCGAGGGCCCGCCCGAGCAGATCCGCAACGACCCCAGGGTGATCGACGCCTACCTCGGCGGCGGGGACGACTGAGGTGTTCCGCGTGCGCGACGTCCACGCGGGCTACGGCGCCACGCCCATCCTGTTCGGCGTGTCGCTGGAGGTGCAGAAGGGCGAGGCCGTCGCCTTGCTCGGCCGCAACGGCATGGGCAAGACCACGCTGATGAAGACGATCATCGGTTTCCTCAAGCCGTGGCGCGGCGCCATCGAGCTCGAGGACCGGGATCTGACACGGCTGGCGCCGCATGACATCGCACGCCTCGGCGTCGGCCTGGTGCCCGAGAACCGCCGGATCTTCGCCGGCCTCACCGTGCGCGAGAACCTGGAGCTGGGGCTCTCGGCCGTGCCGCGCCGTTCGGCCGAGCTGCGCGAGCGCCGGCTGGCCGAGGTCTTCCAGCACTTTCCCCGCCTGCGCGAGCGGCTGGACCAGCCGGGTAAGACGCTCTCCGGCGGCGAGCAGCAGATGCTGGCCATCGCGCGAGTCATGATGGCCGGTGCCCGCATCGTCCTCATGGACGAGCCGACGCAGGGGCTGGCTCCGGCCTTCATCCGCCACATCCGGGACATGGTCGGCGAGCTCAAGCGGCTGGGCGTGACCGTGCTGCTGATCGAGCAGAACGCCCGGGTGGCGCTGAGCGTGTGCGACCGTGGCTACATCATGGAAAAGGGCGCGATCGTCTTCGAGGCGTCGTCGCGCGAGCTGCGCGACAGCCCGGTGATCCGTGAGAAGCTCGGCGTGTGACACTCGAAGGGGGGCTTCGCCTGACGGCGCACTCCTCCCTGTATCCCCCCAGGGCAGGATTGCGCGGGCAAAGCCCGCGCTCGAAAGTGGTGGCACACTTGCTGATCGGCGATGAAAACTTGGGTGTCTAGTACGCTCGGCGGGGGGCGGCGGCAGCAGGTCGTGAGGGTGGTGGTGGCGGTGGTGCTGGTGGGGGGGATGGTGTGGCTGTTGCCGGTGCGGCAGCCGGGGGAGGAGGGAGGGCATCATCGGGAGCATGCGGCGCAGCTCGATGCGTTCGAGCGGGCGGGGGTCGTGGAGCTGCGGGAGGGGCACCGGACGCCCGACCTGAGGCTGCCGACCCTGGCCGGCGGGACGGCCTCGCTGGCCGAGCATGCCGACAAGCTCGTGCTCGTGAACTTCTGGGCCACGTGGTGTCAGCCCTGCACCGCGGAGATGCCGACGCTGGAGTCGCTGTGGCGCGAGTACCGGGGGCGCGGGCTCGTGGTGCTCGCCGTCTCGGTGGACCGCGGCGCGCCGCGTCCGCTGCTCGAACCCTACGTCTCGCGACTCGGCCTCACCTTTCCCATCCTGCTCGACGCCGACCAGCGCGCCTCGGGCGCCTGGCGGGTGACCTCGCTGCCGGCGACCTTCGTCGTCCGCCCCGGCGGGGAGGCCGTGGGACTCGCCTTCGGCGCCCGCGAGTGGGACAGCGCCGAGATGCGCACGTTTCTCACCCGCTTCCTGCCCCGGAGCTGAAGGTCAGGCCTCGAGACATCCAGGTTCGAGGCCTCGCATCCCTCGCCTCCTCAGTGGGTGTGACCGGCGACGGCTTCGCCCTTCGCCATCGCGAGATGATGCGGCTGGTGGTGCGCCCCTTCGGTGATCAGCCCCGCAAAGCCGAGGCCGCGGATGCGGGCGACGGACTTCGGGTCATCCGGTCTCTTGGCGACGACGGTCAGGCGGACGCCGCCCGCGATGGTTTCCGTGCGTGCCGCGAACGAAGGCATGCGATCGAGCTCGACCGCGTGCGGCACCACCATCGCGCGGATGGCCTGCTCCGTGCGCCCGGTGCCCGTGATCTCCATGGCGAGGCCGCCGGGAACAGGCGTCTGCTCGACCACCGACCGCAGCACGACCTCGTTCATGTCGATGAGGTGCTGGCGGAGCCGCTCGATGTCGACCTTGCTCCAGTCGGTCGCGGGATCGGCGTCGAGGGTCCGGACGATCTCCGCGATGGCGCCGAAGGCATCCTGACCGGGCATCGTGGGGGCGCCGCTGGCCATCCCATGCTTCGCCTGCCTGTGCTGGGCGTGCATCGGGGAGTCGTGCGACGGCATCGCCCCATGGGGATGCGCCGGACCGGGCCCCGCGGCCGGCCGATTCTGGGCGAAGACGGTATGCGCGACGACCGTACTCGCAAGGGTGGCGCCGAGCGCGATGGCCACGACTGCTCTCCACATGTTGTCCTCCTGTCGGAACGATCACCCGACAGTATGGAGAGCCGGGGCACGCCGGATCTATGACTCAAGTCACACTGCCTCCACCACGCACCGCGCCCTCATCACCCCGGGCGAGGGCGGCGAGGCGCGCCGGGTCGCGGATGGTGACGCGCGATCGGTCGCGGGCGATCACGCCGCCCTTCTCGAGCTGGGCGAAGGCTCGCGCGACGAGCTCTCGAACCGTGCCGAGCCGGGCCGCGAGCTGGGCCTGCGTCAGGCTGAGCTCGATGCGGGTGCCGGGCTGGATCGGCCCCGCGACCGCCGTGTCCAGGTGGCGGGCCAGACGCTCGGTCACCGGGCGGAAGGCGAGGTCGCCGACGATGCCGGCGAAGTGACGGACGCGGCGCGCCATCGTCCCGAGCATGGCGAGCGCCACGGCGGGACGTCGCTGGCAGAGACGAATCACGTCGGCGCGGGGCAGGAACAACACGCGCGTGGGCACGACGGCGACCGCCGAGGCGATGTAGCCGCCGCCGTCGAAGAGTGGCCCCTCGCCGAGCGTGGCGCCCGGTCCTTCGGTGTGGAACACCTGCTCGCGGCCCCGGAGCGAGATCTGGCGGATCTCGACGCGTCCGGCGGCGACGATGAGAAGGCCCCGGCAGGACTCGCCCTCCTCGAAGAGGGCCTCTCCTGGGCCGAGGCTCCGCGTTTGGCACCTCCCGCCCAGATGCCGCAGCTCGGTCGCCGGCAGCGAGGCGAAATACGGCACCCGCCGAAGGACTTCGGCGGGTGCCTGACAGCAGCATGGTGGAGCAGAGCGGCAGACATGCAAAGGGGCTACAGGTCGGATGTCCTGTAACCCCTTGCCGACATGTTGGAGCGGCCGACCGGATTCGAACCGGCGACGTCCAGCTTGGGAAGCTGGCATTCTGCCACTGAATTACGGCCGCCCGGCGGCTGCCATTCTACACCCTCCTACTTGCCGTCCTTGAGCGCCATGTCGTAGGCGCGGATCAGCTCGTCGCTGCGCGCCTTCCAGGCCAGCCGCTTGTTGGCGCCGTAGAGGTCGATCTGCTGGTAGAGCGGCACGGCCGGCGTCTCCTCGATCCACAGCTTGTTGATCCGGTGATAGAGAGCGAGGCGCTTCTTCTCGTCCATCTGCGACTGCGCTTCCTCCACCATCCCGTTGAAGTCCTCGTTGTGCCAGTTGACGAAGATGTTGGGCGACTTGAACAGCGGCACGTAGATCGCCTCGGCGTCCATCGTCGGGTGGCCCCAGCCGATGAGCCACACGGGGCCGGCCTTGTGCACGTAGACCATGCTGTTCAAGTAGTTCACGAACTCGAACGTGCGAAGCGTCGTGCGGATCCCGGCCTTGGTGAGCTGGCCGCCCACCGCCTCGGCGACTTCCTTGTCCCGCACGTATCGGCCCTGCGGCCCGTTCAGGACGATGTCCACGCCGTTGGGGAAGCCGGCGTCGGCGAGCAGCTTCTTCGTGCGGCCCAGGTCCTGCTTGATCGGCTTGAGCGAGGGGTCGAAGCCGAAGTGCAGGCTGGTCAGCATGGTCGGCACCCGCACCGCCTTGTCGTCCATCACGCTCTTGATGATCTCGTCGGCGTCCACGGCGGAGGCGATCGCCTGCCGTACGCGCTTGTCGACGGTGGGCCCCGCGTAGGGTCCGGTCGGCTTGTGCTGGGCGTCCATCTGGTGCGTGTAGATCATCAGCTGGATCGTCCGGATCGACGGCGCTGTGCTGAGGAAGGTCTTCGGGTGCTTCTCGATGATGCCGGCCAGGTGAGGCGGGATGTTGACCGCCACGTCGATCTCGCCGTTCTGCAGCGCTGCCACCCGCACCGCGTCGTCGGGGATCGGCTTGAACACGACCGTCTTGATCTTGGGCGCGCCCCGCCAGTAGCCGGGGAAGGCCTCCATCACGATCTCCTCGTCCTTCGCCCACTTCACGAACTTGAACGGCCCGGTGCCGATCGGGTTCCGGGAGATCGCGGCGGTGTCCTTACCGGCGTACTCCTTGGGCGGGTACATGGACAGCGCCCGCAGGGCGAGGTGGCTCACCATGACCGGCCACGGCTTCTTGGTGTGGATCCGCACGGTGTAGGGATCGACGATCTCGACCCGCTCGATCGGCGCGAACGACGAGGCGCCCCGCAGCTTGTTGGCCGGATTGACGAGCCGTTCGACGCTGAACTTCACCGACTCGGCGTTGAAGTCCTCCCCGTTGTGGAACTTCACGCCCTTGCGCAGCTTGACCTCCCAGACCGTCGGCGCCACCAGCCTGGGCAGCTCGGCCGCCAGCCCGGGCACGAGCTTGAGGCTCTGGTCTCGCTCTACGAGCATGTCGAACATCTGGGCGCCGACGTTGGAAGCCGGCTGCTCCTGCTGGTTCATCATGTCGAGCGTCGTCGGGTCCACGCCTTGCGCGATGACGACCCGGCCAGCCGGAGCCGCCGCCCCCGCCGCGGGCAGCAACAGGAGCACGGAGAGGGCGACGACTGCGATGCGCCACTGACTCATGGTGGAGCCTCCTCGACGAGAGGGGTTTCTTCGCGTTGAGTGTCGCTACTTTATGGGGCGCCGCCGGAGGAGTCAAGATATGCCAGCGCTTCCTCGCGCGTGCGCACGAGCCCCAGGTCCTGGGCCTCCCGGGCGCGCGCCAGCAGCTCGCCGACCACGGGCCCCGGCGGCAGGCTGTAGCGATCCATGACGTCGTGGCCCCGCAGCAACGGGGGCGCCGCCGCCGCGCTCTCCGCCCCGAGCCAGCCTCCCAGCAGGTCGCGGACGAGGTCGGCGCGGCGCCAGACGGCCAGCGGCGACGCGCCGGTCACCGCAGCCGAATCGACCAGCGACAGCAGCAGCAGGTCTCGCGTGTCCGGCCCGAGATCGCGGTAGAAGCGGTAGCGGGCCCGCGGGGTCACCTCCCCGGCCTGGGCCAGGTGCATCGTCCGCAGGTGGTGGCGAACGAGCCGCTCGAGCACGAGCGCGGCCCGCTCCGGCAACCGCAGGCGCCCGGCGATGACCCGCGCGTGAGCGGCGCCGACCAGGTCGTGCTCGAAGAACCGCACGCGGCCGGCTACCACCTGCCGCGTCTCCGGCTTGGCCACGTCGTGCAGCAGCGCGGCCAGCTTCAGGACGGCAGCGCGGTCGAGCGCGGCGCCCATCCCTTCCGCCAGATGCGCGCGCAGCTCGTCCTCGAACGGGGCCAGCGCCTCCAGGCGCGCGAGCAGACGGTCGCACGCCTCCACGGCGCGCAGCGAATGCTCGAGGACGTCGAAGCGGTGAGGAGCCGGCTGAGCAGCGGTCCGCATCGGGTCGACCTCCGGCAGGATGACGGCGAGCAGTCCGAGCGCGTCCGCGCGGCGCAGCGTCCGGCCCGTGGCCGGCAGCCTGAGCAGCATCGCCAGCTCGTCGCGCACGCGCTCCGCGGCCACGCCGGCCAGCGCCGGCGCCGCCGCCCGCACCGCGCGAGCCGCCGTCGGCGCCAGCCGAAAGCCGAGCGTCGCCTCCAGGCGCACCGCCCGCAGCGCGCGCAACGGGTCGTCGCGGAGCACCCGCGGGCCCGCCAACCGCAGGCGGCGGGCGCGCAGGTCGGCCAGACCCCCGGTTGGATCGGTGATCGGCGCCCGCCCCTTCGCCAGCAGCGTGTCGAGCGGAGCCGCGAGCGCGTTCACGGTGAAGTCGCGAGCGGCAAGGTCGCCCGCCAGCGTGGGCGCCCGGAAGTCGGCCAGGTCCACCTGCACACCCGGCCGGGCCACGCGGGCCGCGCCGCGCTCGGCGTCGAGCACGACCGCGGTGGCGTCGAGTCCCGCGGCCAGCCGCTCGGCCAGGGCCAGAGCGCCGCGCGGGATCGCCAGGTCCACGTCGAGGGTCGGGCGCCGGAGCAGCGCGTCCCGTACGGTCCCGCCCACGACCACCAGATCGCGGCCCGGCCCCGCCGCGGCCCGGGCCGCGCGCAAGAGCGCGACGGTGCCGGGCGCCAGGCGACGAAGCTCGAGCTCAGTCGAAGCCGAAGAATCGGAGCGCATTGTCGTGGAAGATCTTCCGGCGGATCGCGTCGTCGAGCTCCCGCTCGGCCGCCCACCGGCGCTCCTCGTCGTAGTCGTAGGGAATCAGCGGAAAGTCCGAGCCGAACAGCACGCGATCCTGGTAACGGCGGAGGTCGGCGTCGGTCAGCGCGGTGGGATCGGCCCCGACGAACGGCGTGGCGCGAGGGCTCAGGGCCATGGTGGTGTCCACGTAGAGATGAGGATACCCCGCGAGCAAGGCCAGGAACTCGGCGCTCTGGAAGGCGCCCATGTGGGCGACGCACACGCGCAGCCTCGGGAAGCGCTCCATCACCCGGCGGAACCGCGCGACGCCCGTGAAGGGGTCCCGGTAGGGCATGGTGCCCACGTGGAGCACGAAGACGTGGCCGGCCGCCTCGGCTCGCTCGTAGACTGGCAGCAGCCGGGGATCGTCGACGTGGAATCGCTGGACCGAGTGGTGGAACTTGAAGCCGCGCAGCCCGAGGTCGCCGGTGGCCTCGGCGGCCACGGCGTCGAGGTCGGGGTCGTCGGGATGCAGGGTGCCCAGCGCGATCGCCTCCGGCAGCCCGGCCGCCGTCGCCGCCAGCCAGCGGTTCAGCTCGCGCGCCATCCCCGGCCGATGGGCGTAGGAGAAGAAGCAGAAGCGGCGGACGCCGCGGGCGCGCAGCGTGTCGGCCACGGCGTGCGGCTCGAACGGATGCGCGTTGACCCAGCCGTGGCCGGCGAACCACCGCTCGATCGCGCGGGCCAGCGGCGCGGGGTGCAGGTGCACGTGGGCGTCGATGCAGGGCAGCGCCGGGTCCCACGGCGGCCGGGCGGGGGCGGCCACGGGCCGCTCCCGCTCAGCCGAGAGTGAAGCCGCGGTCGGTCACGCGGTACTCGACGATCTCGTCGGACATCGGGCTGCTGCGGTGCTTGACCACGCACAGCAGGCGCGCGAGCCGCGAGCCCATCCGCTCGCTGCCGAGCACGAGGATGGTGTTGGCGGTGGCGCCGATGTCGCCGGTGGCCACCTTGCGGGCGAGCAGGTCCTCCAGCCGGGTCTCCTCGGTGGTGACGAGCAGCAGCGTGGTGACCCGCGCGTGGTCGTAGCGGTGGGCGTCGATGAACGCGCGGTGCTTCCACACCGGCAGGCAGATCTCCATGCCGAGCGTCTCGGCGTCGCGGTGGATGGTCTTGCGGTACAGCTCCTCGAACATGTGGAACTGGACGGAGTCGGCCGGCGAGTCCATCGGCTCCACACCGTCCACCACCACCCGGCGGCTCCCGGCCGCGAGGTGGAAGTAGACGAACGGGCGCACGGTGTAGAGCGCGTGGTTGTACATCGCCTTCCAGTTCCAGTCGAACTCGTACGAGCCGTCCGGGGTGGGCACCTGGAAGTCGCGCACGCGGCCGACCCACTTGAGGGCGTTGGAGTAGTGGGCCTCCATCGCGGCGGGCGGCGGGTGCGGGTCCGCCATGGGGGTCACCGTGTGACGCCACTCCGTCAACGACCAGCCGAACAGGCGCGCGGCGTACTCATCGTGCTGCTGGGAGTCGCCCCGCCCGTTCATGTCCAGCACGATGCCGCGGGCGCCGTCGGCCGTCCGGCCGTGATCGGCGAACGTGAGGCCGAGGTGGGTCTTGCCGATACCGGTGGCGCCGTAGACGACGGCCAAGGTGCCGGCGAGCAGCCCGCCGCCCAGCAGCTCGTCGAGCCGGGGAATGCCGGTGGAGACGCGCGAGGTCACGAGGCCCGATTCTACCCCGCCCGGCCCTTGGTCGTGAACTGGCGCTCGTAGAGGGCCCGCAGCTCGTCCAGCGTCGTCGCTTGCCCCGGTGCCTTGTCGTCCCGGATCCGGGCGATCCGCGCGAAGCGGAGGGCGAGGCCGGAGGGATAGGTGGGACTCCGCTGGATCTCGTTGTACTCGACCTCGACGACGACCTCCGGCTTCACCCGCACGGTATAGCCGTCGTCGCTCCGCGCCAGCCGGCGCAACCGTTCCGTCATGCCGGCGAACTCGGCGTCGGTCAGGCCCTTGAAGGTCTTGCCCACGTCGGCGAACCCTCCGCCGTCGCGCACCGCCAGGTGATAGTTGGACAGCCAGCCCACCCGCCGGCCGGAGCCGCGGTCGGCGGCGATGATCACGCAGTCGATGGTCTCGGCCGCCTTGAGCTTGAACCAGCGCTTGCCGCGGCCGCCCGGCTCGTAGGCCGACCTCAAGTCCTTGGCCATCAGGCCCTCGTGCCCGGCCGCCAGCGAGCTCGCCTGGAACGTCCGGGCCGTCTCGACGCTGTCCACGACCACGCGCTCGGCCAGGTGGCGGCCGCCGGTCACGTGGCGCAAGGCCTCCCAGCGCTCGGCGTACGGCGCGTCGATCAGCGAGCGCCCCTCGACCATGAGGCAGTCGAAGAAGTGGAGCGCCAGCGGCATCTCCCGGGCGAGCGCCTCGACGCCGTGCACCCGGCGGAAGCGCCGCATCAGCTCCTGGAACGGCAGCGGCCGCCCGGAAGGGTCCAGCGCCACGACCTCACCGTCGAGGATGAAGGGCGCGCCAGCCAGCTCCCGGGTGACGGTCACGACGTCGGGCAGGCTGCGCGTGACGTCGGACAGACCGCGCGTCCAGATGCCGATGCGCTCGCCGTCGCGATGGATCTGGACCCGGGCGCCGTCGTACTTGAACTCGAGCGCGGTGCGCCCGCCGTGGGCGCGCAGCACGTCGTCGAAGTCGGCCGCGATCTCGGCCAGCATCGGCAGCAGCGGCACGAAGGGCCGCGGCGCGGCGCCGGCCAGCGCCTCGGCCCCGCCAGTCCGCGCCAGCCGCGCGACCACCGACAGATCGCCCAGGAAGAGCGCCGCCCGGCGCACCGACGCCGGCTCGACGCCCGCGGCGGCGGCGATCGCTTCCAGCACGAGGCCCTCGGACACGCCGGTCCGCAGTTCGCCGCCGATGATGCGCCCCAGGAAGTCGCGCTCCTCCGCGGTGGCCCGGGCCGTCAGCTCGGTCAGCCTGGTCTCCCGCGCGCGACGCGACCCGGCGCCGGCGGCCTCGGCCACCGCGGCGAGCGCGGCGCCGACCTCGGACAGCGTCAGGCTGGAGATGGCGCTCACCGGGACACCGCCAGGCAGTCCCCGAACTCCGAGTACCCGAGGGTCCGACGCGGGAAACGGGCGGCCGGTGAGGAACGCTACCGCGGGACCGACCTCGTCCGGGTCGAGCGCCCTCAGGAAGTCGGCCACGAGCCGGCGCTTCTCCAGCCGCCCGGGGGTTGCCTCCAGGCGGCGTCCGAGCGCGGCGAACTCGGCAAAGCGCGTCACGCGTCCATTCTAGGCGTCACCGCCAGCCGGCCTCCGGCACCGCCGCCTCATTTGACTCGCGGGTCTCCGGCGCACTAGGCTGGCTCATGCCTCGCCGGGTCCGCTACGACCGCGGCTCGCCGGCCGCCGCGGCCGCCGCCGCCCTGCTCGCCGACGAGTTCGACGTGCAGCCGTTGGCGGCGACGCAAGCGGCAGAGAGCGTCGTCGTCCTCACCTCCGATCCCCACACGCCCCCGCCGGCCGGGAGCTCCCGGCTGGTGGGCGTCGTAGAGGCCGTCGCGCCGGGCCCGTGGCCGGCCGCGTGGTACGGCCTGGTGCCGGCCGGCGCCGGCCGCCCGCTCGTGGCCCGGGCCGTGGCCAATGCCTTCGCCGACCTCGACGCCGCCGCCGAGCGCGCCCGTCTCGAGCGCGAGCTGGGCGAGCTCAACGCGATCGGGATCCAGCTCTCGGCCGAGCGCAACCTCGACGTCCTGCTGGAGACGATCCTCGTCAGGGCCTGCCAGATCACGCGCAGCGACGCGGGCTCGCTGTACCTGGTGGAGGAGGCGCCCGACGGCGGCGCGCGCCTGCGCTTCGCCCGGGCCCGCAACGAGAGCGTCGCGATCGCCTTCGAGGCCGTCACGCTGCCGCTCGACGGCAACAGCGTGGCGGGCCACGTGGCGCTCACCGGCGCGGTCGTGAACATCGCCGATGCCTACGCCCCGCCCCCCGGCTCGCCGTTCCGCATCAATCGCTGGTTCGACGAGCACGCCGGCTATCGCACGCGGTCGATGCTGGTGGTGCCGATGCGGACGCCCCAGGGCGACACCCTGGGGGCCGTGCAGCTGATCAACTGCAAGCCCGAGTTCGAGGGCCGGCTGGCCTCGGCCGAAGACGTCGAGCGTCACGTCGGCCCGTTCGGCGAGCGCCACGTCCGGCTGGCCGGCTCCCTCGCCTCCCAGGCGGCGGTGGCGCTGGCCAACCGCCGGCTCTACGACAGCATCAGCGACCTGTTCGAGGGCTTCGTGAAAGCTTCGGTCACGGCCATCGAGTCGCGCGACCCCACCACCTCCGGCCACTCGTTCCGCGTGGCCGACCTCACGGTGGGCCTGGCCGAGGCGGTGGACCGCTGCGGGCGGGGGACGTACCGCGACGTGGGCTTCACCGCCGCGGAGCTGCGCGAGCTTCGCTACGCCGCGCTCCTGCACGACTTCGGCAAGGTGGGCGTGCGCGAGCACGTGCTGGTGAAGGCCAAGAAGCTCTATCCCGCCGACCTCGAGCGCATCCGGCAGCGGGTCGAGCTGCTGATGCGCGACCTCGAGCTGGGCGTCACCCTGCGCAAGCTGGACTGGGCGGTGCGGCGCCAGCCGGAATACGCCGACCGGGCCGCCCGGCTGGACGGCGAGCTGGCCGCCGCCGTCGCCGAGCTGAACGATGCGCTGGACGTCATCCTCACGGTGAACGAGCCCACCATCCATGCCCACGATTTCGCCGCCCGGCTGCTGCGGATCACGGCGCGCTCGTGGGAAGACCACCGTGGCGGCCGCCGCACCGTGCTCACGCCGGACGAAGCCAGCGTGCTGGCCATCACCCGCGGCAGCCTCACCGACGCCGAGCGGCGGGAGATCCAGCAGCACGTCGTCCACACCTTCCAGTTCCTGGCCCAGATTCCGTGGACGCGCGAGCTCAGGCGGATCCCCGAGATCGCCCGCTCGCACCACGAGAAGCTCGACGGCTCCGGCTACCCGTTCGGGGCCGCCGCCGAGCAGATCCCGGTGCAAGCGCGCATGATGACGATCGCCGACATCTACGACGCCCTCACGGCCGCCGACCGCCCCTACAAGAAAGCGCTACGAGTCGAGGACGCGCTCGACACCCTCCGCGCCGAGCACCGGGCCGGCGCGCTCGACGGGGCGCTCCTCGATCTCTTCATCGACGCGCGCGTCTTCGAACGCACCGACCGGCGCTGACGGGCCGTACCTCCGCGGCGGAAAGACCCACGGAGGCGTTAGCCTTCCGGGCGCTTCGAGCTCTGACCGGCTGCCAACAGCAGTTGCCGCAGCCCCACCGGCTGGGATGTGCCATCGCGTAAGACGATGATGTGGTCCGGCTCAGAACTGAACCAGGCGAACGAGCGCCAGGCCAAGGCGTCGACCGTTCGCTTGAACGCAGAGTCCCTCCGGTCACGATAGGCAGTCACGAAAGCGACTTGTTCCGGGCCGAAGCCCGCGTCCGTGGCGATCTGAAGTAGAGCCTTCTGTCGTGCCCCAGTGATGGCGCCGTCGGTCGCCACGACCTCGATGAACACGAGCAGGACGTCATTGCCGCCGATGTCCACCAGGATCAAGTCCGGTAGATGTCTCTGGGCGTCGATGCGCAAGCCGATCCGGCCAACGAGCGCTTCGTCGCGATAGATGACCTTGGCCTGACTCTCGCTCAGCAGCACGACGCCTGGCTGCGCCAGAAACCGGCGCGCAAACACCTCGACGACCGCCCTCGCGATGACCGAACTCGGGCCCGCCGCCAGCCGACGCGTCTCCCCGTTCGGAAAGGTCACGAGTACGCCTTCAGGCGTCGCGACGACGCCGCCCCGAAGCACGGCGATTCGAGCGAGCGCGCTGGGTGACAGGTTCTCCCGTTGCCACGAAAGGACGGCGGCCGCCAGCGCGTGGTCGTGGAGGCCAGGATCGAAGAGGCCGGCGAACGATCGAGTGAGGGCATACCGTGGTTTCGAGGATGTCGTCGGCACGCCGGTCCGCGTGATGACCGCGCCGAGCGGAATGAGACCGTCTCGAAGCGTCTCATCCCGGATAGGCTCGCGAGAATTGTCGGCGTACCATCGCTTGCCTGGCGCGCTGAATCTAGGTGACAACGAGGCCGTCGCGTACGCCTCGCGGTGCCTGGCATCGGTGCGTAGGGCTTGGCGGTCGGTCATCCGGTAGATCTGCTTCGGTGCGATGTACCGATCACGCCC
>DASTOJ010000114.1:0-17497 GCA_035762565.1 Candidatus Methylomirabilota bacterium | reverse complement strand
CGGCGCCGCCGTGAAGAGCGTGCGGCCGGGGGACCGGGTGATCGTGCCGTTCTCCGTGTCGTGCGGCGCCTGCGAGTGGTGCCGCCGCCGGCTGCCGACCCAGTGCGCGACGACCGGCCGGGCCGTGTTCGGCGGGCGCTTCGGCCACGTCTGGGGCGGCGGCCAGGCCGAGCGCATCCGGGTGCCGTTCGCCGACCACCTGTGCGAGAAGGTGCCGGCCGACCTGAGCGACGACGACGCGCTGTTCCTGGGCGACATCCTCTCCACCGGCTACGTCTGCGCCGACAACGGCGGCATCCGGCCGGGCGACAGCGTGGCGGTGTTCGGGGCGGGGCCGGTGGGCCTGCTGGCGATGCAGTCCGCCCAGCTCTTCGGTCCCGCGCGCGTGTTCGCGGTGGACCGCGTGGACTACCGGCTGGACCTGGCGCGCGAGTTCGGCGCCGAGCCGGTCAACCTCGACAAGGGCGACCCCGCCGAGCAGCTGCGCGCGCAGACGGGCGCCCACGGCCCCGACGTGGTCCTGGAGTGCGTGGGCCACGAGACGCCCTTCACCCAGGCCATCCAGTCGGTGCGCGCCGGAGGCACCGTGTCGTCGGTGGGCGTCTACGTCGAGACTTCGATGGGGTTCCCGGCGCGCGAGGCGTTCTTCAAGGACCTCACGCTCAGGATGGGTATCTGCAACGCCCGCAACTACATGACGCTGCTGATGCCGCTGGTGCAGCGGAAGAAGCTCCAGCCGGCACGGATCATCACCCACACGCTGGCGCTGAAGGACGCCCCGCGCGGCTACGCGATCTTCGACGCCAAGCAGGACCGCGCCATCAAGGTGATGCTCAAGCCCTGACGGTCACGACGCGTTCTCCTTGAGCAGTCCGTCGAGGATGCGCGGGAGCCGGCTCACCACGCTCACGCCGTGGAGCTGCGCGACCATCTCGCCCTTCTTGTCGATCACCACGGTGTAGGGCGTGCCCTTGAAGCCGAAGCGGTTGCCGAGGCTGAGCTTGGGGTCGAGCGTCACGGGATACGTCCCCTTGTTCGCGCGCAGGAACCGGCGGGTGTCGCTGACAGTGTCCTGCACGTGGACGGCGATGATCTCGACGTCGCGATCGCGATAGCGCTCGGCCACGCGCCCGAGCGCCGGCGATTCGCGCGCGCACGGCTTGCAGTACGAGGCCTGGAAGCGGAGCACGACGATCTTCTTGCCGATCAGCTCCAGCGAGTCGAGGGCTCGTCCGTCGAGGGTCTTGATGCGGAACCCGGGCGCGGCGGGCGCGGCGTGCGCCACGCCGGCCCCGGCGAGCAGCACGGCGATCACGAGGAGCCGGCGGGACATGGGGCTATAGTAGCCCATGGCTCGCCTGCTGATCGCCGCCGTCCTGGCGCTCGCCGTCGCGACGCCCGCGCTCGCGCAGAACTTCGCGCCCCGGCCGCCGCCCGCGCCGCCGAGGGCGTCGTCGGCGATGGCCACGATCTGCAACACCGAGTGGGGCTGGTGCCCGGTCCAGACGATCGTCGCGCCGGGCGGGAGCTGCTACTGCTTCGTGCCACCCGCCACGTGGCTGCCCGGCTCTGCCCGCTACTTCCCGTACCAGGGGCCGGTGAGCCCGTACCTGAACCCTCACACCGCCCCGCCGTCCACCCTGCGCTGAGCTCGACGGTTATAATGGCGCGGTGAACGAGCTCGAATCCGCGCTCCGGCGCGTCGTCCGCGGCGACGTCCGCTTCGATCAGGGCTCCCGCCTGCTGTATTCCACCGACGCCTCGATGTACCAGGTCGAGCCGCTCGGCGTCGTCATCCCGCGCGACGCCGACGACGTGCGCGCGGCCGTGCAGGTGGCGCGGGAGCAGCGGGTGGCGCTGCTGCCGCGCGGCGGCGGCACCTCGCTCACCGGCCAGACGGTCAACCGCGCGCTCGTCGTCGACTTCACCCGGCACATGAACCAGGTGGTCGAGGTGAACCGCGAAGAGCTGTGGGCCCGGGTGCAGCCGGGGCTGGTGCAGGACGAGTTGAATCATCACGTCCGGCCCCTGGGATTGCTCTTTGGTCCGGATACCTCGACGTCGAACCGCGCGACGCTCGGCGGCATGATGGGCAACAATTCAGGCGGCTCGCACTCGATCGCGTACGGCCTGACCGTCGACCACGTCCTCGAGATCCGCGCCCTGCTGGCGGACGGCACCGAGGCGGTGTTCGGCGAGCTGACGCCGGCCGAGTTCGAGGCCAAGGGCCGGCTGCCTGGGCTGGAGGGGCAGATCTACCGCGCGGTGGCGGGCATCCGCGAGACGTACGCGGAGGAGATCCGCGCGCGCTATCCCGCGCACTGGCGCCGCGTGGCCGGCTACAACCTCAACGAGCTGCTGGGGATTGGCGTCCGCCCGCACTCGTACGCCGGGGGGGGGAACGGCGACTCCCGGAAGCTCAGCCTGGCGCGCCTGGTGGTCGGCTCCGAGGGCACGCTGCTCACCATCCTCGAGGCCCGCGTGCGCCTGGTGCCTCGGCCCCGGGCCACGGCGGTCGACGTCATCCACTACCGCGACATGCAGGAGGCGCTGGAGTCCTCGCAGGCGATCCTGGAAACGGGGCCATACGCGGTCGAGGTCACCGACAAGCTGATCCTCGACCTCGCCCGCGCCAACATCGAGCAGTCACGGCGCATGGGCTGGGTGCAGGGCGATCCGGCCGCCATCATGATCGTCGAGTACACCGGCGAGACCGAGGCCGAGACCCGGGCCAAGGTCGAGGTGCTGGAAGCCCGCCGGGCGCGCGACCGCTTCGGCTACGCTGCCCACGTGGCCTACGACCCCGGCGAGCAGCGGACCATCTGGAACCTGCGCAAGGCCGGGCTCGGCCTCCTGCTCGGGATGAAGGGCGACAAGAAGCCGATCGCCTTCGTCGAGGACACCTGCGTGGAGCCGCGGCACCTGGCGAAGTTCGTGCCGCGCTTCAAGGAGATCTTCGCCCGACACGACACCGTCGGCGCCTACTACGGGCACTGCTCGGTCGGCTGCCTGCACATCCGCCCGGTGATCGACCTCAAGACGCCCCGCGGCCTCGACCAGGTGAAGGCGATCGCCGACGAGATCACCGATCTGGTGGTGGAGTTCGGGGGGACGATCTCGAGCGAGCACGGGGACGGTCGCGCCCGCAGCCCCTTCCTCGAGCGCATGTACGGGCCGAGGATCATGGAAGCATTCCGCCGCCTCAAGGGGGCGTTCGACCCCGAGAATCGGATGAACCCCGGCAACCTCGTGGACTCGCCCGGCGTCACCGAGAACCTGCGCTACGGCGTCGGGTACAAGACCTGGGAGCCGACGACCCTGCTCGATTTCTCCGAGGCGGGGGGCTTCGCGGCATCCGTCGAGATGTGTAACGGCGTCGGGGCCTGCCGCAAGAAGCTGGAGGGCACGATGTGCCCCTCCTACATGGCCACCCGCGACGAGGAGCACTCCACGCGGGGCCGGGCCAACGCGCTACGGGCCGTGCTGTCGGGACGGGTTCCGCCCGCCGAGTTCACCGGCAAGCGGCTCTACGAGGTGATGGACCTCTGCCTGGAGTGCAAGGGTTGCAAGGCCGAGTGCCCGGCCAACGTCGACATGGCCAAGATGAAGTACGAGTTCCTGTACCACTACTACCGGGCCAACGGGCTGCCGCTGCGCAACCGACTGTTCGGCCGCATCGAGCGGCTGAGCCGCTTCGCCGCCCGACTTCCCACGATCAGCAACTGGATGGTGCAGGTGCCGTTCAACCGCTGGCTGATGGACAAGGTGCTCGGCATCGACCAGCGTCGCCCGCTGCCGGCCTTCGCGCCGCAGACGTTCACCGCCTGGTTCGCCCGCCGGCCGGCGCCGGCCGCGGCGCCCCGCGGCGAGGTCGTGCTCTTCCACGACACCTTCGTGACGCACAACACGCCCGAGATCGGCCACGCGGCCGTCCAGCTGCTGGAGGCCGCCGGCTACCGCGTCGTGCTGATCGACCGCAAGTGCTGCGGCCGGCCGCTGATCTCCAAGGGGATGCTGGCCGAGGCCCGGGAGCACGCGGCCTGGAACGTCGCCCGGCTGCATCCGTACGCGGCGCGGGGCGTGGCCATCGTGGGCCTGGAGCCCTCGTGCCTGCTCACCCTGCGCGACGAGTACGTCGACCTGCTGCGCACCGACGAGACCCGCGCCGTGGCTCGGCAGAGCGCGCTGCTGGAGCAGTTCCTGCTGCGTGAGCGCGAGCGCGGGCTGACGCTCGACTTCCGCGCGAACGGGCGCGAGGCCCTGCTGCACGGCCACTGCCACCAGAAAGCGATCGTGGGGACCGCGCCAACGGTCGGCGTGCTGCAGTGGGCGGGCTACACGGTCACCGAGGTCGACTCCGGCTGCTGCGGCATGGCCGGCTCCTTCGGCTTCGAGCGCGAGCACTACGACGTCTCGGTGGCGCTCGGCAACCGGCGCCTGGCCCCGGCCGTGAAGGCGGCGCCGGCGACGACGGAAGTCGTCGCCCCCGGCATCTCCTGCCGCCAGCAGATCCAGCACCTGGCCGGGCGCCGGGCCAAGCACCCGGCCGAGGTGCTGTGGGAGGCGCTCGCCCGCTGAGGTCGCGTTTCCCCGGTGCCCGGCCGTCAGCCGCGCGCCGGCGCCGCGGTTGTGGTGTACTTGGGCGGGGCGGAGAGGACCCAAGAAGATGGCGACGACCGAGGTGCTGTTCAACCCGTTCCTCCCCGAGTTCCATGCCGACCCGTATCCGTTCTACCGGCGGCTGCGCGCGCAGGACCCCGTGCACCAGACCCCCATGGGGTTCTGGGTGCTCACCCGCTACGAGGACTGCGTGACGGCGCTGCGCGACCCACGGTTCGGGCGTGAGGAGTTCCAGCAGATGCTGGCCTCCGTCTACGGCGGCGAGGACTCCGACCGGCTGCCGCGCTCCATGCTCTTCCGCGACCCGCCGGACCACACGCGCCTGCGCGCGCTGGTGAGCAAGGCCTTCACGCCCCGCGTGGTCGAGCAGCTGCGCGACCATATCCAGGAGATCGTGGACCGCCTGCTCGACCGCGCGCACGGCCAGGGCGGGATGGACGTGATCGAGGACCTGGCCTATCCGCTGCCGGTCACGGTCATCTGCGAGATGCTCGGCGTGCCGGTGGACGATCACGCGTCCATCCGCGGCTGGTCGGCCGACATCGCGCGCAGCCTGGACGCGATCGGGCTGCTGCCGTCTGACCAGTCGATCGTCGACCGTGGCCGTGTGGCCCGCCGTGCGCTCGCCGACTATTTCCGGGCGCTGGTGCCCGGGCGCCGGACCCGGCCGCAGGCCGATCTGCTCTCGGGCCTGCTGGCGGCCGAGGAGCAGGGCGACAAGCTGACCGAGCCCGAGGTCATCTCGATGTGCCTGCTGCTGTTCATCGCCGGTCACGAGACCACGGTCAACCTGATCGGCAACGGCACCCTGGCGCTCCTCCGACACCCCGAGCAGCTCGCGCGTCTGCGGGCCGAGCCCGCGCTGGTCCCCAACGCGGTCGAGGAGCTGCTGCGCTATGACAGCCCCGTACAGCGCACGGCCCGGATCACCACGGCCGACGTGGAGATCGACGGCCGCCCGATCGCCAAGGGCTCGATGGTGGTCGCCGCGCTGGGCGCCGCCAACCGCGACCCCGCCCAGTTCGCCGACCCCGACCGGCTCGACGTCGGCCGCCGCGACGTGCGCCACATCTCGTTCGGCTACGGCATCCACTTCTGCCTGGGCGCGCCGCTGGCGCGCGTGGAAGGGCAGATCGCGCTCGGCACGCTGCTCCGCCGCGCGCCCGAGCTGACGCTGGCGGAGCCCTCGCCCGAGTGGCGGGAGTCCTCCGTCCTGCGCGGCCTCAAGCGTCTGCGCGTCACCTGGTGACCCCGCGCGGGCGGGAGGGCCCCATCGTCGGCGGCCTCCTCGTGCTGCTGGGCGTCCTGGCGCTCCGTGAGGGCTGGCGGCTGCGCGAACTGCGGGAGACGCTGGTAGCCGGTGCCGTCGTCGGCGACGACACCTTTCCCCTCGTCATCGGGGTCGCGCTGGTCGTCCTCGGCGCCTACATGATCCTCCTGGCCCGGCTGTCGTCGCCCCGGGTCGACTTTCCCCGGGGTCGGGTCGGCGGGCGCATGCTCGTCGGCGCCGGCGCCATGGTCGGCTACTGGTTCCTGGCCCCCTGGCTCGGGTACACCGCCGCCACCGCCGTCGTCGCCCTCGCGCTGTACCGCGGCCTGGGCGGTTACCGCTGGCCCGCGGCCCTGGCGCTCGCCGCCGTCTCCACCGCCGCCCTCTACCTGATGTTCCGCGTGTGGCTGCTGCAGCCCCTGCCGAGCGGAGTGCTCGGCGGCTGACCCCCGGGCATGGACGTCCTCGGCCATCTCGCCGCCGGGTTCGCGGCGGCGCTGACACCGGGCAATCTGCTGATGGCGCTGCTCGGCTCGGTGCTGGGCACGCTGGTCGGCGTCCTGCCCGGCCTCGGCCCCACCGCCGCCATCGCGATCCTGTTCCCGCTCACCTCGGTGCTGGCGCCGATCCCGGCCATCATCATGCTGGCCGGCATCTACTACGGCGCGATGTACGGCGGCTCGACGACGGCGATCCTGCTCAACATCCCGGGCGAGGTGGCCGCGGTCCCCACGTGCCTCGACGGCTATCCGATGGCCCAGCAGGGACGGGGGGGTGTCGCGCTCGGCATCGCGGCCATCGGCTCGTTCGTGGCCGGCACGCTGGGCGTCGTGGTGCTGACGTTCTTCGCCCCGCTGCTCGCCGACCAGGCGCTGCGTTTCGGGCCCCCGGAGTACTTCGGGCTGATGGTGCTGGCCCTCACCGTCATCGTTTCGCTCGCCGGCGCCTCGCTCGCCCGCGGGCTGGCCATGGCGCTGCTCGGCTATCTCGTCTCGCTGGTCGGGCTGGGGCCGGCCACGGCCGAGCCGCGCTTCACGTTCGGGTTCGGTCCGCTCATGAGCGGCGTGGACCTCATCGCGCTCGTCGTCGGCCTCTTCGCGATCTCCGAGGTCTTCCTCGGGCTGGAGGAAAAGCGCGTGGCGATCGCCGAGAAGATCGGCCGCGTCTTCCCGCGCTGGGCCGACGTCCGCCAGGCGCTGCCGGCGATGCTGCGCGGCACCGGCATCGGCTTCGTGCTCGGCCTGCTCCCCGGCTGCGCTCCGGGCGTGACGGTCTTCATGGCCTACGACGTCGAGAAGAGGCTGGCCCGGGACCCGGAGCGCTTCGGCCGGGGGGCGATCGAGGGCGTCGCCTCACCCGAGGCCGCCAACAACGCCACGTCCTCGGCCGGCTTCGTGCCGCTGCTCGCGCTCGGCATTCCGGCCTCGGCGCCCCTGGCGATCCTGCTCGGCGGGCTCATGGTCTACGGGCTGCAGCCCGGCCCTCTCCTCTTCCAGAAGAACCCCGAGTTCGTGTGGACCGTCATCGCCAGCCTGTACGTCGGCAACGTGATCCTCCTGATCTTGAACCTGCCGCTGATCGGCCTCTGGGTGTGGCTCACGCGCGTGCCCTTCGGCATCCTGGGCCCCGCGATCCTGCTGCTGTCGTTCGTGGGCGCCTACAGCGTGCGCAACAGCATGTTCGACGTGGCCGTGAGCCTGGTGTTCGGCGGGCTGGGCTGGATCCTGCGCAAGTACCAGTGGCCGCTGGCGCCGCTCCTGCTGGCCTACATCCTGGGGCCGCTGCTGGAGCGCTTCCTGCTGGAGTCGCTGTCGATGAGCGGCGGCAGCCTCGGCATCTTCGGGCGCCGCCCGCTGGCGCTGGGGCTGCTCCTGGGGGCCGCCGTGCTACTCTGCACCTCGCTCGCGCTCGTCCGGTACACGCAACGCCGCGTGCGCGAGACGACCGCGCAGGAGATGGCGCTATGAGATCGACGCTCGCGAGGCTGGTGGTGGGGCTGCTCGTGCTGTCACTCGCGCCGCTGGCGGCCGCGCCGCCGGCGCGCGCCGACTATCCCGACAAGGCCATCGAGATCGTGGTGCCCTTCGTGGCCGGGGGCGGTACCGACCTGGTGGCCCGCCTGGTCGCCGACTACATGGGCCGGAAGTGGAAGCAGCCGATGCTGGTCGTGAACAAGGCCGGCGGGGGCGGCGTGCCGGGCGCCCGCGCCGCGCTCAAGGAGGCCCGGCCCGACGGCTACACGATGCTCATGGACATCCACACGACTTCGTCCATGCTGATCGGCGCCTCGCGGACGCCCGCCCTGGTACTGGCCGACCGCAAGTACGCCGGCCGCATCGTGCGCGACCCGATGGTCTTCGCGGTCAAGGCCGACGCGCCCTGGAAGACCTTCAAGGAACTGTCGGACTGGGTGAAGGCCCGGCCCGAGGAGCTGATCTGGTCCAGCGTCGGGCCCGCCGGCCCCTCGCGCTACACCGCCTACGACTGGTTCACCCAGATCGGCGTCGATCCGGCCAAGACCAAGATGGTGATCACGCCCGGCGCCGCCGACTCGATGCAGAAGCTGGCCGGCGGCCACGTCCTGCTGGCCATCCACTCGGTGGCCGAGGCCCACGCCATGCAGCAGGCCGGCAAGATCCGGGTGCTGGCCGTGCTCTCGCCCGCCCGTGTAAAGTACCTGCCCGAGGTGCCGACGGCGGAGGAGCAGGGCGTCATCAAGGGCGTCCGGGTGCAGTGGTGGGCGGCGGCGGCGTTTCCGGCCGGCACGCCCGAGACGATCGTCAAGAAGTGGGAGGGCGCGCTGGCCGAGATGACGAAGGACCCGGAGTTCCTCAAGGGGGCCGAGCGCATCAACATGAACATCGACTTCCTGCCCGCCGCCGAGACCCAGAAGTTCGTCGAGCGGGAGGTGGCCGGCTACACCGAGATGGCGGAAAAGATCGGGATCCGGCGCTGACGGGAGGAATCCGTGATGACGATGACCACCCTGCTCGTGCGATCGCTCCTGCTCGTGCCGATGGCGAGCGCGTTGTTCACCCCGATGCCCACTCCGGCTCAGACGTGGCCGCCGCCACCCCAGACGGTTCCCAGCATCGGGCTCAGCAGCCCGCAGGCGCTTCCGCCGGCCACGGTCCCCAGCATCGGGTTGAAGACCCCCCAGGCGCTTCCGCCGGCCACGCTCCCCAGCATCGGGCTCAAGACTCCGCACACGTTTCCGCCGGCGACCGTCCCCAGCATCGGGGCGGCGGAGACCCTGCCGTCCTACGTGCCTGTTCCGGTGCCGTCGGCCGGCATCGCGCGATAGCCGGTCTCGCTCACGCTCGCCGATGTCCGGGGAGGTCTCTCGCATCAGCGGGCCTCCGCCTGGACGGCGGCGTTGTAGTTGGCGTCGTACCACCACCGCAGATAGTCCTCGTACGTGATCGGCGGGAACCGCGGGGGCGCGTCCGGCGTGCGGCAGGTCGGCAGGCAGGCGATCACCGTGTCGATGTGCGGCCCGAGGAAGAACGGGATGGCGTACCGGTCCTGGCCGACCGGCGGCAGCGCCCGGTGCGGCGTCGACTTGAAGCGGCCGTTGGTCCAGCGGTGCATCATGTCGCCGGCGTTCACCGCGTAGGAGTCGGGAACGTAGGGCACGTCGAGCCAGTCGCCCGCCGGCAGCCGGAGCTGCAGGCCGGGCACCTCCGTCTGGGCCAGGAAGGTGAGGAAGTTGGCGTCCGTGTGCGGCGCGATGCCGAACTGGTTCGGCTCGGCCGGCACCGGCGGGTAGTGGGACAGCCGGAACGAGAACTGGCTCTCCGCAAACGCCGCGTCGAAGTGGTCGGGCGGCAGGTCCAGCGCGACGGCGCACACGGGCAGGAGCCGCCGGCCGAGCGCATCGGCGGCGTCGGTGTAGGCGAGGACGGTCTCCCGGAAGCCGGGAAGCTCGGCGGGCCAGAGGTTGGGGCCGACGAAGCGGCGACCGGAGCGGCGCAACGGGTCGTCGGGGGCGCGCTCGCGCTTGACGAAGAACGCCTCGTTGAGGTCCGGCTTGTCGTTGGCGTTGACGTCCGACGTCCATACGGCGTAGCGGCCGAGCGCCATGTAGCCGTTGTTGTGCTCGTTCATGCGCAGCGCCAGCTTGGTCTCGTGGGGCTGGGCGTGGAAGCGCCGGGCCTCGGCGAACGTCCGCTCGATCAGCTCGCGCGGCACGCCGTGGTTGACGACGATGAAGAAGCCGACGCCCTCCAGCGCCGCGCGGAGCTCCGCGGCGGCCGCGCGTAGCGCGCCCGCCCGGCCGGCCCGGCAGGGTCCCAGATCGAGCACCGGGATGACGTCGCTCATGGCACCATCCTCCGCAGCCCCATGCGGTCAGGCCTTCTTGCGCGCGCGCTCCTCGACCGGCAGCCCGGCCTTCTTCCAGGCGCTGAAGCCGCCGTCCATCTCGACGACCCCCTCCAGGCCCATCTGCCGGGCGGTGTCGGCGGCCAGTGCCGAGCGCCAGGCACCGTTGCAGAAGAACACGAACTCCTTGCCCGGCGCGAAGACGTCCTTGTAGTAGGGGCTGTCGGGGTCGATCCAGAACTCCAGCATCCCGCGCGGGCAGTGGAACGCCCCGGGGATCGCGCCCTCGCGCTCCAGCTCGCGCACGTCGCGCAGGTCCACGAACAGGACGTCCGGCCGGCCGTGCCGGGCCCGCGCCTCCTCGAGGCTGATCGTCGTGATCCGCGACTTCGCCTCGTCCACGAGCTGGCGGAAGCCCTTTCGAAGCGCCATCGTCTCTGTCCTCCTCGAGCGCGACGCCGTCCGGCGTGAGCTCGCGTCTCGCGCTCGCCGTGGCGGCGGGGGTTGTCGCCACGCTCCTCTATGGCGGCCAGTTCGTCATCTCGCGCTGGTCCATCCAGCGCACGCTGTCCATGTGGGACCTGGCCGCGCTCCGCTTCGCCACGGCCGGGCTGCTCCTGCTGCCGGTGGTGCTGCGCCACGGCGTGGCCGGCGCCGCCGGCATCGGCTGGGGGCGCGCGGTCGCGCTGGCCATCGCGGCCGGGGCGCCCTACACCCTGATCCTGTACGGCGGGCTCGCGCTCGCCCCGGCGGCCGACGGCGCCGTCATCATAACCGGGGCGACGCCCGTCATCAGCGCCGGGCTCGTGTGGCTGTGGTTCGGCGAGCGCCCGTGGCCGGCGCGGCTCGCGGGGCTGGGGCTGATCGTCGCCGGCCTGGTGATGGTCGGCTGGCCGGGGCTCTCCGGCGGGGCCGGCGCGTGGACGTGGCTCGGCGACCTGCTCTTTGCCGCGGACGCGGTGCTGTGGGGGCTGTACACGGTGCTCGCCCGGCGCTGGCGGGTCGATCCCCTGCGGGCGACGGCGATGGTGTGGACGCTGGCGCTGGCGTACCTGCCGATCTACTTCGCGTTCGCCGGCTCGCGCCTGCTGGCCGCGCCGCGCGGCGAGGTGCTGTTCCAGGCGCTCTACCAGGGCGTGGGCGTCGCGATCGTGGCGCTGGCGCTCTACTCGTGGGCGATCCGCGTGCTCGGGGCCTCGGTGGCGTCGCTGTTCATGCCGCTGGTGCCGGTGTTCGGCACGCTGCTGGCGATCCCCGTGCTCGGCGAGCTGCCCGCTGGGGTCCAGCTGGTGGGGATCGTGGTGGTCAGCGCCGGGATGGCCGCGGCCGCCGCGGGTTCTCGGCGCCGCCGGTGAGCTCGGGTCTTCCTTAGCCCGGGCAGGCGGCGCCGGTGCTGACCCACCGCTTGAACGTCTCGTGAAACTCGTGGCGCGGGATCGGCGGGATCGTGCGGTCGCCGGGGCTCCACGCCCACTGCACCAGCGGGTCCGTGAGCATGTGCTTGACCAGGTCGGGCAGCGGCCGGTGGCCGTTGCGGTTCACGTCCTTCAGCGCGCGGCACAGCTCGCCGTCGGTGAGCCCCTCCCAACCCATGCTGCGCGGAGCCAGGTGCCAGCTCGGCGCGCCGGGCACGCGACCGTCGGCGGTGTTGGCCTGCTGATGGCACGTCGTGCATCGCATCGCGGGCGTGCCGAAGCCGTCCGGTCCCCGCGCCACCAGCATCCGATGGCGGTGCCGGTCGTCGGTCTGCCTCGGGAAATCGCCGCCCGGATGGCAGTTCAGACACCGCGGGTGGCGCATCACCTCGGCGACGCTGGCGAAAGCCCGCAGCGACTCCTCGCTCCGGCTCCCGGCGGCCTGGGCGAACGCGAGGCCGGCGGTGAGCAGGGGCACCGCCACCGCCACCGCCACAGCGCGCAGCGTGCTCATCGCGCCCTCACGCGGACTCGAAGCCGTGCTGCACGAGCGGCAGCGAACGGATCCGCCGGCCGGTGAGCGCGAAGAGCGCATTGCAGAGCGCGGCGGCCATCAGGGGCGTGCCCGGCTCGCCGATGCCCGACGGCGGCTCGGTGCTCGGCACGATGTGAACCTCCACCGCCGGCATCGCGTCCATGCGGAGCACGGGATAGTCGTGGAAGTTGCTCTGCTGCACCCGACCCTGCTTGAGCGTGATCTGGCCGTAGAGGGCGGCCGATACGCCGAAGACGATTCCACCCTCCATCTGGGCGCGAATGGTCGTGGGGTTGACGGCGAGGCCGCAATCCACCGCGCAGACGACGCGGTGCACCTTGATCGCCTTGTCCTGGAGCGAGACCTCCGCGACCTGGCAGCACCAGCTCCCGAACGAGGCGTGCACGGCGATGCCGCGCGCGCGGCCGGCGGCCAGGGGCGTGCCCCAGCCGGCCCGCCTGGCGGCCAGGTCGAGCACACCCAGGTGACGCGGGCGCCCGGCGAGCAGCGCGCGGCGGTACTGGTACGGATCCTTGCCGGCCGCGTGGGCCAGCTCGTCGATGAAGCTCTCGACGACGAAGCCCGTGTGCGTGTGGCCCACCGAGCGCCACCAGAGGACCGGCACCGCCGACTTCGTGCTGTGCAGGTCCACCGCCTTGCTGCCGACGGCGTACGGGATCTCGGCCGCCCCCTCGACCGAAGTCGCGTCCACGCCGTCCTTCACCATGACCTGCGCCCACGGCGAGCCCTCGAGAATCGACTGGCCGACGAGCGTGTGCTTCCACGCCACCGGCGCGCCGCTCGCATCCAGCCCCGCGCTGACAGTCGAGTGCCACATGGGCCGGTAGAAGCCGCCGCGAATGTCGTCCTCGCGGGTCCAGATGGTCTTCACGGGCGCGCCGGCGGCCCTGGCCACGTGCACCGCCTCGACGATGAAGTCGGACGAGAAGGTCGCCCGCCGGCCGAAGCCGCCGCCGAGGTAAAGCGTGTGGATGTGCACCTGCTCGGGCGACAGGCCGGCGGCCCGGGCCGCGTTCACGCGGTCCACGGACTGGAACTGGGTGCCCGTCCAGACGTCGCAGCGGCCGTCCTTCAGGGCGACCAGGCAGTTGAGCGGCTCCATCGGCGCGTGGGCGAGATAGGGCATGCGGTACTCGGCGGCGGCGATGCGCCGCGCCGCGCCGGCCATCGCCGCCTCCGCGTCGCCGTGGCGCTGGACCGGCCGTCCCGGCGTCTGGGCCAGGCGCGCATACTCCGCCTGCAGGACGTCCGTGTCCACCGCGGCGCCCGCGCCCTCGTCCCACGCGAGCTGCAGCGCGTCGCGGCCCTTCTTCGCGGCCCAGAAGGAGTCGGCGATGACCGCGACGCCCGACGGCACCTCGACCACGCGCGTGACGCCCCCGACCCCGCGGGCGCGGGCGGCGTCCAGGTGATGGAGCTTGGCCCCGAACACGGGCGGACGCGCCACGAGGGCGATGAGCATGCCCGGCACTTTGGCGTCGAGGCCGAACTGCGCGGCACCGGTGACCTTCTCGCGGCTGTCGAGGCGCGGCGTCGGCTTGCCGATGAGCTTGAACCGCGCGGGGTCCTTGAGAGGCACGTCCTGCGGCACGGGCAGCGTGCGCGCCTTGTCGACGAGCTGGCCGTACGTGAGCGATCGTCCGCCCGGCCCGAGGACTCGACCGTTCTCCGCGCGCACGCTCGCGAGGCTCACCTTCCAGGTGTCGGCGGCGGCGGCCATCAGCATCTCGCGGGCCGTGGCGCCGGCCCGGCGCAGCCGCTCCCACTCGCTGGCCACGCTCATGCTGCCGCCGGTGAACTGCATCCCGAACTGCGGGTGGTTGTAGGCGTCGTCCACCGGGGCGGTGACGACCCGCACCCGCCTGAGGTCCACCTCCAGCTCCTCGGCGATCAGCATGGGCAGGGCGGTGGTGATGCCCTGGCCCATCTCGGCCTTGTGCACGACGACGGTGATCACGTTGCTGCGGCTGATGCGGATGAAGGCGTTGGGCGCGAACTCCCCGGACGTGGGCGCTCCGGCCGGAGGCTGGGCCGTGGCCACCACTGGCAGGCGGAAGCCGAGCAGGATGCCGCCCGAGACCGCCGCTGCCCTGAGGAAGTCGCGACGCGAGGGCCGGAGGCTCGGGGCCATCTCAGGCGCCCTTGCCCAGCCGCCGCGCGGCCTGCTTGATGGCGGCCCGGATGCGCTGGTACGTGCCGCAGCGGCAGATGTTGCCGCTCATCGCCGCGTCGATGTCGGCGTCGGTTGGGTTCCTCTGCTTCGCGAGCAGGGCCGCCGCGCTCATGATCTGCCCCGACTGGCAGTAGCCGCACTGGGGCACGTCCTGCTCGATGAAGGCCTCCTGCAGGACGTGGAGCTTGTCGCCGCGCGCGAGCCCCTCGATCGTCACCACACGCTTGTCCCGGGCCGCGGCCAGCGGCGTGACGCACGCGCGCACCGGCGAGCCGTCCAGGTGCACCGTGCACGCCCCGCACAGCGCCACGCCGCAGCCGAACTTGGTGCCGGTCAGGCCGAGATCCTCGCGCAGGACCCACAGCAGCGGCTTGTCCGGGTCGGCGGTGACGGTCACCGCGCGGCCGTTGACGTTGAGGCTCGTCATCGGCCGCGCCTCAGCGCCCCCTCGTAGGCGATGCGGTAGATCCGGCCGGCCTTGTCGTCGGAGACCAGCAGCGCGCCGTCGGGCATGACCAGCACGTCGGCGGGCCGCCCGGCGGCGACGTTGCCCTTGAGCCAGCCCTCGGCGAACGGCTCGTAGGACGTCGCGCGCCCGTCCTCGACCTTCGCGAAGGTCACGCGGTAGCCGATCGGGGTCGTGCGGTTCCAGGAGCCGTGCTCGGCGATGAAGATCCCGCCCCGGTACTTCTCGGGAAACATCGTGCCCGTGTAGAACCGCATGCCGAGTGCCGCCACGTGCGGCCCGAGCCGCCGCGCCGGTGGCGTGAACTCGCTGCACGCGCGCCCGGCATTGTACTCGGGGTCGCGCAGGCCGTCGCCGTGGCAATGGGGGAAACCGAAGTGCTGGCCGGGGAGCACCAGTCTATTCAGCTCGTCGGCCGGCTGGTCGTCGCCGAGCCAGTCGCGGCCGTTGTCGGTGAACCACAGCTCGCCGGTCTCCGGCTGGAAGTCGAAGCCGACGCTGTTGCGCACACCGCGCGCCACCACCTGGGGCCGTCCGCCGCCGGCGTCCAGGCGCGTGATGGTGGCGTGGAGCCCCGACACCTCGCAGGCGTTGCAGGGGGCGCCGACGGGCACGTAGAGCGTGCCGTCGGGGCCGAAGGCGATGAACTTCCAGCCGTGGTGCCGGTCGGACGGGAACGCGTCGCTGACCACCTCGGGGGCGGGCGGCTTCGTGAGGTCGCGGGCCACGTCGCGGAAGCGCAGCACGCGATTCACCGCGGCGACGTAGAGCGCGCCGTCGCGAAAGGCCACGCCGCTGGGCAGGCTCAGCCCGCTCGCCAGCTCGTGCACCGTGTCGGCCTGGTGGTCGCCGTTGCGGTCCACCACGGCGTGGACCTTGCCCGCGGTCATCGAGCCGACGAAGACGACGCCGCCCGGTCCCATTGCCATCTGGCGGGCGTTCGGCACCTCGGCGTATACGGCGATGCGGAACCCCGGCGGCAGCGTGATGTCTCCGGCCTGGGCCGCGGCGCTGGGCAGCGAGCCGGCCAGGTAGCCGCGGTACCGGCAGCCGACGACCACGGCGACCACCACGACGACCAGCAGCGGCAGCACGACAACGGCGCGGGTACGACGCATCCCTACCGTGCCTCGCGCATCAGCCCCTCAGGCCAGGTCCACCCAGACCGTCTTCACCTCGGTGTAACCATCGAGGCCGACGGAGCCCATCTCCCGCCCGAAACCGGACTCTTTGAAGCCGCCGAACGGCAACGCCGCGTCGAACAGGTTGTAGGCGTTCACCCACACCGTGCCGGCCCGGAGCGCCTTGGCGGCGCGCAGGGCCTTGCCCACGTCGCGCGTCCACACCGCGGCGGCCAGGCCGTAGCTGGTGGCGTTGCCCTGCGCGATCCCTTCCTCCACCGACTTGAACGGGATCACCGACAGCACCGGGCCGAAGATCTCCTCGCGCGCGATCGTCATCGTGTTGCTGACGCCGTCGAAGATCGTGGGCTCGACGTAGTAGCCCTTGCCGTTGCCGACATCCGCGCGCTGCCCACCGGCGACGAGCTGCGCGCCCTCGCGCTTGCCGGCCTCGATGTAGCCGAGCACGGTGTCCATCTGGGTCCTGGACACGACGGGGCCCATGCGCGTGGCCTTGTCCATCGGGTCGCCCACCTTGAAGGACTTGACCCGCCCGGTGAGCTTTTCCATGAACTCGTCGTGGATCGACTGCTCGAGGAACAGGCGAGAGCCGGCCGCGCACACCTCGCCCTTGTTGTAGAAGATGCCCGTCATGGCGCCCCGCACGGCCGCTTCCATGTCGGCGTCGGCGAAGACGATGTTGGGCGACTTGCCGCCCAGCTCGAGCGACAGGCGCTTCAGGGTGCCGGCCGCCTCGCGCATGATCTGCTTGCCGACCTCGGTCGAGCCGGTGAAGGCGATCTTGTCCACGCGCGGGTCGCGCACCATCGCCATGCCCACCCGGCCGCCCGGCCCGGTCACCACGTTGAGCACGCCGTCGGGGAGGCCCGCCTCCTGGCAGAGCTGGGCGAACTTCAGCGCGGTGAGGGGTGTCTGCGAGGCGGGCTTGAGGACGACCGTGTTGCCGGCAGCCAGCGCCGGCGCCAGCTTCCAGGAGGACAGGAGGAACGGGAAGTTCCACGGCACGATCGCGCCGATCACGCCGACCGGGTGGCGGAGGGTGAACGTGAAGGCGGTGTCGCGCAGCTGCAGCGTCTCGCCGTGGATCTTGCTCGCCCAGCCCGCGTAGTAGCGGAACACCTCGGCGGCGAACGGGATCTCGACCTTGCCCGAGTCGAACATGGTCTTGCCGGTGCAGAGGCTCTCGAGCTTCGCCATCTCGTCGAGGTTCTGCTGGACGAGATCGCCGAGCTTCCACACGATGCGCCCGCGCTCGTGCGGGCTCATCCTCGGCCACGGCCCCTCGTCGAACGCCTTGCGCGCCGCCGCCACGGCCGCGTCGACGTCGCGCTCGTCGCCCTTGCCGACCGCCGCCAGCGGCTCCTCGTTGGCCGGGTTGATCGGCTGGTAGGTCTCGCCCGACACCGGGGCCTGCCACTTGCCCGCGACGAAGATCTCGCCTGCCTTCATCGTGTCGTCCTCATGGAAGCGGAGTTGCGGTTCGGTGCTTGAGTTGTACGGTCGCTTCGGCTCGTACGCAAGCGGAAGCTCCG
>DASTOJ010000113.1:0-4096 GCA_035762565.1 Candidatus Methylomirabilota bacterium | reverse complement strand
GTGGGCACGTCTACGCGGCCAGCCAGGACGCTGGGCGCGTCTACATCGTCGACACGGGCACCAATACGGTCGGCGGCTCGGTGGCTGTCAGCGACGGGCCAGCGGCGTTCGGCCTCTTCATCGGGCCGCAGGCCACCGCCTGCGACACGACGGCGCTCGAGCAGGAGCTGGCGGCGGCCCAGCGCCAGGTCGCCGCGCTGCAGGCCGCGAACCAGGCGCTGTCGTCGGCCAACCAGGCCCTGATCACGGAGAACGAGCGGCTGCGGGCCGAGCTGAAGGCGGCCCAGACCCTCGTCGATTCGTTCGTCTACCGCCTGTTCGGGCATCCCGCCGACGGCAACGTGGCAGCAGCAGCGCGGGCGGTGGCGCTGGCCGCGCTGACGGACGCGCGCGCCAAGGTGCCGGGCGACCGGCGGCTGCGTGTCGCTCAGCAGTCCTTCGATCAGGGGGAGGCTGCGATGCGCCGGAGCGAGTGGGGACGCGCCGTGCACGAGTTCCGCGAGACGTACGAGATGGCCGAGCGGATCCTGGGCGAGCGGTACAGCCACAAACACCGCAGGTAGGTCCGCCGGCCGCGGGGTGCCTCGGCCAAAACCGGGGCACCCCGAAGGATTGAATCAGAACTTCAGGGTCTTCCGGGCGGCCGCCAGCACGCGCGGCAGGTCGGGCACGTTGGCCTTCTCGCGCGCGAAACCGGGGAACGGCACGTCCCACGACGCCACCCGGGCGATCGGCGCCTCCAGCGACAGGAAGGCGCCGTCCATGATCGAGGCGGCGATCTCGGCACCCGGCCCGAAGCTGCGCGGCGCCTCGTGCACGATCACGGCGCGGCCGGTCCGGGCGACCGAGGCCACGATCGCCTCCCGGTCGAGCGGGGAGATCGTCAGCAGGTCGAGGACGTCGCACTGCACGCCGTCCTCCTGCGCCAGCGTGTCGGCGGCCTCCCGCGCCACCCGCAGCATGGCCCCGTAGGCGATCAGCGTGAGGTCGTCGCCCTCGCGCACCACCTGGGCCCGGCCGATCGGCAGCGTCTCGATCTCGTCGGGCACGTCCTCCTTGGCCGCGTGGTAGAGCGCCTTGTGCTCGAAGAAGACGACCGGGTCGGGATCGCGGATCGCGCTCACCAGGAGCGCGCGGGCGTTGCGCGGCCCCGACGGGATGACCATCTTGAGCCCCGGGATGTGCGCGTAGAACTGCTCCTCCGATTCCGAGTGGTGCTCGAGCGCCCGCACGCCGCCGCCGTACGGCATGCGGATGACCATCGGCACGTGGAAGCGGCCCTGCGAGCGCATCCGGTAGCGGGCGCAGTGGTTCTCGATCTGGTGGAAGCACTGGAAGGCGAAGCCGGAGAACTGGATCTCGCACACCGGCTTGAGCCCATAGAGCGCCATGCCCACTCCCGCGCCGATGATGGCGGCCTCGGCCAGCGGGCTGTCGATCACGCGCTTGGAGCCGAACTTGCGGTGCAGGTCCTCGGTGACCCGGAAGACTCCGCCGTCGACGCCGACGTCCTCGCCGATGATCAGCACGTCCTCGTCGCGCTCCATTTCCTGGAGCAGGGCCAGGTTCAGCGCCTTGACGACGTTGAGCTTGGGCATGGGCTCAGCGGTGGGTGCTGCGCTGCCCACGCATCGGGGGCGAGGGGTGCACGGCGGTGTCGGGCGCGGCGGCGCCGCTGCCATCGCGCAGCCACGCCGCCAGCTGCTCGCGCTGGCGCGCCAGGTGCGGCGGCTGCTCGGCGTAGACGTGCTCGAACATCGCCAGCGGATCGGGCGGGGCGCCCGCCTCGAAGCGCTGCACGGCGGCGGCGATCTCGGCGTCGACGGCGGCCTCCAGCCCCTCCTCGAGCAGCCCCTTCTTCTGCAGATAGGCGCCAAAGCGTGTGAGCGGGTCCTTGCGCTCCCACGCCTCGACCTCCTCGGCCGAGCGGTACTTGGTGGGGTCGTCCGCCGTGGTGTGAACGCCCAGGCGGTAGGTCACGCACTCGACGAGCGTCGGCCCGTCGCCGACCCGCGCGCGGTCGACGGCCTCGCGGCAGGCGGTGTAGACGGCCAGGACGTCGTTGCCGTCCACCTGGAGGCCGGGCAGGCCGTAGGCCAGCGCCTTCTGGGCGAGCGTGCGCGAGTGGGTCTGCTTCTTGAGCGGGACCGAGATGGCCCACTGGTTGTTCTGCACGACGAACACGACCGGCACGTGCCAGACCCCGGCGAAGTTGAGGGCCTCGTGGAAATCGCCCTCGGAGGTGGCTCCGTCGCCGCAGAACGCCATGACCACCACGTCGTCGCCGCGGTACTGGGCCGCGTAGGCGAGCCCGACGGCGTGCGGCAGCTGGGTGGCGACCGGGATCGTGATCGGCAGGTCGTTCTGGTGCGGCGCCGGCTGGCCGCCTTCCAGGTGGCCGGCGTAGAGCATCAGCAGCTTCTCGATCGGCCAGCCGCGCCACAGCATGGCGGCGGTCTCGCGGAAGGAGGGCACCATCCAGTCGGTCGGCCGCAGGGTGAGGGCCGCGCCGATCTGGGAGGCCTCCTGCCCCTTGATGGGGGCGAACGTGCCGATGCGGCCCTGGCGCTGCAGCCGGATCATGCGCTCGTCCAGCCGGCGGCCGAGCAGCATCGCGCGGTACAGACGCTGGAGGTCGGCGCCGGAAATGTCGGGCTCGAGCGACGTGTCGAGGGTGCCCTCGCTGTCGAGGATCGACAGGTACTCGACCTGGAAGCGGGGTTCGAGGACCGTTCGTGGCATGGCGCCTCCGGGTGGTCACATTGTACCCTGCCCTCGCATGGCCGCCGCGACCGCCAGGCCGCAGGGCTACACGTTCGGCTGGGTGGTCGCCTGCGGCGGCCTGTCGAACCTCGGGAACCCGGCGCTCCTCGAGGGCTGGGGCAGCCTCCTGGAAACCGGGGGCCCCCCCCTGGCCGGCATGGTCACCGTGTGGAGCGTGGTGATCGGCCTCGCCGCCGCCGCCGTTCGACCCTGGAGCTGGTACGTCCTCCTCGCGTGCCACGGGCTCGGCCTGGTGTGGACGGGCCTCTATGCGGCGCTCGTCGCCTCTGCGTGGCGCGACGTCGCCATCGTGGCGGCAATCGCCCCTGTCTATAGCCTCGCCAGCTTCGCCTACTTCTACAGGCGTCGGGCCTTGTTCGGAGCCAGGGGACGCTGGCGGCTCCTGGAGCGCTGGTGGCCCTGGGTCATCGGGCCGGAGACACCGAGCCCGGGCGCGCGGCGCGGCTTTGTCGGGCTATCCCTTCGTCACCGGCTGCTCTTCGTCGTGGTCACGGCGCTCCTGATCCTGATCGGGCGGGCCTAGCGGGTCACCTCGCGCTCGAGCTCCTCGATGCTGGCGGCCACGATGTCCACCAGGCGGTCAACCTGCTCGCGCGTGATGCAGAGCGGCGGCGCCAGCCGCACCACCTGGCCACGGGCGTAGACGATCGCGCCACGGTCCCACGCCTTGCGGTCGAGCCTGGCGACATCGGCTCCGTCGAGCGGGCGGCCGGAGCCGTCCGCTGCCACGAACTCGGCGCAGACCATGAGGCCCCGGCCGCGGACCTCGCCCACGATGCGGCGCTTGCCCACGGCCTGCGTGAGCCCGTCCAGCAGCCGCGCGCCCATCGCCTCGGCGTTGGCGACGAGGTTGTCCTTCTCCATGATCTTGAGGTTCGCGAGCCCGGCCGCGCAGGCCACCGGATGGGCCGCGTAGGTGTTGGGGTGCACGTTCTCCTGCGTGGCGTCGTCGGGGAAGGCGTCGGCGAGCTTCCGCCGCGCGATGGCCGCCGACAGCGGGACGTAGCCCGAGGTGATGCCCTTGGCGACCGACAGGATGTCCGGCACCACGCCGTCGTGCTCGACCGCGAACCAGCGCCCCGTCCGGCCGAAGCCCGTGATGACCTCGTCGGCGATCATGAGGACTTCGAGGTCGTCGCAGATCTTGCGAACGGCCCGGAGCCAGCCGAGCGGCGGCATGACGAAGCCGCCCGAGGAGATCACCGGCTCCATGATCACCGCCGAGACCGTGTCGGGGCCCTCGCGCTCGATCGCCTCGCGCAGCTCGCGGGCGCGACGGGCAACCAGCTCCTCGTCCGTCCCCGTTCCGCGG
>DASTOJ010000112.1:0-3013 GCA_035762565.1 Candidatus Methylomirabilota bacterium | reverse complement strand
CGGCGACACGCGGCCGGCCACCGACCTCGCCGCATGGGTGAACCAGCTCGAACGGGTGGGGATCGTGCGCGCGGTGCCCTTCGGCGCCTCCAACGACGAGGTGGCGGAGCTGCTACGCGGCTACCCCGACCGCTTCATCGGGCTCGCCCGGATCAGCGGGCTGCACGGGATGAGCGGCGTCCGCGAGCTGGAGCGCCGGGTGCGCGAGGAGAAGTTCCTGGCACTCGGTGTCTCCGCGCTCGTGGACGGCATTCCGGCCAGCGACCGACGCTACTACCCGCTCTACGCCAAGGCCGCCGAGCTCGGGATTCCCGTGCGTATCTACTCGTCCATGAACTACGCGACCGACCGGCCGTACGACCTCGGCCATCCCCGGCACCTGGACCAGGTGGCCATCGACTTCCCGGAGCTGACGCTCATCGGGGGGCTCGGCGGCTGGCCGTGGGTGAACGAGATGGTCGCGCTCGTGCGGCGCCATCCCCGGCTCCACCTCGACACCTCCGCCCACCGCGCGAAGTACCTCGGCCAGCGCGGCTCGGGCTGGGAGATGCTGATGCAGTTCGGCAACACGCTCATCCAGGACAAGGTCCTGGTGGGGCTCTCGGCGGGCCTCGTCGGGCAGCCGCACGAGACGCTGATCCAGGAGTACCTGGCGCTGCCGCTCAAGGACACCGTGAAGGACAAGTGGCTCTACGGCAACGCCGCCCGCGTGTTCGGGCTCGAGTAGCCCGCGGCCAGGACGAGGTCGACGAGCTCGTACGCGCGGGTGCGGTCGACGTGGTTCTGATGCGTGGTGATGCGGTTGCGGGCGGCCGAGGTCAGGTAGAAGCGCTCGTAGAGGACGTTGCGGCCGCCGAGGCTGCTGCCGACGAAGTCCCACGCCAGCCGGAACAGGGCGGCGCGGCGCTCGGCGTCCACGCCGTTGGCGCCGCCGAGGAACTCGTCGATCAACGGCCGCAGCTCGGCGTCGTCGAGCTGCCGGCGCGTGGGCGTGGTGAGCAGGTTGTGGCTGCCGATGAGCGTGAGGATCTCGTTGACCCGGGGGAACCAGGTCGCCAGGAGTGAGCGCATGGGGTGCAGCGGCCGGCCGTCGGGAAACCACACGCCGTTGCCGACGTCGCGGCCGTGCTCGGCCGAGAGCAGGACCGCGCTGCGCGTCACCTCCACGTAGCTGGACAGCTCGCCCAGCATCTCCAGCGTGGCAGGGCTCTGGTCGTTGATCGCCTCCGCCATGCGCGTGGCGAGACCGTAGGCGAACTCCAGCTTGGTGAGGGCGCGGACGGTGCTCTGATTCGTCATGTTGTCGCGGATGCCCGAGCGGCCGATGCCGTTGTAGATCTCGACGTCGCCGTCGAGGAAGACCCCCTCCCGCGGAATCTCGACGTCGTCGAAGATGACCACGGCGTCCTGCTCGTCGAAGCGACTGGACAGCGGGCGGTCGAAGGGATGGGCGCCCGGCGCCGCCGCGCTGTCCCGGCACAGGAAGCGCAGGCCCGGCGCGTCCACGGCAATGGCGAAGCCGAGGGCGTACGCCCCGGCGCCCGGCGGGATGGGTGGGCCGGGATACACCACGATCTCGTCGGCGAAGGGGGCCAGCGTCGCGAGCACCTTGGCGCCGCGCACGACGATGCCGTGGGCGGTGTCGCCGACCTTGTGCAACGGGACGGGGTTGCCGACGAGCGTGGCGTCCGTCGCCCGGTTGACGGTCGGCTGGATGATCGTGTGGGTCAGCGAGACGTCCTCGCGAGCCAGGCGCTTCTGGAAGCGGACGAGGTTCTCGGCCCCGCAGGCGTTGCGCTGGTCGGGGCCCGCCCAGAACGACGGTCGAGAGGCGAAGGACGCGAACTTCACGTTCATGTAGTCCGGGGTGCGCCCCATCAGGCCGACGGTGGCTTCGGCGATGCGCGACAGTCCGCGGTTCCTGCGCTTCAGGTCCTCGATCGAGCGCGGGAACACGTGGCTGATGTTGACCGGCTCGCCCGTCTCCGGATCGGAGACCAGGCATTCGTCGGCGAACCGGTGCTGCCGGTCGAACACCTCGGCCAGCGTCCGGGCCGCCCCGGCCAGCGCCGGATGCTCGGTGACGTCGCCGATCCGCTCGTCACCGAGCCACAACTGGCGTGGCGTCTTGCGCAACCCGTCCAGGAACTGCTGGCCCGTTCGCGCGCCCATGGTGTCTACCTCCGAGTCAAGAGTGCGGCGTGGCCCGAGCTTAGTTGGGGGTCGTCAGGCGGTCAAGCAAGGTGCCGATTCCAGGCCGACGCGGGTGAGCCCACCTGGGATAGAATCCGCCCGCATCGCCTGCGCACACGACAGGCCGGGAGGCCACACCATGGACCTGGGGCTTCGAGGCAAGCGCGCCATCGTCACCGGCGGCAGCCTGGGCATCGGCAAGGCCATCGCGCGGGAGCTGGCCCGCGAGGGGGCGGACGTCGCCATCGTGGCGCGCACGAAGGACCGACTCGAGGCGGCGGCGCGCGAGCTGGCCGCCGAGACGGGGCGGCGCGTCGTCCCGCTGGCGGCCGACGTCACCAGCAAGGCCGAGGTGGACGCGATGGTCGAGCAGGCCGCCCGGCAGCTCGGCGGGCTGCACATCCTGGTCAACAGCGGCTCGCCGCCCGGCGGCTCGGCCACCGCCACCGGGCCCATCGAGACCGTCGTGGACGAGGACCTGCTGCACGACTTCAACGTGAAGTACGTGGGCGCGCTGCGCTGCGCCCGGGCCGCCCTCCTCCACATGAAGGCCCAGCGGTGGGGCCGGATCATCAACATCAGCGGGACCAACGCGCGCAACGCCGGCAACCTCAGCGGCGGGGCGCGGAACACCTCGCTCGTGCACCTCACCAAGACCCTGGCCGTGCAGGTGGGCCGGTTCGGGATCACGGTCAACTGCGTCCACCCCGGCACGACGCGCACCGAGCGCACGCCGCGGCTGCTGGCCGCGCGCGCGAAGGAGCTGGGCGTCGCTCCCGAGGACGTCGAGGCGCGCGACTTCGCGCCCGACTCGCCGCGG
>DASTOJ010000111.1:0-16167 GCA_035762565.1 Candidatus Methylomirabilota bacterium | reverse complement strand
ATCACGGATCTGCGCATGCCGGACGGAGACGGCCTCGACGTCCTGCGCGCGGCAAAAGCGCAGGCGCCAGCCACGGAAGTGATCCTCCTCACGGCCTATGCGGAGTGGAAGTCGGCCAAGGAGGCCATTCGGCTGGGCGCGCTCGACTACTTCGAGAAGGGCCAGGAGCCCGACGAGCTGTACCACCGCATCGACAAGGCGCTGGCCGGCCGGGCGCTTCGCCGCGAGAACGAGAATCTCCGCGCCCAGCTCCGCGAGCGCTACGGCCTGGCCGGCCTCGTCGCGCAGTCGCCCGCGATGCAGGCGGTGCTGGATCTCGTGGAACGGGTGGCGCCGACCGACGCCACGCTGCTGATCCAGGGTGAGTCCGGCACCGGCAAGGAGGTCATCGCCAAGGCCGTCCACCACGCGAGCGCGCGCGCCGCGCGCCCGTTCGTGGCGGTGAACTGCGGCGCGGTGCCCGAGACGCTGCTGGAGTCCGAGCTGTTCGGCTACGTGCGCGGCGCCTTCACGGGCGCCGCCGTCGGCAAGCTGGGGCTCTTCGAGGAGGCCGACGGCGGCACGCTGTTCCTGGACGAGATCGCCGAGATGCCGGCGGCGCTCCAGGTCAAGCTGCTCCGCGCGCTCCAGAGCGGGGAGGTCCGGCGGCTCGGCGCCACCCAGGCCGCGACCTTCGACGTGCGCGTCATCGCGGCCACCCACGGCGACCTGGCGGCGCTCATCGGCCAGGGCAGCTTCCGCGAGGATCTGTTCTATCGCCTCAACGTCATCCAGGTGGCGCTTCCGCCGCTGCGGGACCGCCGCGAGGACATCCCGGCGCTGGCCGAGCACTTCCTCGCCCGCGCGGCGGACAAGCTCGTCCGCCGCCTCCGCCTGTCGCCGGCGACGGTCGAGCGCCTGCTCCGCTACCCGTGGCCGGGGAACGTTCGCGAGCTGGAGAACGCGGTCGAGCGGGCGGCCATCCTGGCGCGCACCGACGTCGTCGATCCCGACGACCTGCCGCCGCACGTGGCGGCGGGCATCCAGCTCGGCCCCTCGCCCGCGCTGCCGCGACAGACCACGCTGGCCGACGCCGAGCGCGCCCACATCTTGCAGACGCTGGAGCGCTTCGGACGGAACCACTCGGGCGCGGCCGAGGCCCTCGGCATCGGCCGGACCACGCTCTGGCGCAAGCTGAAGGAGTACGGGATCGACCGCTGACGCATCGGGCGCCGGCTCACGTGACGGCTGCGACTGCCTACCGCTTGGTCGTCCAGTACGGCCGGGCGCTCGGTAAGACGACGTTGCAGCGCGTCGGCTCGGTCGGTCCGTCGAGCGTGTCGGCCGCCGCCCGCCAGATCGCGTAGTGGGGCATCGAGCGGTGCTTCTCCAGCGCCGCCTGGTCCTCGTACACCTCGTAGAAGTAATAGACGTTCGGCTCCTTGTCGTCCTGCAGCACGTTGAACCGATAGCAGTTCGGCTCGTCGCGCTCGGAGCCGAGCGCGTCGGCCTCGATGGCCTTCAGGAACCGCTCGCGCTCGTTCGGCTTCACGCGGACCTTCACCCACATCGCGATCATGGGACACTCCTACGTGTTGAGATGGTGCAGCGGGAGCCCGGGACGCGGCCACTCGAACGAGACGAGCGTGCCACCCATCGACAGCGTCGCGAAGGCGGTGCGCAGGCCGGGGCCGCCGAAGCAGACGTTGGTCACCATCATGTCGGGCAGCGTGTACTGGTCCACACGGCTGCCGTCGGGCCAGATGTCGCTGACGGCGCCGGTGATCAGCGTGGCCACCGCCACGTGCCCATCGGCGTCCACCGCCAGCGAGTCGAACATCTGGTACCCGCCGAGCCCGGCGACGACCCGGCCCTTCTCGCCCCGGTAGGGCCCGCTGGCCGACTCGATCTCGCCGGGCCCGGACAGCCGGAACGCCCACAGCCGCGCCGTCGGCGTCTCGACGACGTAGAGCGTCCGCTCGTCGGGCGACAGCCCGATGCCGTTGGGCCGCTCGAGCGGGAAGATGGCCTCGCGGATCAGCGAGCCGTCGGCCCGGGCGTAGCAGACGGCGCCGCGGTCGGCGTCGCGCTCGCGCGTCTTGCCCAGGTCGGTGAACCAGAAGCCGCCCGCGCGGTCGAAGACCAGGTCATTGGGGCCGTTCAGGCGGCGCCCGTCGCAGGCGTCGTAGAGCGTCTCGAACTTGCCGCTCACCGGATCGACGACCTGGATGCTGCCCGTCGCGTAGTCGTCGGCCTGCGCCACGGGAAAGAGCTTGCCGGGGCGCTCGACGAACTTGAGGCCGCCGTTGTTGGTGACGTAGATCTTCCCGCCGGGCCCCACGGCGGCGCCGTTGGGACCGCCCCCCAGCGTGGCGACCACCTGCACCTTGCCGTCGGGCGTCACGCGCGACAGTGTCCGGCGCGCGATCTCGACCAGGATGACCGAGCCGTCCGGCATGGCCACCGGCCCCTCGGGAAACCGCAGGCCGGACGCGATCTGCGTGAACTTCGGGGCGATGATCGCCATGGGTCGTCTGCGCGGCTCAGGCGCGATCGACGGCAGGGCGGACGATCCCGGTCACGAGCTCCAGCATCTCCAGTATCCGGTCATGCCGTTGCGCGGGAAGATGACGTGATCGCTGACCCCGAGTGGGCAGATGGCAGCCGATCTCCATGGCGGCGCCCATCATACCCCGCCGGCGACCCTCGCAGCGCGCTTGCGCGGGCGAGAGGGTGGAGGTATGGTCGCCCGAGACCCGTCAACCGTCAGGAGCGATATGGCGCGACGAAGAAACTACGGATTCGATCGCCGGCAGCGAGAGGCCGTCAGGAAATCGCGGCAGGAAGCCAAGACCGCCCGCAAGGCCGAGCGCGCGACCCAGGGCGAGGTCGGGCCCGAGATGGGCACCGCCGCCGAGGCGGGGCCGCCACCGGGTCAGTGGGAGTGGTTCTCGCCCAGCCGTGGACGCGTCGTCGCGACGGAGCCGAAGCAGCGGCCGGTCGCCGATGGCGTCGACGACTGGCAGCTGTTGACTGAAGGCGCCGACGCCGAGGACGAGACGCCGCCGGCCTAGGGCGCGAGCGGCGCCGGCGGGTGGCACGCCACGACGACCTCGAGCAGCCCGAGCGCCCCCACCAGCAGGATCGAAACGATCAGATAGAAGAGTCCCATCGGTGCGTCCTGACATGTTGGGATGCGCCGCCCTCCCCAGGAGATTCGCGCAATCTTTGCAGGAATCCGGCCACGCACGAGCCGCGTCCCAATTGCCAGGAGAACGAGAATGGCAAAGCGAATTCTGGCCCCGCTCGACGTCCGCGAGGCGCACGAGGGAATCATCCCGGTCGTGGCGGCGCTCGCCCGTGATAGCGGCGCGACCGTCCGCCTGCTGCGGGTGTTCCCCGTCCCCGAGCACGTCGTCGGCCCCCACGGCCGGACCGTGGCGTATGTCGACCAGGAGATGGCGCGGCTGACCGCCGAGGGGCTGCGGGACCTGCAGCGGGTCGAGGCGGAGCTGACCGGCGTCCCGGTCGAGTCGGTCGTGCGGTTCGGCGATCCGGCCCGGGAGATCGTGCTGGAGGCCGAGGCGTTCGACGCCGACCTCATCGCGCTGGGGGCGGATCGGCAAGGCTACGTGCGGACCGCGCTCGCGCCCGGCGTCGCCGATCGCGTGAGCTACCGGGCGCCGGTGCCGACGCTGACGCTGCGCGGCTGACCGCGTCCGCTTGATTTCGCACGCGGTGGGCCCTACTGTTCCGCCGTGAGCTTCTCGCTCGGCATCGACATCGGTGGCACGTTCACCGACATCGTCGTCTACGACCACGCGCGCGGCCGCCAGCTCAACCGCAAGGTGCTGACGACCCACGACGACCCCGCCCGGGCGGTGGCCGCCGGCGTGGCGGCGCTGCGCGACCGCCACCGGCTGCCGCCCGCGGAGTTCACCCGCGTCGTCCACGCCACCACCCTGTTCACGAACGCGCTCATCGAGCGGCGGGGCGCCATCACCGGCCTCGTCACCACGGCCGGCTTCGGCGACACGCTCGAGATCGGGCGCGAGCGCAAGTTCGAGCTGTACGACCTCAACATCGTCAAGCCGGAGCCGCTGGTGCCGCGCCATCTCCGGCTGGAGGTCGCCGAGCGCACGCGGGCCGACGGCACCGTGGAGCGCCCGCTCGACGCGCGGCAGGTCGAGGCCCAGGCCCGGCGGCTCGCCCAGGCCGGCGTGACCTCGATCGCCGTCGTGTTCCTCCACGCCTACGCCAACCCCCGCCACGAGGCGGAGGCCGCGCGCCTGATCGCCCGCCGCCACCGACAGCTCGCGGTCACGACCTCCCACGAGGTGGCGCCGGAGATCCGCGAGTACGAGCGCGCCTCCACCACCGTCGCCAACGCCTACATCAAGCCGCTCGCGCACCAGTACTTGCAGGCGATGGCCCGGCGCCTGACCGGCCTCGGCATCCGCGCCCCGTTGCTGCTGATGCAGTCGAGCGGCGGCCTGACCCACGTGGCCGAGGCCGCGCGCACGCCCGTGCAGATGCTGGAGTCGGGTCCGGCTGCCGGCGCGCTCGCCGCGGCGTTCTTCGGGCACGAGGACAGCCAGGGCAACCTGCTGGCGTTCGACATGGGCGGCACCACCGCCAAGCTATCGCTCGTGGACGGCGGCGAGCCGCTCACCGCCTATGCCTTCGAGGCGGCGCGGCAGAAGCGGTTCCTGGAGGGCAGCGGCGTGCCGATCCGCATCTCGACGATCGAGCTGATCGAGATCGGCGCCGGCGGCGGCTCGATCGCCCACGTGGACGAGATCGGCCTGCTCAAGGTCGGCCCGCGCAGCGCGGGCTCGCAGCCCGGCCCCGCCGCCTACGGTCAGGGCGGCGTCGACCCGACGGTGACCGACGCCGACTTCGTCCTCGGCTACCTCAACCCCGACTACTTCGCCGGCGGCGAGATGCGCATCGACCTGCCGGCGGCGCGCGTCGCCCTGGAGCGCCTGGCCGCGCGCGTGAAGCTCTCCCTCACCGAGGTCGCCTGGGGCATCCACGACGTGGTCAACGAGAGCATGGCGGGCGCGGCGCGCGTGCACATCGCCGAGCGCGGCCGCGATCCGCGCGGCTACGCCCTGCTCTGCACCGGCGGCGCCGGCCCCGTGCACGCCTACGAGGTGGCGCGCAAGCTCGGCCTGCGCCAGGTCATCTGTCCGCCGGCGGCCGGGGTGGCCTCGGCCCTCGGCCTGCTGGTGGCGCCGGCGCGCGTCGACCGCGTGGCCACCGTGGGCATCCGGCTGGACCGCGACAGCCCGGCCGAGCTCGAGAAGGCGTTTCGGCGACTGGAGGACGACGCGCGCGCGGTGATGGCCGACACCGGGCTCGAGCTCGACACGGCCACGGTCCGACGCCTGGCCGACGGGCGCTTTCTCGGCCAGGGCTTCGACCTCGTCGTGGGTCTTCCCGCCGGCCCCTACGACGACTCGCCGGCCTGCCGGGAGCGATTGACCGCCGCATTCGAGACGGCCTACCGCGAGAAGTTCGCGCTCACGCCGCCCGACGTGCCGATCGAGTTCATCAACATCCGGGTGGCGGTGCGCGCGCCGGTGGCGGAGGGGTCCGGGGGCGGCGTAGCCTCCTCCGGTCCGGCAAGCTCCGCGGTGACGGCACGCGTCGAGGCCGGCGCCCGCGGCGGCGCCGTCAAGGGCACGCGGCCGGCCTACTTCCCGCAGCCGCGGGGATTCGAGGAGACGACCGTGTACGACCGGAACCGCCTGGTTCCCGGCGACGAGATTCACGGCCCGGCCGTCGTGGAGGAGGAGGGCTCGACCCTGGTCATCGGCCCCGGCGGCGTGGGCCGGGTTGCCCCGAGCGGCAACATCCTGGTGACGCTGCCGTGAGCGCCAAGCTCGACGCCGTCACGCTCGAGGTGCTGTGGACCCGCATCGTCTCGGTCGTCGACGAGGCGGCCAAGGCCATCGTGCGCACGTCGTTCTCCACCCTGTCCAACGAGGCCAACGACTTCGCCTGCATCCTCACGGACGCCCGCGGCAGCGCGCTGGCCCAGAACAGCGGCAGCATCCCGTCCTTCATCGGCACCCTGCCCGCCACCGTCCGCCACTTCCTGCGCGAGCTGGGTGCCGAGCGGATGCGGCCGGGCGACGTGCTCATCACCAACGACGCCTGGATGGGCACCGGCCACATGAGCGACGTCTCGGTGCTCAAGCCGATCTTCCACCACGACCGGCTGGCCGCCTTCTCGGCCACCACCTCGCACATGCCGGACATCGGCGGACGCATCCGCGCGATCGAGGCCCGCGAGATCTTCGAGGAGGGGCTGCACATCCCGCTGGCCAAGCTCGTCCACGCGGGGCGGGTGGACGACACCCTGGTCGCCCTCGTGCGCGCCAACGTACGCACGCCCGACCAGACCATGGGCGACATCTGGGCCCAGGTGAGCGCCAACGAGCTGATGGAGCGCCGGGTGACGGCGCTCATGGACGACTATGCCCTGGCCTCGCTGGCCGAGCTGGGCGACGAGCTGTTCGCGCGCTCCGAACGGGCCATGCGCGAGGCGATCCGCACCGTGCCCTCCGGCACGTACCGCTACGGCTTCCGGACCGACGGCACCGGCGCGCCCTTCGAGTTCCGGCTCGCGCTCACCGTGGCCGGCGACGAGATCACGGCCGACTACGCCGGCACCTCGACCCAGCAGCCGCGCGCGATCAATTGCGTGATGGCCTACACCTACGCCATGACGGCGTACGCCGTGCGCTGCGCGCTCTTGCCCGGGCTGCCGAACAACGAGGGCATGTACCGCCCGGTGAAGGTGCAGGCCCCCGAGGGCTCGCTGCTCAACCCGCGGTTCCCGGCGGCCGTGGTCAGCCGCGCCACCACCGGCCACTACGTGCCCGCCCTCGTGCTGGGCGCGCTCCACCAGGTCATCCCCGAGCGCGTGATGGCCAGCGTCGGCTCGCCGCTGTGGGCGGTCAGCCAGTCGGGCACGCGCGACGACGGCAAGCCGTACACCACCGTGCTGTTCTTCAACGGCGGCATGGGCGCCACGCCGGTCAAGGACGGAGAGAACGTGCTGTCGTGGCCGAGCAACATCTCGTCCACGCCCGTGGAAGTCGCCGAGCGCAACAGCCCGCTGTTCTTCCACTACAAGCGCCTGCGCCCCGGCTCCGGCGGGCGGGGCCGCTTCCGCGGCGGCCTCGGCCAGGACATCCTGATCGAGAGCCGGTCGCCGCGCCCCATCGTCGTCAGCTTCATGGCCGAGCGCACGACGTTCCCCGCCCCCGGCCTGGCCGGCGGCGGTCCCGGCGGTCGCGGCGACGTCCGCATCAACGGCCGCCGGGTGAACAACCGGATCCAGCACGTCCTCGAGAAGGGCGACCGGGTCCTCGTGAGCACTCCGGGTGGCGGCGGCTATGGCGCACCACGCGCGCGCGACCCCGCCCGAGTCGCCCGCGACCGGGCGCTGGGCTACGTCGGCCCTGCGAAGCCCACCAGCCGACGGCTCTGACCGAACGGGCCGATCAGATCATCGGGCCGTGATGCCGCTCGCCGCCGCCACGACGACGTAGCGCAGGGGGCCGCCCGGGCTGACCGCGTCGAACGGATAGCAGGTCACCAGCGCCAGCCCGGGCGTGTCATCGCGCCGGATGACCGCCGTGCGCGCGTCGACGATCGCGGTCTCCTGCACGATGAAGTGGGCCGGGGGCCCGCCCGGCGTGTCGACCACGACCGCGTCGCCGGGCCGGACCTGCCGCAAGAACCGGAAATGGGTATCGCGGTGGCCGCTCACGATCGCGGCGCCGGGCGCTCCCGGCCGCGGGCTGCCGGGGACGTGGCCAGGACCGAACGCCAGCGTGCGTCCGCTCACGCCGTCCAGCACGATGAGATCGGCACCGTGGGCCGGCACCCGCAGCCGTGCCACCGGCCAGGTATCGGCCCACGGCCACGGCTTGACGTCCGATTCGCCGGCCAGCGTCCGCGCCCACGCGCGCTGCAGCAGGTGCTGGGCCACGCGCGCCTTGACGTGGATCCACGCGCCTTGGCCGACCTGCCAGCCCCCCCCGACCGCCAGGAGCACCAGCAGGGCGCGAAGCACCCTACGCACCACGCTGATGTCTCACCAGACCCGGCGCGTTACCCCGCCCGAGCCACAGCCGGAGCGCGGCGGCGACCGACAAGGAGGCGAGGCCGATCACGAGGTGCAGCGGGGCCGCCGTGGCGCCCTGCCCGGCGCCGAACACCGCGTCGTACTCCCAGCCGTGCGGGAGGTTGGTCGCGAGCGCGTGAGAAATCAGCGGCGCATCGGCCGGCCGGGCCGGCGTCACGTCCACCGCCACCAGGCTCGTGTAGGCGCTGACCAGGTGGTGGCGCAGCGCGACCTCGATCACCGCGTGGCGCACGTCGCCGTCGGGCGCGCTGGCGCGGCGCTGGTCGAGCAGCGCCGCGATCCTCGCCTGCGCCCAGTACACCGCCAGCCCGGCGCCGGGCGCGCTCTCGCGCAGCGGCACATCCGCCTCCCATGCGGTGGTGCCCGAGCGGCCCCGCAGCACGGCGTGGGTGGGCAGCGTCCGGCCGCGCAGCGCGACGACGACCGGCTCGCCGGCGTAGAGGTCGGGGAGCGGATGGGGCAGGACCTCGGGGTCCCCGGCGCCGGGCAGCTCGAGCCGGAGATCGGCCAGGACCGGCGACTCGAGCTTGCGGAGCAGCTCGGTCATCCGCTGCTGCACCTCGCCCGGGCTGCCGACGTGGGTAAAGGTGCCGCGCCCCAGGCGCGCGGCCTCGCGCATGAAGTGGCTGTTGGGCGCCGAGCCGATGCCGATCGTGAACAGCCGGCTGTCGCCCAGCCGCTCGCGGATCGCCTCGAACAGCCGATGCTCATTGCCGACCGCGCCGTCGGTGAGGAAGATCACCTGGCGCACGCGATCCGGCGGCTCGCCGCCGTCCAGCGCCCGCACCAGCGCGGGCAAGATCTCGGTGCCGCCGTTGGCCCGCAGCGCGTCGACGTAGCGCTCGGCCGCGCCCAGGTTCTGGGAAGTGGCCGGCCGGGCCTCCTGGAACAGGCCGTCGGTCCGATGGTTGAAGCGAATGACGTTGAAGGTGTCGGTCGGGCGCAGTCGCGCCAGCGCCAGCTTCAGCGCCGCCTTCGCCTCCTGGATGGACGCGCCGGCCATCGAGCCCGAGTGGTCGAGGACGAAGATCGCCTCGCGGGGCAGGCGCTCGCGGGCCGCCGCGGCCGGCGCGGGCGGCATGACCATCAGCAGCGCGAATACCTCGTCGCCCTTCGCCTCGGTGAGGAGCACCGCCGCCGGAACCGCCCCCGCGACGGGCGCCCACGCCAGCTCGAAGTCCCGGTCGGCGGGAACGCTGCCCTGCTGCAGCGCGATCTCGTAGCGCCCGCCGCGCAGGCTCGTGGTGTGGATCGCGTGAGAGGGCGACTCCACGCCCGCCAGCGGGACGCCGGGGTCCAGCTCGATTCGCAGCGTCACGGGATTGATCGGGCCCTCGGAGGGATGCCGGACCGGCGGGGTGATCCGCGAGGCGTCGGGCACGGCGTCGGTGTCGGGCGCCCAGCCGGCGCCGCTGGCGCCGAGCGCCACCGTGTCCGGGATGTAGCGCGGGCCGACGACCATGGGAAAGCGCAGCCGGAATCGGCCGGCGTCGTAGCGCACCGCCTGCTGGTACTCGATCTCGACCGCGACGGCAGCGCCCGGCGGGATGTTGGCCACGCACGTCGTGAAGACGTTGGGCCGCTCCTGCTCGACCAGGCTCGCGCGCTGCCCCTGCTGCCTGGCCTGCTCGTAGGCCTTCTTAGCCGCCACCCGCTCGCGGATGACGCCCTCGACGACCCGGTCGCCGACCCGCATCTTCAGGTGGTCGACGGCCGCGTCCTCCGGCAGCGGGAAGACGTAGACGCCCTCGGCCCATTCCCCGCTCGGGTTGCTGAACTGCTGCCGGACGGTGGCGCGAACGACGAGGCCCGTCACGCGGAGGTCCACGTCGGTCGCCAGCAACGGTGCCGGCGTAGGGGTCGACTGGCTCGCCGTCCGCCACAGCAGCGTGCCCTCGGTCACGCGACGGGGGCCCGGGCCCCCGTCGCGGTTGACGTCAGCCCGGGCCGGTGTGGCCCCCAGCAAGAGCAGAATGAAGAAGGTCGCCACCCGGGCGAGGATCATTGACGCTCACCCTGGCCGGCCGTCGTGTCGAGCGTGTCGCCGACGACAAGCACCGGCCGCGCCGCCTGGGCAGCGGCGCGGGTGAGCTTGCGGATCTCCAGGTGCACCCGACGGTTGAGCTGCTGGCACTCCGCCGCCGGCTCGTCACACAGCGCCCCCTCGGGCCCGATGGTCACGACCCTGATCGACGCCTCGGGGACACCCAGCTCGACCAGGAACTGCTTCACCGTCTGCGCGCGCCGCTCGGCGAGCAGCCGGTTGTACGCGGCCGCACCCTGGCGATCGGCGTACCCCTGCACCAGCACCGCCCACGCTCGGGCGTGGTCCATTGCCGCAGCCTGATCCTGGAGCAGGCGGGCGGCCTCGGCCCGCAGCCGGGTGCTCTTGAAGTCGAAGTAGATGTCGGCGTGGACGGCCTCGGCGTGGGTCGGCGCCGGGGCCGCCACGCGAGGGCGGGCCGGGGCCGTAGCCTCCGTGGTCGCCTGGGCGGGGCCCTGGCCCGACGCTTCCGCCCCCGAGCGCACCCAGTACGTCGCGACCGTGCCCGCCACGACCAGGGCGAGCACCCCGACCAGCAGCGCGATCTCCTTGCCACTCCCCGCACTCGTTGCCTGCGGCTGACTGTTGCCCATGGGCTTTTGCCCTCCTTGGGGACCGACGGGAGAGCAACGGGCACGCCATAGCCAAGGTGGAATGGTTTCGCGTAGTTGACGCTCGGTGGATGCGGGGATGCCTCACATCCCCGCATGCCTCCCCGCACCTCGCGGGAAGTCCGCCGGGAGGCGAGAGCCCGGTGACTGGCCTCCGGTGGTTGACCGAACGGCTCAGCGAGAGGTGGCGGGCATCACTTCGCAGCCACGGCCCCCACTCCAGTGGGGATCAGGAGTCTGCGCTGCCCGCCACAGCTCCAGGTACTTCTCGCGGACGAACGGGTCCAGGTCATTGGCCGGCTCGGCGGGGAGGTCAGCCACGCGAATCAGCTCGAGTACATCGGCCAGGTCCCGGAGACGATGTGGCGCACTGACGCGGCAGGGGCAGGAGCGCGGCACGAACGCCGCGAATGGCAGCCTCGGCCGGATCGGGAAACCTCACGGGCTTGGGCTGACCGTCCCCGACGACGGCGTACGGGATGCACGCATCGTCCCTCGCGATCCGGATCGAGCCGTTGCCTGCTCACGTCAACCAGCGTGCCCCTCTTCCAGCACCAGCCACCTGGACCCACGCGTCGCCCATGATAGCCCGGCCGGCCGGGGTCAGGCGCGCCGGCGTGGTCACACGGCGCGGCCGGCAGCGTGGCCCTCGAAGATGGCCTCCAGCGCCGTCCGCGGCGCGACGCAGTCGCCGACCATCCGGAGGCCCGGGAAATGGCCGCGCAACGCGTGGGCGAGCCCGTCCTCGGCCACCCCGCCGGCGGCGGCGACGATCGTGTCGATGCCTTCGAGCCGATCCGGCGCGCCCGTCGATAGATCCTCGAGCAGCAGGCCACCGGGCTCCGCGGCCCGCACGGCGCGGAGCGGCAGTACCCTGATCCGCTTGTCGCGGAAGCGCTGCCGCACGGCGAGCATGCTGTAGATGGTGACACGTCCGCCGTAGCCGGCGCCGCCCGTGATGAGCGTCACGGTTTTGCCGAGATCGGCCAGGTGCTCGGCGGTCGCCACACCCGGCCAGTTGCCATCGGCCTCGATGAGGGCCACCCGACGGCCGAGGCGGTCGGGCTCGAGCAGCGCGTCCCAGACGGTGAACACGCGCGCCGCCCCGGGGACCTCGAACGGCTTCGGGCTCGCGCCCGTCGCCACGATCACGGCATCGGGCCGGAACGCGAGGACCCGGTCCGCCGTCGCGTCGACATCGCATTCGATCCGCACCTCGAGCGCGCGGCACTGCGCCTCGAGATACGTCCGGACATAGGTGAACTCGCTGCGGGCGACGATCCGGGCGGCCACGTTGACCTGACCGCCGACCTCGGGCGCGCGCTCCCAGAGCGTCACGTCGTGGCCCCGGAGCGCGGCCACCCGCGCGGCTTCCAGTCCCGCCGGCCCGCCGCCGACGACGAGTACGCGCCGCCGGAGGGGCGCCGGCGTCAGGGTGCCCTCGCCCCAATCCGCCTCGCGGCCCGCCGTCGGGTTCATGAGACACGTGACGGACTGGTGGAGCTCGATCATGGCGATGCAGCCCTGATTGCACGCGATGCACGGCCGCACATCGTCGAGGCGGCCCGCGCGCGCCTTGCTGAGCAGGAACGGATCGGCGATGTGGGCGCGGGCCATCCCGACGAGATCAGCCTCGCCGGCCGCCAGCACCTCCTCCGCGAGAGGCAGTCGATTGAAGCGGCACACCGCGAACACGGGGAGGTGAGGCACGACGGCCTTGATCCCGGCCGGCAGGCTCCGGAAAGCCGCGCGCGGGAAGTGCATGTCCGCCATCTGGGTCGCGAGCGTGAAGCTCGCGTGATAGGCCGAGTGCGACACGTTGACGAAGTGGATCGGGACGGCCGCCGTGATGATCGGCACGATCCGCTGCATGTCCGCGAGCGAGAGGCCGGGCGTCATGAACTCCTCGGCGCTGATCCGGATGCCGACGGCATATTCCGGGCCCATGGCCTCGCGTACGGCGCGCAGGACTCGCAGCGGGAAGCGCAGGCGGTTCTCCTCGCTGCCGCCATAGGCGTCCGTTCGCGCGTTGGACGCCGGGGACATGAACTGCTGAAGCAGGTGGCCATGGCCGAAATGGACCTCGAGGCCGTCGAAGCCGGCCTCGCGGAGATGGCGCGCCGAGGTGACGTGGCCGTCGATCACCTCGGCCATGTCGTCCTCGTTCATCTCGTGCGGGATGGGCCCGCCCGGCGCCCACGGGATCGGCGAGGCGCCCCACGTCGCGGTGCGGCCGAAGTAGCCCTCGGCGTGGCGGCCCACATGGACGATCTGACCGAACAGCTTGCAGCCGTGCGCGTGCACGGCCTCCACGATGCGCCGAAACGGTGGCACGCACCGCGGATCGTAGCCGATCACGCCCTGCGCGCGGCCGATGCTGCTCGGATGCACCCGTACCGCCTCGAAGATGATGAGCCCCACCCCACCCCGCGCCTTCTCGGCGTGGTAGTGGACGTGCCGCTCGCTCGGCAGGTGGTCGACGCCGTAGTTCGTGGTGTGCGCCGGCACGAAGATCCGATTACGCAGCTCGACGCCACCGATTCGAAACGGCGAGAACACGTGGGGAAACGCGGCGGTCATGCGCGAGCCAGCGGAACCCGTCGTGAACGGCGGATGCGGCGGTCACGGGTCACGCGCGGCACTCGGTGCGCAAGGCTGGTCGCGGCAATGAGCTTGGCCGCGGGGATTGTCTTCACGCCCCCCCATGCTACGTCTGGTCACGGATTGTGTCCACCGCCCAGCCCGCCCGCTTCACGACCCGCCGGCTCTCCGTCGGCTCGGCCTTCGCCTGCTCGCCGCTACGTGAACCGCTCGCGCACCAGGGTCTCCAGCGACCGGAAGTGACGCTCGGGTAGATTCTTGAAGCGGCGGCGGCAGGCGGCGACGGCGGCGTCGGCGGAGTCGAAGCCGGCGACGGCGCGCAGCAGGTGCTCGTGATATTCGGCCAGCTTCAGCTCCACCGTGCGCGCCAGCGCCGGGGCGCCGGCCAGGGCTGCCGCCGCCTGGCCCCGGTCACCGCGGGCCTCGACGAGGGCGCGGAAGCCGAGGCCCTTGAGCCGCTGGGTTACCGTGCTCCGGTCCCAGCCGAGGGCTCGCGCCGTCGCCTGCATGTCGAAGCCGTGCCGGCGCAGGCAGTCGAGCACGGCGGTGTCGCCGTCAGCCTCGGTAGCGATCGGGCCGGGCGTCTCCAGCCGCAGGTCTTCCGGCGCGAGCACCTCGCGCTCGGACAGGGCGACCGCCCGGCGCAGGCAGTGCTGCAGCTCGCGGACGTTGCCCGGCCAGTCATGTCGCTCGAGCGCCGCCATGGCCGCCTCAGAGAGCGTGAGGCGTCGGCCAGCCTCGGCCGCGGCCTCCTCCAAGAAGCGCTCGGCCAGCGGCGCCACGTCACCCCTCCGCTCGCGCAGCGGCGGCAGGCGCAGGACGAGCCCGCGCAGCCGGAAGGCGAGATCCTCGCGGAACCAGCCCTCCGTCACGCCCCGCCCGAGGTCGCGGTTGCTCGCCGCCACCACGCGGACGTCGACCGCGGTTGGCCGGGCAGCACCCACCCGGTGGAACGTCCGCTCCTGCAGGACGCGCAGCAGCTTGCCCTGGTGCTCGGCCCGCAGCTCGCCGATCTCGTCGAGGAAGATCGTGCCGCCGTCGGCCTGCTCGAAGTAGCCCCGCCGCTCGCCCACGGCGCCCGTGAAGCTGCCCCGCACGTGGCCGAACAGCTCGCTCTCGAACAGCTCGGGCGGGATCGCCGCCATGTTGACAGCCACGAACGGCCCGCCCGCGCGCGGGCTCAGGCGGTGCGCGGCCCGCGCAAACAGCTCCTTGCCCGTGCCCGGCTCACCGCCGAGCAGGATCGGCAGCGACGAGCGCGCCGCCTTCTGCAGATCGCGGAACAGCGCGAGCACGACGGGGTCGCGGGTCACGATGCCGAGCTCGGCGCACTGCCGCCGCAGCCGCTCCTGCTCGGCATCGGGCAGGGACGCCGGGTGGCTCGCGGTCGTGCGTAGCTCGCGCTCGAGCGAGGCCAGGCGCGCGCGCGTCTGCTCCTCCTGGCTGCGCGCCGCGGCCAGCTGCTCGCGCAGGGCCTGCGCGGCCTGAACCAGCTCGCGCTCGGCGCCCGTCGAGCGCGCCACCGCCGCCCGCGCCGCCTCGAGGTCCTCCTCGAGCGCCTCGACCGTCGACTCCTGGCGAACGAGCACCTCGCGGATACCGCCCATCTCGCCTTCCAGGCTCCGCAGGCGGCCTGCCGCGCCGACCTGGGTCCACACCAGCGCGGCGGCCCCGGCCGCTATCATCGTCCCCAGCGGCGTCACGGCGGGCAGCACGACGGCGGCCAGGCCGGGCGCCAGCGACAGCGCGGCGCCGTATCCCAAGACCAGGAGCGCCACGCCGAGCAGCGCCGTCCGCCCGCGCGGCGCCAGGCCGAGCCACGCCGTGAGCGCCGCCAGGACGAAGGCCCCAGGCCACCTCCACCAGGTCGGCACCGGCCGCAGCCACGCGCCCGTCTGCACGGCGTTGAGCAGCTCGGCCTGGATCGCGACGTCGGCGAGCGGCCCGATCGGTGTGAGGCGCCGATCGGCGGTGGGCTCGGTCAGGACGAGGACGGTTTTGCCGTCGACCATGTCCCGCAGGCGCTCGGCATCTCCGCGCTCCAGCGCGAGCCACAATTCGTTGAACGGCGTGACGGGCAGATCCGGCGCCCAGCGCAGCAGCGCCCGGCCCTCGCCGTCGGTCGGTATCCGCAGCGTCGTTTCCTCCGCCCGCGCGCCTACTACCGCCAGCGCCACCCCGAGGGCGACGACGGTGCGGCCGTCGTGACGGACGAGGATCGGCACCCGACGCACGATGCCATCGGCATCGGGCGGCGCCTGCATGTGGCCGAGCGCCTTGGCCGGTGGGTCGAGCGCCGGAGGCGATCCGGCGGGCGCGACGGGAAGGACGACGTTGCCGGCGGCCGTGGTGGCGTGCACCAGCAGCGCGTCACTGGCCGCCCCACCGCGGCCGGGCGCACTCGGCTGCCCGAGCGCCGTGTCCAGGCCGATCGCAACGGCGCCGGCCCGCGCCAGGCCGGAGACCGTTCGAGCCAGCACGGCGCGGTCCCAGGCACCGGTGCCGAGGCGCGCCTCGCTCGCGGCGTCACGCGCGACGATGACGAGGGTCCGGCTCACGGGCGCCAGCGCCGGGGCCAGGGCGTCGTGCACGGCCAACTCGAGCGTGGCGACACCCGCCCCACCCACGGTCACGAGCCCGAACCCCGCCAGGGTCGCCGCGACGGCAAGCACCACGGCCGCCAGCGCCCGGCGCATGACCCTAGCGGTCCGGCGGGCGCAGGCCCTCGGCCGTCGCGCTCCTGAGGTAGCCGAGGATGCCCGGGTCGT
>DASTOJ010000110.1:0-8641 GCA_035762565.1 Candidatus Methylomirabilota bacterium | reverse complement strand
GGAACCCACCCATACTCACGCCGAATCTGCGCCTCATACTCCTGGAACCGCGCAGGTTCCGCACCCAGGATGGACAGGTCTGCGTCGACCAGAACTTGGGCGTCGATGCCGATCGGCTCTGCGGCATGGCGTGTGAACATGATGAGATCGTAGATCCTCTCTGCGCTTTCAGCACTGACGCCCACTTCTCGAGCGGCCTGGCGTGCCCAATCTGCGCTCCGCTCCTCATTGTCGTGACGTTGAGTGTCGTAGATCGCATCGTGGAACCAGAGGCCAACGCTTACCTCGGCTGGATGTTGCGCCAGAGCAATGATGTCCTGGACCTTCTCGAAGCATTCCGCAAGATGCTGGTGTGTGTGATAGTGGCGATGTGGCTCGGAGTACCGGCCTAGAACATCCCCATACAGGTGTCTGAGCGTCGGGGAATCGCCGACTCCTAGGTCGCGCCACGTTTCAACCCATCGGCCAGTATCGGTCATTGCTCTACGCACACAAGAAACCAGCACGAGGTCGAGCGCGACCGCTCCCACCCCGAGGCTTGCAGGCAGCGGTCGCGCGCAGCGGCATCAGGTCGCCTCGCCGATCGCCCTCACCGCGTCCGGATTCTCGAGCGACGACACGTCGCCGGCCGGCTTGCCGAGATACGTCGCGCGAATCACCCGGCGCATGATCTTGGCGCTGCGGGTTTTTGGCAAGTCGCGCGTGAACAGCACCTTCTCCGGCTTCAGCGCCTTCCCCATGGCCTGGGCCACGCGGTCGCTGAGCTCGACGCGTAGCGGCTCGGTCGGCGCGTAGCCCGGGCGCAGGACGACGAAACACACGACCGACTCCCCCTTGATCTCGTGCGGCACTCCGATGACACCCGCCTCTGCCACCGCCGGGTGCCCGACCAGCACCGACTCCACCTCGGCCGGCCCCAGCCGCTTGCCGGCGATCTTCAGGGTGTCGTCCGAGCGGCCCTGGATGAACCAGAAGCCGTCGTCATCCACGTAGGCCCAGTCGCCGTGGACCCAGACGTCGGGCCAGCGCGACCAGTAGGTCTCCTCGTAGCGCTCGGCGTCGCGCCAGAACCCCGCGGTCATCCCCGGCCAGGACTTCGTGATCACCAGCTCGCCCACCTGCCCGCGGACCGGCCGGCCGTCCTCGCCGAAGCACTCGGCCGCCATGCCCGGGATGGGGCCCGCGAACGAGCACGGCTTGATGGGCGCGATGGGAAAGCAGCCGAGTATGCCGCCGGAGATCTCGGTGCCCCCGGTGTAGTTGATGATCGGCAGGCGGGCCTTGCCCGCGTTCTCGAAGAGCCAGCGGTAGGGCTCGGGGTTCCAGGGCTCGCCGGTCGAGCCGATGATACGCAGCGACGAGAGATCGTGGGCGTGGACGTGTTCGGGCCCGTGCGGCATGAGCGCGCGCACCGCCGTCGGCGAGATCCCCATGATGGTGATGCGGTGGCGCTCGACCATGCTCCAGAGTCGGTTGGGCTTCGGATAGTCCTGCACGCCCTCGAAGACGACCGCCGTGGCGCCGTGGAACAGCGCGGCGGTGATCGCCATGGGGCCCATGAGCCAGCCGAGGTCGGTGAGCCAGAACAGGCGGTCACCCTCGCCGACGTCCATGCAGTAGGCGAAGTCGTGCGCGGTCTTGATCAGGAAGCCGCCGTGCGTGAGCACCGCGCCCTTGGGGCGGCCGGTGGTGCCCGACGTATAGATGATGAGGCAGGGGCGATCGGCCTCGACCGGCAGCGCCGCCGCTCGATCGCTCCGCCCGGCCACCGCCTCGTGCCACCAGCGATCGCGCCCGGTGGTCCACGGGATCTCGCGCCCCAGACGGCGGTGGACCAGCACGATCGTCACCGACGGGCACTGGGCGACCGCCTCGTCGGCGGTCTCCTTCATCCTCACCACCTGCCCGCGGCGATGGAAGCCGTCGGCGGTGATGAGCACCTTGGCCTCGCAGTCCGACAGGCGCGAAGCGACGGCGCCCGCGCCGAAGCCCGAGAAGCACGGGGTGTAGATGGCCCCGATCTTCACGACCGCCAGCGTGGCGATGGCGGCCTCCGGCGACATCGGCAGGAAGATGCCCACCCGGTCGCCCTCGCCGATGCCCAGCGCCGTGAGCCCGTTGGCCAGGCGGTTCACCTCGGCCGCCAGCTCGGCGTAGGTCAGCGTGCGGGTCTGCCCGTCGTCGCCCTCCCAGACGATCGCCGGCTTGCCCCCGCGGCCGGCGTCCACGTGGCGGTCGACGCAGGTGTCGGTGAAGTTCAGGCGGCCGGCGGGGAACCACGTCGGCCAGGCGACACCCCGCGAGCCGTCGAGCACGCGGGCGTACGGGGTCAGCCAGCGCACACCGAGATCGCGGACGACGGCGTCCCAGTACCACTCGGGATCGGCCACCGACCGGCGCTGGAGGTCTTCCAGCGTGGCGATCCCGTGGGCCTTCATGAACCGGGCGATGCGGGAGCGTTCGGCGACTTCGGGGGTGGGGCGCCAGACGATGCCGGAGGTCTCTGTAGTCATGGGCCGGGCCCTATGATAATGCTTCCGCCATGGGTGAAAACGTCCTCCTCACGCGCGACGGTGTCATCGCCACCGTGACCCTCAACCGCCCCGACCGGCGCAACTCGCTGAGCGACCCGATGCTCAGCGAGCTGGGCGCGGCTTTCTCCGAGCTGCGCGACGACCTCAGCACGCGGGTCGTCATCGTGACGGGGGCCCCGCCCGCGTTCTCGGCCGGCGCCGACGCGGGGCTCAAGAGCAGCATGTCGGCCGAGGAGCGCCGGCAGGCCTTCGCCGGCCGCAAGAGCCAGTTCCGGCGGCTGTTCGAGCGGGCCAACTCGGTGCTCGAGAACCTCGAGCAGACCACGATCGCGGCGATCAACGGTCACGCGGTCGGGGGCGGCTGGGGCCTCACCCTGGCCTGCGACTTCCGCCTCGCGGCGGCCGAGGCCCAGCTCTGGATCCCCGAGGTCGACCTGGGCGTGCCGCTGGGCGTGGCCTCCACCACGCGCTTCGTCCGGCTCGTCGGTCCCGCGCGCGCCAAGGAGATCATCATGGACTGCCGGCGCTTCACGGCCGAGGAGGCGCGGCAGTGGGGCCTCGTGCACCGGGTGGTCCCGGGCGCCGAGCTGGCCAAGGCGGCGACGCAGTACGCGGAGCTCATGGCGGCCAAGCCGTTCAAGCCGCTGGCGGAGATGAAGGCGCGGATCAACGCCATCGCCCGCGCCGGCATCCCCGAGGTCAACGCGATGACCGAGGGGTTCCTGGAGCGCGCCTGATGCTCGACGGCCTGCGCGTCCTCGATCTCTCGCGCGTCATCGCCGGCCCCTACTGCGCCATGATGCTCGCCGACCTCGGCGCCGACGTCGTCAAGGTCGAGCGGCCCGGGCGCGGCGACGACATGCGCTACCTGGGCGACGGCAAGGAGGGCATGAGCCTCGGCTTCGCCACGATCAACCGCAACAAGCGCGCGATCGCGGTGGACCTGCAGCATCCCGAGGGGCTCCCGATCATCCTCGAGCTGGCCCGACGCGCCGACGTGATCCTCGAGAACTTCGTCCCGGGCGTGGCGGAGCGCCTGGGCCTCGGCTACCCAGCGCTGAGCGCCGCCAACCCGGCGGTGGTGTACGCCTCGGTGAGCGGCTACGGCCAGGACGGTCCCTACGCACGCCGTCCCGGCTACAACACGATCGCCATGGGGATGAGCGGCCTGATGGCGCTGACCGGCCAGCCTGGCGATCCTCCGACCCGACCCGGCGGCTCGATCTCCGACGTGGCCGCCTCGTACATAGCCTTCGGCGCCGTGTGTGCCGCGCTGGTCCAGCGCTTTCGCACCGGCCGTGGCCAGCACGTCGACGTGAGCCTGCTGGCCTCCAGCGTGGCGCTGCTACCCGACCCCTCGGCGCACTACTTCTCGTCGGGCGTGGCGCCCAAGCGCGTCGGCAACCGCAACCCCAACGTCACGCCGGCCGAGGCGTTCAAGGCCGCCGACGGCTTCATCAACGTCGTGATCCTGAACCCCGACCAGTACGAGAAGTTCTGCCGCGCGCTCGGCGACGAGGCGCTCGTCACCGAGCCGCGCTTCGCGACCAACGAGGCGCGCGTCGCCAATCATGCCGACTTCAAGGCGCGCGTGGAGGCGGCGCTGGCCACGCGCACGGTGGCCGAGTGGGTCGAGCGCCTGATCGCGGCCGGCATCGCCGCCGGCCCGATCTACGAGTTCGACCAGGTGTTCGAGGACGCGCAGGTCAGACACACGGGCATGGTCCGCGAGGTCGAGCAACCGGGTCTCGGGACCGTCCGGATGCTCGGCTTCCCGTTCGCCGTCGGCGGCCGACGCCCACCCGTCCGGCGCCCGGCTCCGCGGCTCGGAGAGCACACGCACGAAGTCCTCGAGGAGCTCGGGATTTCTGGCAGCGAGATCGAGCGCTTGGCCTCGATCGGCGCAGTCGAGGTTTCAGGCTAGACTACTCGCCTGTTGTTTGGTATAAAGATCCGCCCATGGATCTCCGGCGGCGGATGGAGCTGCTGACTGAAGCCGCCCTGCCCGATCGCGAGCAGGGCCTGCCGCGCTCCCGTAGCTCGGTGCCGGTCGGCGGCCGTCCACTCACCTCGATGGGCATCGCCAAGGCCCGACTGCCGGGTGGCGGCTCAGTGAACCTCATGCGGGTGATGCAGACCAACGCCTGCTCGCTGTCCTGCGGCTACTGCCCCACCTACTGCGGCGGCAAGGTGCCGCGTGCCACCGTGAGCCCGAGGAGATCGCGACGACCTTCATGGAGGTGAACCGCAAGGGTCTCGCCCAGGGCCTGTTCCTCACCTCGGGTGTGCCGGGCCGGCCCACGCGCGCCACCGACCGGATGCTGGCGACCCTCGACCGCTTGCGCCGTCGCGAGGGCTTCGAGGGCTACATCCACGTCAAGCTCCTGCCCTGGGCCGAGACCGCCCAGGTCGAGGAGGCCGCGCGGCTTGCCACTCGGATCTCCGTGAACCTCGAGGGCCCGACCGATCGGCACGTGAGCACGCTGGCGACGGAGAAGAATCTCTCCGGCGATCTGTTGCCCAAGCTCGAGCTGGCCGGCCGGCTCTATCGCGAGGCGCGCGAGGAGGGTCGCCCGGGACCGCGGGGCAGCACCACGACCCAGTTCGTCGTCGGCGCCGTCGGCGAGCGCGATCGCGAGGTGCTGGGCCTCGTCGCGCGGCTGGAGCGCCAGCGGCTGCTGCACCACGCGCACTTCAGCGCCTTCCAGCCGGTGGCGGGCACGCCGTTCGAGAGCTTCGCCCCGACCCCGGCGGCCCGCGAGGCGCGTCTGTACCAGGCCGAGCACCTGCTGCGGGACTACGGCTTTCAGTTCGACGAGCTGGCGTTCCAGCCCGACGGCAACCTGCCGCTCGACCACGACCCGAAGACCGCCTGGGCGCAGGCCCACCCCGAGCGATTCCCGCTGGAGCTCACACGCGCGCCCCTCGAGCTGCTGCTGCGCGTGCCCGGCGTCGGCCCCAAGGCCGCGCGCACGCTCGTCCAGGCGCGCGGGCACACCACGCCGCGCGGCCTGCGCGACCTCCGCCGCCTCGGTGTGGACACCGTGCGTGCCGGCTACTACCTCACCCTGCGTGGCCGCCGGCTCGCGGCCGCTCCGGCGCCCCACCAGCTCCGGCTCTTCGCCCCCGGCGAGCACCTGACCCAGGCGCCGTTCCGGACGCCGGTGCCGCCCTGCGCGTATCGTTGAGTCGGGCGCTGGGGCTCCGCACCTCGGGCGCCCGCGGTACCCGCGCCCGACCCGCGTCACCCGATTCCAGGAGAGTCGTCAGCGTCGGCCGAACACCTCGCGGAGCAGGTCGGTGACGCGGGCCGAGGGGTTCGTGCGGATCCGGCGCTCCTCCTCCCCGACCACGTGAAAGAGGCCGTCGAGGCCCTTGCCGACCACGTAGCTGTCGAGGTCGTACTGCTCGACGTCGAGGAACGGGATGCTGCGGGCGCGGCCGAGCAGCTCGTTGTACTGGCGCGTCACGCCGACCTGGCTCATCGATTTCTCGACCACCGGGTGGAACGCCGCGGTGAGCTGCCTCGTCGTCTTGCCCTTGAAGTACTCGGTCGCGGCGGTCTCGCTGCCGTCGAGGATGCGCCGGGCGTCGTCGATCGTCATCGCGCCGATGGCGTCCCAGAAGATCTGCTTGGCCGCCGGCGCGGCCTGCTCGGCCGCCCGGTTCATGCCGAGCACCAGCTCGTCCAGCTGCGGGCCGTAGCCGACCAGCCGCAGGCCGCGATCCAGCGACTTGAGCCGCTCGGGCAGCAGGATCTTGATCGCCTCGTTGGCGAAGTAGCCGTCCGTGCGGCCGGTGAGCTGCACGGCGTTGGCGGTGCCGACCTGGAGCGCCTCCTTGAGCGCCTGGCCGATGCGGACCTCGCCGAGCGACCCGGTCCCCGGTGTACCCGGCACCTGGGGCAGCCCCGGGAACCGCTTCAGCAGATCGTCGAGCTGCGCCCCGGCCGGCGCGGTCCCCGCCGCGACGGCCAGGACCAGCGCGAGGACGGCCGCGCCCCGCCGGGTCACAGGGCGTCCAGCTGACGGGCCAGCATCGCCCGGTCGGTCGCCGGCAGATCACAAGCGTAGTTGCGGCAGACGTAGGCGGTGGCGCGGCCCCCCACGGCCGCGCGCGACCGCAGCAACGGTACGCCGGCCGCCGCGGCGGCATCGCCGGCCACCATGCCGGCCACGATACGGTTCGGCAGGAAGCGGCCGAAGACCTCCTCGGCCAGCGGCTCCAGCCCATCGCCCCGCGGCGGCGCCACGAGCGCGACCTCGACCCGCGGGCCCAGGTGGAAGTCGAGCGCGCAGAGGAAGCGGCCGAAGCCGCTCGGATACCGCGCCATGAGATCGGCGACCGGCCGCAGCGCCTGCAGGGCGCGCGCCTCGTACGCGGTCTCGCCGGTGAGCGCGGCCAGGCGCAGGAGCGTCTCGATCGCCACCGACGAGCCCGAAGGCACGGCGTTGTCGAACAGGTTGCGCGGGCGGACGATCAGCTGCTCGGCGTCGCGGCCGGTGTCGTAGAAGCCCTCGATCGCGTCGTCCCAGAACAGGCGCAGCAGCTCGTCGGCCAGCCCGCGCGCCTCGTCGAGCCACCGCCGCTCGAACGTCGCCTCGTACAGCTCGACCAGGGCGGCCGCCGCCATCGCATAGTCCTCGAGGTAAGCCAGGATCCGCGCCTGCCCGCGCTTGGCGGTCCGGAGCAGCCGGCCGTTCACCCGCATCGTCCCCAGCAGGAACTCGCCCGTGCGGACGGCGGCCGCGACGTAGTCGGGACGGCCGAGCGCGCGACCCGCCTCGGCCAGCGCCCGGCACGTCAGGCCGTTCCAGGCGGCCAGCACCTTGTCGTCGCGGCCGGGACGCACACGGCGCGCGCGCGCCGCGTGAAGGCGGCGGCGCAGCGATGCGACGGCCTCCGGATCCGGCTCGCCGGCGACGTACAGGATGCTCTTGCCCTCGAAGTTCGGCCCGCGGTCCACTCCCCAGTACCTCAGGGCCGCGTCGGCGTCGGGCCCGAGGACGGCGCGGACCTCGTCCGCCGTCCACACGTAGAACTTGCCCTCGTGCCCCTCGGAGTCGGCGTCCTCGGCCGAGTGAAAGCCTCCGGCGGGATCGGCCATGTCGCGCAGCAGGTAGTCGAGCGTCTCCTCGCACACGCGCCGGCACTCGGGGTCGCCGAAGGCCAGCCACGCGTGCAGGTAGAGCGAGGCGAGCTGCGCGTTGTCGTAGAGCATCTTCTCGAAGTGCGGCACCAGCCACTGGGCGTCGACCGAGTAGCGCGCGAAGCCGCCGCCGATCTGGTCGTACATGCCGCCCCGGGCCATCCGCACCAGCGTCGTGTGCACCATCCGCTGCGCGTAGGGGTTGCGGGTCCGCCTGAAGAAACGAAGCACGAACTCCCAGATCATCGGCTGCGGGAACTTCGGCGCGCCGCCCAGCCCGCCCCACTCCTCGTCGAACTGCGAGGAGATCCCCTGGAAGGCGGCGGACAGCACGTCCTCGGAGAGCAGCGTGGTGGCGCGCCGCAGCCGCTCGCCCTGCCCCAGCGACTCGGTCAGGTCCCGGCCGGACTGCAGCACCTCGGTCCGCCGGTTGCGCCAGGCATCGCTGATCGCCGCCAGCAGCTTGGGGAACCCGGGCAGCCCGTGACGGTCCTCCGGCGGGAAGTACGTGCCTCCGTAGAAGGGCGTGCCGTCCGGCGTGAGGAACACCGTCATGGGCCAGCCGCCGCGCCCGGTCATGGACTGCACGGCCTGCATGTAGATGTGGTCGACGTCCGGCCGCTCCTCGCGGTCCACCTTCCCGTTCACGAAGCCGGCGTTCATCTCGGCGGCAATGGCGGGGTTCTCGAACGACTCGCGCTCCATCACGTGGCACCAGTGACAGGCCGAGTACCCGACCGACAGCAGCAGCGGCTTGTCCTCCGCGCGCGCCCGGGCGAACGCCTCCTCGCCCCACGGGTACCAGTCCACCGGGTTGTGGGCGTGCTGGAGCAGGTAGGGGCTCGCCTCGCCGGCGAGGCGGTTCGGAGGCCGTTCGGCACCGATGTCCGTCACCCACCCAGTGTCTCGCGGTGGGCCGTTCGGAGCATCAAGGTGGTGCGCCGCAGCGCCGATGGTG
>DASTOJ010000109.1:0-4149 GCA_035762565.1 Candidatus Methylomirabilota bacterium | reverse complement strand
AGGAAGCGGAAGATCCGCCGGCGGCCGCCCTCGCCGAAGCGGGCCATCTTGGCGTCACTCACGAACACCAGGGGCAGGGCCTCCGTCTTCACCGCGGCCGCCCGGTGCTGGCGGAGGAGACCGCCGTACACGTCGTCGACGAGCGTCAGCTCGAAGTCGCCGTTGAGCCGCGCGTCGTGATTGAGCTGGACGACGAGGCCGTACCGCGGGGAGGTGTGACGGACCCCCGCGAAGTTCGTCTCCTCGGGCGTCACCTTGCGGCCGGCGATCGTGAACTGGGCGGCCGCCGGAACCGGCCCGAGCAGGCCCGTCAGGACGATCGCGGTCAGGAGGACAGGGACCGTACGGCTCATGGCGCCTCCCGGAGTGATGGCGGATGCTCCCGCACCCCGGGGGCCCTGTCAACCCTCGTTGCATCGGGCCCCCTCCGAAGTGGTAGGGTACGGGCCGGCGCCGTCATGAGGCTCGAACCGGTCGATCGCGTCCGTCTCACGTCGCTGGCCGGCGACTTTGCTACCTGCACCGAGCGGAGCCGCGGGCCCGTGCACCGCCTCGGCAATATGTTCGAGACCCGGCGCGCCACCGCTCCCCTCGGCGCGCACGGGCTCGCGTTCCTGGTCGAGGTGGGGCGCGGGCGGCCGTTGGCCGCCGCGCTCTTCGACTGCGGGCTCCGCGGCGACGTCCTGCGCGGTAACGTCCGCTACCTCGGGCTCGACCTGCGCCGCGCGGAGGCGATCTTCCTGAGCCACGGCCACCCCGACCACTACGGCGGACTCGCGGCCGCCCTCGACCTGGTGGTCGGCGGCGGCCGGCGGCCGCCGGTCCCGGGGGTGCTGCACGGGGCGGCCTTTCGCGAGCGCTGCTGGGCGTGGGACGACCTGCGGGGCGGGCGGTACCGCCTGGACCGACGGGTCGCCCGCTCGCCGAAGGCGCGCCTGGCGGTCTTGTCGGAGCCCGGTGTGTTCATGTCCGGACGCGCCCTGTTCCTCACGGACATCCCGCGGCGGACCCGGTACGAGCGCAAGCGCCCCGGCGGCCAGGTGCTGTATCGCGACGGGCGGGCCTGGCGGGTGGACACCACGCCCGATGACGGCGCCCTCGTGATGCACCTGCGCGGGCGCGGGCTCGTCATCCTCACCGGATGCGGCCATGCCGGCCTGATCAACACCGTCCGCGAAGCCGTCGCGCGGACGGGCGTGTCGCGCATCCACGCCCTGGTCGGCGGCTTCCACCTCTGCCACGCGTCACCCCGCCGCATCGGCGCCACCATCCGTGACCTGCGGCCGCACGCGCCGCGGTGGGTCATCCCGTCGCACTGCAGCGGTCTGGAGTTCGAGGCGGCCCTGGGCCAGGCGTTCCCGCGCGGGTTCGCTCTCGACTCGGTGGGCACCGCCTACGACTGGAGCGCCTGAAGGAGGCTTCGATGCTGGGTCAGATCCTGCCACGCGCCGCCGCCCGCTTCGGCGCCAAGCCGGCGCTGGTCACCGACACCCGCACGCTGTCCTACGCGGAGCTGGACGCCTTCTCCGACCGCGTCGCCGCCGCTCTCGCCGCCCGCGGCATCGCCCCCGGCGAGCGCGTGTCGCTGTACTCGCAGAACCGCTGGGAGTGGATCGTCACCTATCACGGCATCCTCAAGGCCGGCGCCGTGGTCAACCCCATCAACGTGATGCTGACCGCCAAGGAGGTGCGCTACGTGCTCGGAGACTGCGGGGCACGGGCGATCTTCTGCGGCCCCGACAAGACGGCGGCCGTGCTGGAGGCGGCCCGCGACGTGCCCGGCGTCGAGCACGTGGTGAGCTTCGGGGAGGCGCCGGCGGGCGCGCTCGCCTTCGAGTCGCTGCTGGCGGGCGCGGCCGGGCGCCCCTCGCTGCCCCCGGCGGCCCCCACGGAGCTGTCGACCATCGCCTATACTTCCGGCACGACGGGCCATCCCAAGGGCGCCATGCAGAGTCACCGCGCGGTGTTCCTGAACTGCGCGCTGACCGGCACCATGCACGTGCGGACAGAGCGCGACGTGGTGGTGACCGCGCTGCCCGCCCCGCACGTCTACGGCAACGTCGTCATCAACAGCATCTTCATGGCCGGGGGCACCGTGGTTCTGATGGAGCGCTTCGATCCCGAGGCCGCGCTGGATCGGATCGCCCATCACCACGCCACCCTTTTCGAGGGCGTGCCCTCGATGTACATGACGATGCTGGCCCACCCGGGCCTCGACCGCGTCGACCTCTCCTCGCTCACGCGCTGTACCGTGGGTGGCCAGACCATCGCCGAGGCCGTGATGCGCGCCTGGGAGGAGCGCACGGGCGCGCCGCTCGTCGAGCTGTGGGGCATGACGGAGCTGGCCGGGCTCGGCACCACCCACGCCCTCTACGCCCCCAACGTGCACGGCTCCATCGGCGTGGCGCTGCCGGGCGTCGAGGTGCGCGTGGCCGCCTTCGAGGACGCCGCCCGAACCATGCCGCCTGGCGAGCCGGGCGAGCTGATGGTGCGGGGCCCGATCGTCATGCAGGGCTACTACGGCAACGACAAGGCGACGCGCGAGACGATCGAGCCCGACGGCTGGCTGCACACCGGCGACGTGGCGGTGGCCGACGACGCCGGCTATTTCAAGATCGTGGACCGGCGCAAGGACATGCTCATCACCGCCGGCTACAACGTCTATCCCGCCGAGATCGAGCGGGTGCTGGCCGTCCACCCGGCGGTGGCCATGTCGGCGGTGGGGCCGGTCGCCGACGAGGTGAAGGGCGAGCTGGCCCGCGCCTACGTCGTGCTGCGGCCCGGCGCCTCCGCGACCGAGGCCGAGCTGATCGACTTCTGCCGCCAGCACCTGGCCGCCTACAAGCTGCCGCGCTCGGTCCGCTTCGTGGCCGATCTGCCGAAGACGTCCACCGGCAAGATCATGCGGCGGGAGCTGCGGTCGTTGGATTAAGCCAGGAGGAGGCGAGCGGGCTGCAGTGGCTGGGCTCTTCACGAGCTGATGTTCGCGAGTTCCCGCGTGACGCGCGGCGACTGGCTGGCTTTCAGCTGCGACGAGTCCAACAGGGGCTCGATCCAACGGACTGGAAGGCGATGCCTGGGATCGGCCCCGGCGTCTGAGAGATCCGGATCCACACTGCACGTGAGCACCGAGTCCTGTATGTCGCGAAGTTCGCCGAGGCCGTTTACGTGCTGCACGCGTTCGAGAAGCGGAGCAGGAAGACGGCAAAGCGCGATGTAGAGCTCGCTGAGCAACGATGGCAGGCGCTGATGAGACAGCGACGACTGAAGGAGCTGACGGGAGGTCAACGTGGGACGGGAGCGCAGAGTGACCGCGTCGACGGGGAACGTGTTTCGCGATGTCGGGTTCCGTCGTGAGGAAGCCGAGCATCTGCTCGTCCCCGCCGACCTCATGATCCAGGTGCAGAAGCTGATCGGAGCGCGACGGTTGAAGCAGCGAGAAACGGCCGAGGTGCTTCGCGTGTCGCAGCCGCGCGTCAGCGACCTCCTGCGGGGCCGTATTGACTTGTTCAGTACCGACGCACTGATCGACATGCTCGCTCGCCTCGGAGCACGTGTTCGGCGTCTTCACCGGCGCACGCCCCGGGTGTTGTCGCCTTCCGGTTCCCCAGGCTGCTTTTCCCAGCCAAAGGCGACCTGCCGCCACATGTCCTGGTAATCGTAGTCGGTCTGCAGCGCCAGGTTCAGGCGGTTGTAGGCGGCAAAGTCGCTGACCACGTGCACCAGCTGGACAATGCCCTTGTCGGTCAGCCCGATGCCGCGCAGGACGGCGATATCTGCGTCCGTCACCATCCTGGGGTCGGCGTTGACCTTGAGCGCAAAGGTGAGGATGGTCTTCAGGCGCTGGTCCTGGACCACGTCCACGCCTCCGGACACGAAGTTCCGGACGTACGCCTCATCCGTCTGCAGGCCGTAGTTCAGGATGGTACAGAAGGCGCCGGTGCAGTAGGCACAGCCGTTGGCCTTGGAGACGGCAATCCCGACGTGCTGGATCTCCGGCATGGACAGCTCGCCCAGGCGCCACAGGACACTGGTGGCGCCCAGTTTGGCCTTGAAAAACTCGGGGAAGTTCATCTCCACATAGAAGTGGTTGGGTACGGCACCTTCGTGGCGAGTCACACGACCGAAGATCTCCTGGATTACGGGATC